>CAZGPS010000228.1:0-4689 GCA_964527675.1 uncultured Brevundimonas sp. | reverse complement strand
ACGCCGGCATCGTCCTGGCCAACGCCTCGACCCAGTTCGCCGACGGCGGCGAGTTTGGCTTCGGCGGCGAGATCGGCATCTCCACCGACCGTCTGCACGCCCGCGGCCCGGTCGGGGCCGAGCAGCTGACCAGCTTCAAATACGTCATCCGCGGCAAGGGCCAGACCCGGCCCTGACGGCCTCGAAGCAGCGCTGTTCTTCCCGACTTGCGGGAGGGACGGCAGGGTTTGCATCGACAAGGCCTTCGTCACCGGGCGGCGGCGGGCCCCGCCGCCCTGACCAGTGACCCCGGGGCGGCGCGATCGTTCGACCCCATGCCGGCGTTGATCTGAGGGTCCTCTCTCAATCGGTCTCCATGCGCCGTCGCGTCGATCACGACCCGCAGCGCCCTCTGACCGGGCTTGCGCCGGCCCTCGCCACTGCCCATTAGCCAAGCTCCCTCACGCGGAAGGACAAGGGCATGCTGAGAGTCGCGATCCAGATGGACCCTATCGAGGCGGTCAACATCGACTCCGACACCACCTTCCTGCAGGCGATGGAAGCCCAGGACCGGGGCTATCCGGTGTGGGTCTATGATTTCCGCACCCTGGCGCTGGAGGACGGCCGGCTGTTCTGCCGCGCCCGGCCGGTCACGCTGCGCCGCAACGCCGGCGACCACGTCAGCTTTGGCGAGGAGTTGAAGCTGGATCTGGCCGAGGACGTGGACGTCATCCTGATGCGGCAGGATCCGCCGTTCGACATGGCCTATGTCACGGCCACCTATCTGCTCGAGACGGTGCATCCGAAGACGCTGGTGGTGAACGACCCGGCCGAGGTGCGCTCGGCGCCCGAGAAACTGCTGGTCACTCGTTTCCCCGGCCTGACCCCGCCGACCCTGATCAGCTCCGATCCTGTCGCCCTTGTGGATTTCCATCGCCGCCACGGGGATGTGGTGCTCAAGCCCCTGCATGGGGCCGGCGGCTCAGGCGTAGTGCGGTTGAAGGCCGACGATCCCAATCTGGAAGCCCTGATCGAAATCCATGCCGTCGGCTCGCGTGATCCGCTGGTGATCCAGAAATTCCTTCCGGCGGTTTCGAAGGGCGACAAGCGCATCCTGCTGGTCGACGGCGAGCCGGTCGGGGCCATCAACCGCGTTCCGGCCGAGGGCGCGGTGCGCTCCAACCTGCATGTCGGCGGCACGGCGGCGCCGGTCGAACTGACGGCCCGGGACCGCGAAATCTGCGCCGCCATCGGTCCGGAGCTGAAGCGGCGCGGCCTGATTTTCGTCGGCATCGACGTGATCGGCGACTGGCTGACCGAGATCAACGTCACCTCGCCCACCGGGGCGCAGCAACTGAAGCGGTTCACCGGCGTCGATGCGGCGGCGCTGATGTGGGACGTGATCGAGCGCAAACGCGCGGCCGCCGCCGCATAACATCGCTCTTGTAAAAGTTGCTGGTTCATGGTTCGTTCCTCGCGGATAGCGGGAGGGGCCCATGGTGGCCAGCGTCGTCACAGTGGCGTTCGAGGGCGTGGACGCCCGGCGCGTTGACGTCCAGGTCCAGCAGCTGTCGGCCGCCGAACCGTCTTTCGTCATCGTCGGCCTCGCCGACAAGGCGGTGGCCGAGAGCCGGGAGCGGGTGCGCGGCGCCTTCGCCGGCATCGGCCTGGCCATGCCGCCGAAACGCATCATCGCCAACCTCGCCCCGGCGGACCTGCCCAAGGAAGGCAGCCATTTCGACCTGCCGATCGCCCTCGCCCTCCTGGCGTCCATGGGGGTCATCCCGGCCGACGCCCTGGCCGGCTGGGCCGCCGTCGGCGAACTGGGGCTGGACGGGCAGCTGGCGCCGGTCGGCGGGACATTGCCCGCAGCCGTGGCGGTCGACGCCATGGGCCTGGGGCTGATCTGCCCCGAGGCGAACGGACCGGAGGCGGCCTGGGCGGGCGAGGTGGCGGTGCTGGCGCCACGGTCGCTGATCGGCCTGGTCAATCATTTCAAGGGCGTCCAGGTGCTGCGCCGGCCCGAGCCGGGGGCGATGCGATCCGGCGAGCGCGTGCCCGACCTGCGGGAGGTCAAGGGTCAGGAGAGCGCCAAACGGGCGCTGGAGATCGCGGCGGCCGGCGGTCACAACCTGCTGTTCGTCGGCCCGCCGGGATCGGGCAAGTCGATGATGGCGGCGCGACTGCCGGGCCTGCTGCCGCCGCTGACGCCAAAGGAGTTGCTGGAGACCTCGATGGTCTGGTCGGTGGCCGGGCTGATCGAGCGCGGGGCCCTGACCCGCGACCGGCCGTTCCGCAGCCCGCATCATTCGGCCTCGATGGCGGCCCTGACCGGCGGCGGCCTGCGCGCCAAGCCGGGCGAGGCCTCGCTGGCGCACAATGGCGTGCTCTTCCTCGACGAATTGCCCGAGTACAGCGCCCAGGCCCTGGATTCCCTGCGTCAGCCGCTCGAGACGGGCGAGATCGTGGTCGCCCGGGCCAACGCCCACGTCCGCTATCCGGCCCGGTTCCAGCTGGTGGCGGCGATGAATCCGTGCCGCTGCGGCCTCGGCGGCGGCGGCAAGGGGGCGTGCGGCAAGGCTCCGCGCTGTCAGCGGGACTATCAGAACCGCATCTCCGGGCCGATGTTCGACCGCATCGACCTGACCGTCGAGACGCCGCCGGTCACCGCCGCCGACATGGCCCTGCCGCCCCCCGCGGAGGGCACGGCCGAGGCTGCGGCGCGGGTTCTGGCCGCCCGGGCCCTGCAGGAAGATCGTCTGCGCGCCGCCGGCGTCGATCCGGACACGGCCCGCGACCAGGCCGTCAACGCCCGCGCCTCCGGCGAGACGCTGGACCGTTTCGCCCGACCGGACGAGGCGGGGCGCGCCCTGCTGATGCGCGCCGGGGAGGCTGGCGGCCTGACCGCCCGCGGCTGGACCCGCACCCTGCGGCTGGCCCGGACCATCGCCGATCTCGACGGCTGCGACGGCGTGTTGCGCCGGCACATCGCCGAGGCCCTGGTGCACCGTCGCTCGACGGTCGGCGTCCAGGGCGACTTCGAACGCCAGGCGGATCAGCGGAGCGGGAGTCCGGCCTGGTGATCGCCAGACTTCCTTAACCGACCCGCTTGAAACAGCCTTAAGACCTCCTGCGCCATGGTTCACCCTGCTGAGGGGATGGCTATGGCGCGCAGGACGAAGGCGGTTCCGGACAAGACAACGGCGCAGGGGCCCGTCCCCGAGGGCGCCGAGCATCAGTTCCTGCGCCTGATGAGCCACGAGATGCGAACGCCGCTGAACGGCGTCATCGGCATGCTGGGCCTGCTGTCCCGGACGCGCCTCGACGGCGCCCAGCGCGCCTATGCCGAGGCCGCCCGGTCCTCGGCCGAACACCTGCTCGGACTGGTCAACGACCTGCTCGACTACGCCCGGCTGGAGGCCGACCGGCTGGAGTTCGACTCCGCGCCGGTCGATCTGGAAGGGCTGGTGCGCGGCGTCGCCGAACTGCTGAGCCCGAAGGCGCATGAGAAGGGGCTGGAAATCGCCTGGTCGGTCGCGCCGGAAGCGGTCGACGTCATGGCCGACGAGGGCCGGCTGCGGCAGGTGCTGTTCAATCTCACGGGCAATGCGGTCAAATTCACCGAAAACGGCGGGGTTCGCATCACGGTCGAGCGCTCGGGCGGCTCGATGAAGGCGCCGAGGCTGGCCTTCATCGTCGACGACACCGGGCCCGGCGTGCCGCTCGAAGCGCGGGGCCGGATCTTCGAGGAGTTCGGCCACGTCGACGCCTCCGACGCCAGCCGCTTCGGCGGCGCCGGCCTCGGCCTGGCGGTGGTGCGCAAGCTCGCCGCGGCCATGAACGGCACGGTCAGCGTCGCCGATCGGCCCCACGGCCCCGGCGCCCGTTTCCGCTTCGAGGCGGTGTTCCCCGCCGTCAAGGACGCTGCGGACCGCGGCCGATCTCTCGGCGGCCAGACGGTCGCCGTGGTGAGCCCGGATCCGTTCGTGCGCGCCGCCGCCGTGGCCCAGATCGAAGCGTCCGGCGGCGCCGTCGCCGCCAGGGCGCCGGTCATGATCATCGATCACGCCGCCCGTCCCGCGGGCGAAGGCCTCGTGCCCCGGCCGTCCGAAGGCCGCGCCATCGTCCTGCTGAAGCCGTCGGAGCGCGACCTGATCGCCCGCTATCGCTCGGCCGGCTTCCACGGCTATCTGATCAAGCCGCTGCGCCGCGCCTCGCTGGCCGAGCGGGTGCTGGCGGCCTCGGGCGCCCAGCTGACGATGCAGCCCGGACCCCCGCCCCCGCCTCCGGAGGATGACCGCGTCGCCGTGACCCGATTCTCGGGCACCCGGGTGCTGCTGGTCGAGGACAATCCGGTCGGGGCCCTGCTGGCCGCCACCCTGCTGCGTCGGGAAGGCTGCGCGGTCGAGACCGCCGCCAGCGGCCATGAGGCGCTCGATGCGCTGAAGCGGGCGCGGTACGACCTGGTCTTCATGGACATGCGAATGCCGGGCATGGACGGGCCCAGCGCGGCCCGCGCCATCCGCGCCCGCGGCGACGAGACGCCGATCGTGGCCCTGACCGCCAACGCCTTCGCCGAGGACCGCCGCGCCTGTCTGGAAGCGGGGATGGACGACCATCTGGTCAAGCCGCTGGAGCCCGAAGCGCTGCGCGCTTCACTGGCCCGCTGGACGAACCGCGCGGAGCGCGCCAAGGTCGCCGCCGCATAGA
>CAZGPS010000227.1:4297-4693 GCA_964527675.1 uncultured Brevundimonas sp. | reverse complement strand
CCCGCGTGGTGGATGCGGCCCTGTTCGTAGAGGGCGGCGACGGGTTCGGCGCGGACGTATTTGCCGCGCGTGGCGTGGACCTCGCGGATCTTCAGCGTCGCGCCGGCGGTCTTCAGCACCGCCCGGACCATGTCGCCGCCCTGGTTGACCTCGGCCACCACCGCCGTGGCCCCGAACTCCTCAGCGAGCGCCACGGCGCGGCGGGCCCAGGCGTCGGGGCCGAGGCCGGCGATCGACCGGTCGGCGAGGATGACGGCGCAGCGGACGCCGTCGGGGCGGCGGTAGGAGGCGGCGGCGATCAGGCCGCAGGCGTCGCCGCGGGCGGTGGCGGCGGGCACGTCGACGTTGTCGAAGCCGACCGCGTAGTTCGACACCACCTTGAGCTGCGGGCCGGCC
>CAZGPS010000227.1:0-4287 GCA_964527675.1 uncultured Brevundimonas sp. | reverse complement strand
ACGATGATGCGCTCATAATTCCCTTCTCCCCTTGGGGGAGAAGGTGGCCCGTAGGGCCGGATGAGGGGGGTGGCGGCGGTCGGCTGACCGGCCGGCGTTGTGGATGGGGCGACATCCCCCTCATCCGAGCGGCTGCGCCGCCCACCTTCTCCCCCGAGGTGAGAAGGAAGCGGTTGGTCGACGGGCGGCGTCCGCGCCCGCTGCATCATCTCGGCCGTGAACAGGGCTCCGTCCAGTTCGACGATCTGGCCCTCCAGCTCCTGGGCGGCGCGGCGGGTGCCGCCGTAGAGGGCGTGGAGGTTGTCGAGGAAGCCGGGGGACAGGTTCTCCGCATTGTCGGCGGTGGGGGCGTGGGTCAGGGCGCAGGTCGCCTCGTCGCGCAGGCGGACGAGGGCGCGGGTGGGGCGCGGGGTGGTGGTGACGACGAGGCGGGGGTGGGGCGGGAGGGGCGAGGGGATCGAAGAAGGGGCGAGGGGCAGCCGCAAACCCATGCGCAGGAGGGCCAATGTCTCCGCCGCCCCGCGCGGGCCGCTGCCGCGCCAGGCGCAGAACTCGTCGGCCCAGGCGGCGCTGAACTGGGGGCCGCGCAGGCTGTCGGGGTCCTCGGCCGAGAAGGCGTACGCCTGGCAGCCGTTGGCGAAGATCAGGCGGCGGCGCGACGACTGGAATTTGGGCCGCGTGGCGCGGGTCCAGCGCGGCAGGGAGCGGACGCCGCTGACGCCCTCGATCATCACCTCGCGCACATCGTGCAGGGTCGGGCCGATCAGGGCGAGGCGGCCGCCGGGGCCGAGGGCCTCGGCCTGGTCGGCCAGCCAGCTGGCCCCGGCGAGAGTCTTGCCGGCGCCGCGGCCGCCGAGGAACAGCCAGGTGGACCAGGGGCCGCCGTCGGGCAGGGCCTCGGGCGGGGTCTGGGCGTCGCGCAGCGTGATCGCGGCGGCGGGGGCGTCGTCGTCGAGCTCGTCCCACGGGTCGGGCGCGGCCGTGTCGCGGCGGGCGTGGGAGCGGTAGACGGCGCCGGGCACGTCGCGCTTGAGCATGCCGAAGCCGGCGGCCTGGTTGTTGAGGGCGCCGGTGCTGACGCCGAGGTCGGCGGCGATGGCACGGTCGCACTCGCCGTCGAGACGCCGTTGGGCGCCGGCGCGCCAGTCGGCCGGGGTCATGCCGAGGCGGCTCTGCGGCAGGGGCTCGTGCTCGGGCCAGCCGCCGGGCGGGCGCATGCGGTGGTCGATGGCGCCGGTGTCGCGCTTGCGCAGGCCGCGCTTCAGGGCCTGGACGTTGATGGCGCTCTTCGACACCCCGTATTTCGGGGACAGGATGCGGCGCGGGACGCCGGCCAGCTCCTCGGCGAAGAGGGCCAGCCATTGGTCGTCGGAAAGTTTGCTCTTGGCCATGCCGGCATTATCCGCCGGCGGCTTCCTGTGGCGGGTTGTTGACGCTGGGCCGGGGGTCGGTCTGAGGAAAATCAGGGGGTTGGGCGAAATTATTAGGATAGGGGGCGGCGGATTGTCAGCACGAATTCGGCGACTTTCCGCGCCGCCTTCACGCCTGCACCCGCTCCTTCACCGGGATCTTCAGATAGCGCACGCCATTGGCCTCGGCCGGGGGGAAGCGGCCGGCGCGCATGTTCACCTGGATCGAGGGGAGAAGAAGCTTCGGCGCCGACAGGGTCGCGTCGCGGGCGGTGCGCATGGCGACGAAATCGGCCTCGGTCACGCCGTCGTGGACGTGGACGCTGTCGCGGCGCTGGGCGGCGACGGTAGTCTCCCAGGCGTAGTGGTCGCGGCCGGGGGCCTTGTAGTCGTGGCACATGAACAGCCGCGTCTCCGGCGGGAGGGCCAGCAGGCGGCGGATCGACTGGTACAGCTGGCGCGCGTCGCCGCCGGGGAAGTCGGCGCGGGCGGTGCCGTAGTCGGGCATGAACAGGGTGTCGCCGACGAAGACGGCGTCGCCGATGCGGTAGCTGACGTCGGCCGGGGTGTGGCCGGGGGTGTGCAGCACCTCGATCTCCAGCCCGCCGAGGGCGAGTCGGTCGCCGTCGTGGAACAGGCGGTCGAAATCGCCGCCCTGGCCGTCGACGTCGTCGGCGTTGAAGACCGGGCGGAAGATGCGTTGCACGTCCTTGACGTGCTCGCCGATGCCGATGGGGGCGCCGGTCTTCGCCTTGATGAAGGGGGCGCCGCTCAGGTGGTCGGCGTGGACGTGGGTCTCCAGCGTCCAGACCACGGTCAAGCCCAGGCGCGCGGCCTCGTCGAGCAGGGCCGCGGCCGAGCGGGTGTCGATCGCGCCGGTCGCCGGGTCGTAGTCGAGCACCGGGTCGATGACGGCGGCCTGCCGCGTGACGGGGTCGGAGACGAGGTAGCTGACGGTGTTGGTCGGCGCGTCGAAGAAGGCGCGGATTTCGGGGGTGGAGGTCATGACGGGCTCCTGTGCATTCGGTGTTGACACATATATTAGCTGTTTCTAAATTAGGCAAGTCTAATGGAACGAGGCCGATGACGTCGACTGCCGCCCCTACCCGTGAAAGCCCGCCGATCGAAGCCCTCGCCGCGAAAGCGGCCGAGGCCTCGCGGCTGCTGCGGACCCTGGCCAATGAGCACCGGCTGCTGATCCTGTGCCAGCTGTCGGGCCGGGCCGAGATGACGGCCGGGGCGCTGACCGCCGAGGTCGGGCTCAGCCAGTCGGCCCTGTCGCAGCATCTGGCGCGGCTGCGGGCCGAGGGGCTGGTCGCCTTCCGGCGCGAGTCGCAGACGCTGTACTACCGCATCGCCGACCCGGCCGTCCTGCCCGTGCTCGGCGCCCTGAGCGAGATCTACTGCCCCCAGCTGGCGGGGTCGTCCCGTCCGCAACCCACCCAGGGAGACCCCTCATGACCGTCAAGGCCATCACCCCCCAGCAAGCCGCCGCCCTCGTCGCCGACGGCGCCCTGATGGTGGACATCCGCGAGCCGGCGGAGTGCGCCCTCGTCATCGCCGGGGCCCATCCCGCCCCGCTGTCGACCGGCGCCGCCGGGGTCGCCGCCCAGCCCGGCCAACCGGTCATCTTCCACTGCCGCAGCGGGGCCCGCACGCGGATGAACGCCGGCGCCCTGGCCGGCGTGGTGGAGACGGACGACGTCTATCTGCTAGAGGGCGGGATCGACGGCTGGCAGGCCGCCGGCCTGCCGGTCCAGCGCCGCTAGATGGATCCGCTGCAGGCCGTCCTGGCCCTTGCCTCCGGCTCGGTCGTGGGTTTCACCCTCGGCCTTGTCGGCGGCGGCGGCTCGGTGCTGGCCGTGCCCCTGCTGGTCTATCTGGTCGGGGTCAGCAATCCGCACGTGGCCATCGGCACCAGCGCCGTGGCCGTGGCCGCCAACGCCCTGCTCAACCTCGTCAACCACGGCCGGGCCGGGGCGGTGAAGTGGCGCTGCGCCGCCGTCTTCACCGTCGCCGGCATGCTGGGCGCCCTGATCGGGGCCTGGTTCGGGCGGCAGGTGGACGGTGAGAAGCTGCTGGCCCTGTTCGCCGTGCTGATGATGGTTGTCGGCGGCCTGATGCTGCGGAACCGCAAGGGCGAGGGCCTGCCCGACGTCCGGCTGGGCCGCGACAACTTCCCCAAACTGATCGGCTTCGGCCTCGGCGCGGGGCTGCTGTCGGGCTTCTTCGGCATCGGCGGAGGGTTCCTGATCGTGCCCGGCCTGATCGCCGCCACCGGCATGCCGATCCTCAACGCCATGGCCTCGTCGCTGCTGGCGGTGACCGGCTTCGGCGTCACCACGGCGACCAGCTACGCCTTCGCCGGGCTGGTCAACTGGAGCATCGCCGGCCTGTTCGTGGTCGGCGGTCTGGGCGGCGGCCTGCTGGGGTCGAGGGCCGCGCGCCGTCTCGGCCAGCGTCGCGGCGCCCTGAACATCCTGTTCGCCGGCCTGATCTTCGTGGTGGCGATCTATATGCTGATCCGCACCGCCGGCGCCTTCCTGTGAGGCCCCGCTAGCGTCCCAGCAGCTGCGACCAGCGCCAGTCGCCGGCCCCGAACACCACGCGCGAGCCGTCGGCGAAGCGGATCAGCACCAGGCCGCGCATCGGCTGGCGGCGGCAGGCCTCGGGGGCGAAGGCGACCTCGAGGGCGATGGCCTGACGCACCCCGGCGAGGCCCTTGCCGGCCTGGCCGGGGGTCTGGACCCAATCGCCGTCCCAGACCAGCAGGGCGCGGCCGCCGGCGGCGCGGCGGGCGCCGGCGACGGCGGCCCGGACCTGGGCGTCCTCGCGCAAGGCCTGTTGCAGCCGGCCGATCATGTCGCAGCCGGCGCCC
>CAZGPS010000226.1:0-4703 GCA_964527675.1 uncultured Brevundimonas sp. | reverse complement strand
GGCCTGAGTCTTCGTTGAAGGCTTGCACCGTCGCCGCTGTCGTCATACGGCAGTGACTGAGACAACAGCCGCCCCGGCGGCCCTAAAAGCAGAGACACCCATGTCCGACACCCTGGAACGCGTCCGCAAGATCGTCATCGACCACCTGGACGCCGATCCGGAAAAGGTCGTTGAAAAGGCCAGCTTCATCGACGACCTCGGCGCCGACTCGCTCGACAACGTCGAACTGGTCATGGCCTTCGAGGAAGAATTCGACATCGAGATCCCGGACGACGCCGCCGAACACATCCAGACCGTCGGCGACGCCGTGAAATTCATCGACGAGAAGCTGGCCGGCTAAAGCCGCCGGCCGTTCGTACGGCGCACAAGGGCCGCCGCGACGCCGCAAGGCGCGCGGCGGCCTTTTGCGTTTGGCGATGTTCGGGTTCCGCCCAGGTTGCCCCTTCAGGCGGGCGGCTGCTCGACCGGCCGAACCCGTGACAGATCGTAGCCGAGGTCACGCGCCCGGTTCAGGATCGTCGTCCGGACCTCGGCTGACGGCCGGGGCGTGCGGCTCAGGAGCCAGAGATAGCGACCGGAGGGTTCCCCGACGATCGACCACGAATAGTCGTCCGCCCGGTCCAGAATCCAATAGTCCCCGACGTAGAAGGGGCCGAAGAACGAGACCTTCAGTTTCGCGCCGCCGCTGTTCCCGACGATCCTGGCCTTGCCTTCGGCCGTCCTTTCCTCGCCCGCCACATCGCCCTGGCGGCAGGTGTTCAGAACGCCGACGAGGCCGTCATCGCGAACGGTGTAGCGAGCGGTCACACCCTCGCAGCCCCGCTCGAACCCGTTCTCATAGCGGCCGATCTCGTACCAGAGCCCGGCATAGCGTTCCAGATCGACCGCCTTGGCCGGTTCCGGGACGGCCGGGTTCCCGACCGGGCCCCGCTGCAGGGTCGCGCAGGCTGTCAGGGCCAGGGCGACGCCCGTCATGAGAAACAGGGGGAGGCGGCGTTTGGGCAACATGCGGATCAAACGGCCAGGCTCGCCGCGTGTTCCGGGGGCGCGCCAGGTCGCTTCGAGAACACCTCGCCATGCCCGGGAAGGGCGCGGAGCGGAAGTTCCGGATGTCCGGGAAGGGTGGGAAGCGGACCTTAAGTCTCGTCGGACGCTTTCACCGCATCGGGCAAAAATCGAACCTCGGCTTGGGTCCAGCAGTCGCTCCACTGCGTGGCGACCACTGAACCGCACAGGCACGCTCGGTTTGGTCCATCGCACCCATCCGATCCGCAACAACCGTTATCCGCTCCAACGGACGTCAAATTGTCTGTCAGAATATCCTCGGGGTTGGAGGCAATCGCACCAGCCTCAGAGTAGACTTTACGCCCTACGATCCTGTCGCCCTGAAACACATCGACGGCGTCTTCCCCGCTCAACCGGACCAGCATTCCCTCAGGAACTGCTGGGTTTCGATCTACAGAGGTGGGGTCGTAGTCGCCCTCCGCTCCCCACTCGCATTCGCCAGTGAGAGGTCGTCCGCAGGAGGCGCAGGCGATTTGAACTGTCATTCGACACTTCTGCCGGGCAGACGGAATGTCCGCAACGGGTCGGTTGCGGTCATCAGCACCCCGCTTGGAACGGGACGTTCGATCAGCCCGCCGTCAGCAGACATTCCAGAGGTCGGTCGAGGGTGGATAGCGGACCTCCCGTCAGCCCCATCCCCCGGCCAACTCGGTTATACCGCCGACCCCGAAACCCGCTCCCACCAAGGCAATGAATAGCCCCGCCGAAATCAGGGACCACTTGATGTTTCGGCGTTCAGGCTTGCGCTTACGGAGCAGTGCCCACCAGACCGGTAGGAAATGGGCTGCGCCCACGAACCATGTGACCATCGCTGCGATGCAGATCGCAATGAATGCGTATTCCATCGCTTGAGCAATCGGGATCATCCCCCGTTGTCGGCTATCAGCCGAACGGCTGCAATGGGTCGGGAGCAGCCCTCACCATCAGGCCGGAAAGCGCACATTGGCATGGGCCCGGGACCTATGCAGGCTTGACTACCGTCTTCGATCGGCGCGGGATTGGCGTTCTCGTTGTTGGTTTTTCGTATGGTGCCCCTAGTCTTCCTCCTGCTCCTCCAAGCCGTCCCTCCAGAGCCGCTTGCGGGGGCACTGAGGGCGGCGATCTGGACAGACCTTGAACTCGAAGGGTTCATTGGGAATGGCAACGATGTTGCAAGCGCGTGGATGGACTTCTGGGGCTCTCAACCAGGGCCGCATTTCCATTTCATTGAACTAGTCTGTGAAGGAAGTCCGGAGGAGCAGACCTGCGAGTTCGAACTGCTTCGCGACGGCGGAGCGATCCTCCGCGACGGTAGAGAGGTTCCGGACCGGATTAGCTGTCGCGCAACCATGCGGATTGCGACGGACGGGGAGGGTTGGATGGTCCCGCATCGAGAGCCCCCGATGGGTATGGGACATACTCAAACAACAATGCATTGCGAGTGGACGGACAGAGCACCTGCCTAGGATGGGCTATGTCCGCTTTGGGTCGGGGGCGGTCCTAAGCATCAGGCCGGAAAGCGGACGTCGGCGTAAATGCGGTTGACGCACCCATCTTTGGATAGTGGAGTTAGTAGCCAGTTTTTGGGCCCGGCTCGAGGGGCGGGAGGCCTCGAGCAATCTCAATCCTGATGAGGTCTGCGCTCAGGGTGATGCGCGCCAATATGGCGCGGATTCCGAGAACTAGGACGATTAGGATCGCGGAGAGTAGGACGATAACCAAGATCACTTCTCAGGCTCCGATTCCGGCTAGGTAAACTCTATGGATTGATGTCCGCTCTGGGTCGGGAGCGGACAGCCCGCGGGAGTGGCGAGCAGACCTTCGGGCGGGTTGTGCGCGTCGCCGGTGGAGATAAACCTTTGCAGATGCAGCCCACGGCGAAAACCTCGTCCATTCTTGGGGCGACGCTCACTGCGTCGCTAATAGCCACTCTCGCCTTCGCGATGGTGATGGTTCTTGGACTGCTTCTGGTTGCTGCTGACTGGAGGGCCGGGATAGGAGGCGGGGGCTTCTTGGCAGGAGCGGTCGGCTATCAAGCATTGTTGTTCGCCCTTCCTATGGTGGGCCTCGTCGTGATGGACCGTCGCCGCCGATTGGCCGTGATCCTGCAGCTGGCATGGGTTGTCGCCGCCTTGCCGATCGGTTGGCTCGTTCTGATGTCGGCTATACCGCCGCTCTGAGCAAGCCGGATGCCGTTCATCCACGGGGTCCGCTCCAGGTCGGAACCAGTCCCGGCGCCGTGCTCCGAGCCCCCTCACTCGAACCGGACTGTCGCGGCGACCCTTGGGCCGAGTTCGCAATCTCGCCGCGTACGGCAGGACAGATAGATCGTCAGTCCCACTGGCTCGCCAGGGCGGGCGCCCCGACGGGCCGGAGTGGCGACATGACCCACCCACCCGTGCGGAAGACCGTCGCTGATTTCGCCAGACCGTCTGTAGGCGGCCCACATCCCGCGCCTGCCATCGACCGTCATATCGCCGGCGGAGTAGTCGGTGAGCCCGTCTGGGGGCGGGATCGACCCATGCCTGCCGTAGGAGAAGCCAAGACGCACTCCGTCCCCGACGAACTCGTCCACGTCCGTATCGACGCCGATGACGGGCAGACGGGACAGGTCTCGCGGGATCGCGACGGAGAACGGACCCACAGCCTCCACCCGTCGAAATCCTGCCGGATCCGGTGTTTCGACAGGGGGCTCGGAGCCGCACGAGGACAACAGGATCGCCGACGCCAGGAACCCTGCGCCCGCCCGGTGAGGATTGCGAGTCTGCATTCGGACCCAACGAATGACCGGACGGCCGGTTCTGCCCTGGCCTTGCTGCGGCATCGGATGACCACCGCGAAGCGGACCTTCTGCCTTGCCCCGTGTCCGCTTCCTGGTTTCAGGCCAATGTCCGTCTCGTTCCCCGCCAGAAGCCTCGACCTCCCACTCCCGCCTAGCCCCGCGCGCCTCCACCCCCTATCCTGCCCGCGAGATTCACTTTGAAGGACCGCGGGATGCGTCGTGTCGTCGTCACTGGCCTGGGCCTGCTGACCCCGCTGGGCTGGGGTGTCGAACATAACTGGAAGGGAATCGTCGAGGGCCGTTCGGGCATCGGCCCGATCACCAGCTTCGACACCGAGGGTTACGGCTGCACCATCGCCGGCGAGATTCCGTCGGTCGACGGCCGCGGCGGCGGCGTTCCCGGCGAACCCGGCGTCTTCGACCACGAAAAGGTCATGTCGGCCAAGGACCGCAAGCGGGTCGACGACTTCATCGTCTACGCCATCGCCGCCGCCGACGAGGCCCTGGCCGACTCCGGCTGGAAGCCCGAGACCGAGGAACAGCGCGAACGCACCGGCGTCATGGTCGGCTCCGGCATCGGCGGTCTCGGCCCCATCGCCGACACCGCCATCATCCTCAAGGAACAGGGCCCGCGCCGGGTCAGCCCCTTCTTCATCCCCTCGGCCCTGATCAACCTGACCTCGGGCCAGATCTCGATCCGCCACGGGCTCAAGGGCCCGAACCATTCGGTCGTGACGGCCTGCGCCACCGGGGCCCACGCCATCGGCGATGCGGCGCGGATGATCATGCTGGACGACGCCGACGTCATGGTCGCCGGCGGGGCCGAAAGCTCGATCGTCCCCATCGGCATCGCCGGCTTCCTCGCCTGCAAGGCCCT
>CAZGPS010000225.1:0-4791 GCA_964527675.1 uncultured Brevundimonas sp. | reverse complement strand
CCCGCATCGCCGCCATCCGCGCCCGCGAGGCCGGCGAGGCCAAGGGTCTGGCCCATTCCCTGGCCCAGGGCAGCGCCTGCGCCTCCGAGGCCTTCTTCCCCTTCGCCGACGGCCTGCTGGAAGCGGTCGCCGCCGGCGCCACGGCGGTGATCCAGCCGGGTGGCTCGATCCGCGACGACGAGGTCATCGCCGCCGCCGACGAAGCCGGCGTGGCCATGGCCTTCACCGGGGTGCGGGTGTTCCGGCACTGATCTTGGGGCGCTGACGCTCGCGCCGCGGCGGTCGCGCTTGACCCCGCCGCGCCAGCCCCTAGATAGCCCTGCATGACGAGGCCACGTCCTCGCTCCCGTGCGCGGGATCAAGTCCGGGACGGCCCGGCCCTTTGAGAGGAGGGCCGACCGTGGCCTGGACCTGGTTGATCATCGCCGGACTGCTGGAAATCGTCTGGGCCTATTTCATGAAGCAGTCGCTGGGCTTCACCCGCCTGTGGCCCAGCGTGGCGACTCTGGGCTTCATGGCGGTCAGCTTCGGCCTGCTGGCCCTGGCGATGAAATCGCTGCCGATGGGGACCGCCTATGTGGTCTGGACGGGCATCGGGGCGGTCGGGGCCTTCATCGTCGGGGTGGTGTTCCTGCAGGAGCATCTGAGCCCGATGCGGGTCGCGGCGGCCCTGCTGGTGCTGGCGGGGCTGGTGATGTTCCGGCTGGCGCCGGACGGGGTGGCGGGATGAAGTTGGGTGGCCAGTGGCTGGCCCGCGCCTGCGGAGCCGGAGGTCCGGCGTCGCCCTTCCGCTGGCGGTCGGGGTGGAATCACTCGCCACTGGCCATTCCCGCCGGAGACCCGAGATGCTGGAGCTCAGACCCAACTGCGAATGCTGTGATCGGGATCTGCCGTTCGACAGCGGCGAGGCGCGGATATGCACCTTTGAATGCACCTTCTGCGCGGCGTGCGTGGACGGGGTCTTGAGGGGTGTCTGCCCGAACTGCGGCGGCGGTTTCACAGCGCGGCCGATCCGGCCGGCGGGGTTGATGGCGAAATATCCGGCGTCGACGAAGCGGGTCGTGAAGCCGCAGGGGTGTGGGACGGCTTAGGGTCACACCACCAGCGGCGCGAACAGGGCCACCACGGTTTCGTAGGCCGGTCGCTTGAACGGGACGACAAGGTCGGGCGCCTCATCCAGCGAGCCCCAGCGCCAGGCGTCGAACTCGATCTCGCCGTGGGCCTCCAGATCGATCTCGGACTCCTCGCCGGTGAAGCGGAAGGCGAACCATTTCTGCTTCTGCCCCTCGAAGCCGCGCGCCTGTTTGGAGCCGCCGTAATCCGCCGGGAAGGCGTAGGCGATCCATTCGATGGATTTCGCCAGAAGCTCGACGGAGGTGACGCCGGTTTCCTCGAACAACTCGCGGCGGGCGGCGGCCTCATAGTCCTCGCCGTCATCGACGCCGCCCTGCGGGAACTGCCAGTTGTGCGGGCCCGGGGTGTTGGCGCGGCGGCCGTACCAGACGCGGCCGTCCGGGTGGAACAGCACGATGCCGACGTTGGGGCGGTAGCGGGAGAGATCCATGCAGTGGCGAGTGGCGAGTGGCGAGTGGCGAGTCAAGACGTCACCTTGCAGCCGCCATTGATCAGTTGTCCGGGCCCGGGTCGCCGACTTCGAGCGGCGCGCCACTCGCCACTCGCCACTCGCCACTGGCGCGTCAGCGCCCCGGCCGGCTCGCCATCGCCGAGGCCGGGGCCAGTTGCAGGCCGCGGGCTTCGAGGCCGGCAGTCCAGCGGGCGGCGGCCTCGACCGTGACCGGGTAGCTGAAACCCGTGCCGAGCGCCTGGCCGCGCGCCTTGGCGAGGGCCTCAAGGGCGTTGAGCTGACCCATGATGGCGGTCGGAGACTGCTGCTGGTCGATGATGCGGTTGGCGCTGGCGCGGGCCCAGGCGCCGGGGCGGCGGCTCATCGAGCCGTCGTCGAGGAAGGCGACGCCGCGCTGGCGCAACACGGCCATGAAGGCGTTCACCCCCTCATCGGAGGTGATGAACTGGTCGCCCAGATAGTTGGTGACGCCGAAATAGCCGGTGGCGCGGCCCAGCAGCCAGTTCATCTTCGACTGGATGTCGGCGGCGTCGGCGTTGGCCAGCAGGGTGTAGGGGCCGGGATCGTTGGCCGGATAGCCGCTCGGCTCCATCGGCATTTCGAGCATGACCTCGTGGCCCTGGGCGCGGGCGAGGTCGATCCAGGCCTGCAGACCCTCGGCATAGGGGACGAAGCTGAGTGTCACCTCGGCCGGGAGGCGTTCGATCGCGGCGCGGGTGGTCACGGCGTTGAGGCCGAGGCCGCCGACGATCAGGGCGACGCGGGGGTTGCCGTTGGCGACGAAGGGGCGGGCGTAGGCCTGGGCGGGGACGCGGCCGTCGGCGGCGATGCGCGGCAGGGGGCCGTCCGGGCCGGGCTGGCTGAGGCCGGCGATGGGGGCCGCCGGCAGGGGGCGGGCGGCGACGCGCGGGGCGGTGACGGGCGCGCCCTCGCCCGAGACCGAGGCGCCGTCGGGAAGGGTGATGACCGCCTCGCCCATCAGCGCGGGATCGGCGCCGTCATCGGTGAGGTCCTGATACAGGCCCGAACCGTCCAGCGAAAAGGCTTCCAGCCCGGTGGGGACGGCGACGGGCGCGGCGGCCGGACGGTTCAGGGCGACGCGGGCCGAGGGGGCGCCGGCGCGGGGATCGCCGAGAACGGTCACGAACAGGGCCGCGGCGCCCAGCAGCAGGACGCCGGCCCCGGCGACGGCGACCGGCGGCTTCTTCAGCACGCGAACGACACGGGCCAGGGTTTCGCCCATGGGGCGACGGGCGGGCGGAGCGCCCGCGGTGGCGGCGAGAACGGACTGGCGCTTGGCGAACATGGGCAAGGAACTGGGCGCTCGAACGGGGGTCCGCGGGACGGACTCCTTCGGGGCCCACATTGGCCGTGCGTCGGTTAAGAAAGCCTAACGGGGTGTTAGGCATGTGGTGGGGTGTAGGGGCTAGGGGCTAGGGGCTAGGGAAGAACAGGGCCAGCCGACCGTCGCCGAGGTCCCAGCTTTCTTAAGCCCCTAGCCCCTAGCCCCTAGCCCCTAGCCCCTAGCTTACGGCGTCTCCCCGCCCTCCGGCGCATCCGCGGCGGCCAGGGCCGTGGCGCCCGGGGCGGTGACGACGATGCCTTCGGGGGCGGCGGCCAGCCGGGTCAGGTTCCCGCCGGCGCGGAGCACGTCGAAGGCGCGCTCCAGCTGATAGTCTTTCTCCTTGTCCCAGGCCTCGCCCGGGGCCTCGTGCGGGGTGTGGGGGCCCTTGCGCTCGGCGCCGATGGAGGCGTCCAGGGCGGTGGCGTAGGCGGCCTCGGAATAGATGAAGTTGGAGCGCGAGACGATGCGCGCCTCGGCCTCGGAGCGGGCGACCTCGAGGTCGGGCTCGATGCCGATCTTCTGGATCGAGGCGCCGGACGGGGTGTAGTAGCGCGCCGTGGTGATCGACAGGGCGCCGTCCGCCCCGCCGCGCAGCGGGATGACGCTCTGGACCGACCCCTTGCCGAAGCTGGTCAGGCCGACCAGCGTGGCGCGCTGGTGGTCCTTCAGGGCGCCGGCGACGATCTCGGAGGCCGAGGCCGATCCATAGTTGATCAGCACCGCGATCGGCAGGCCGCCGGTCAGGTCGCCCGGCGTGGCGGCGTAGCGCAGGATCTGCTCCGGCCGGCGGCCGCGCTGGCTGACGATCTCGCCGCGCTCGAGGAAGGCGTCGGACACCGCGATGGCCGCGTCCAGCAGGCCGCCGCCGTTGTTGCGAAGGTCGAGGACATAGCCCTTGAGGGCCGGGTTCTCGGTCTTGAGCCGGGCGATGGTTTCGCCCAGTTCGCGGCCGGTGTTCTCGTTGAAGGCCGAGACGCGCAGGACGCCGAACTCGCCCTCGATGCGGCCGGTGACGGATTCGATCTTGATGATTTCGCGGGTCAGGGTGACCTCGCGCGGCTCTTCGCCGTCGCGCAGGAAGGTGACCTTGATGGTGGTGCCGGCGGCGCCGCGCAGCTTTTCGGAGACCTGGCTGACGGTCAGGCCGCCCGAATTCTGGCCCTCGATGGCCGAGATGACGTCGCCGGCCTGGACGCCGGCGCGGGCGGCGGGGCCGCCGTCCATCGGCGAGATGATCTTCACGAGCCCGCCCTCGGACGAGATGGTCAGGCCGACGCCGGAATACTGGCCCTCGGTCCGCTCGCGCAGCTCGGTGTAACCCTTGAGCGGCAGGTAGGACGAATGGGGGTCGAGCGCCCCCATCATGCCCTGCAAGGCGGCCTCGATCAGCTTCTTGTCGTCGACTGGCACGACGTAGTCGCGCTCGACCGTGGCGAGGGCGTCGCCGAACAGGCCGATCAGGCGGAAGGCCTCGTTGCGGGGCGTCTGGCCGGCGGTCGTGGCGGCGCCGAGGCCGACCACGGTGGCGGCGGCGGCGCCGATCATCAGCAACTTGCGCATTCGGTCTTCTTCCAGCAGGCCGGGAAGGCGGCCTGTACGGCTACAGTTACGGGGCCACCGGCGACCAAATCGTGGCCAATCGGCGATCTGTCGATAAAATCAGCGTCATCAGAGGATTGAAAGCGGATTCGCACGTGGCGCGGCGAAGGGGCCCGCCCTAGTCGGCCGCTCCCAGCCAGGGCTCCGGATCGACCGGACGTTCCTCGCGGCGCAGCTCGAAGCCGATCTCGCCGTCCGGGCCCGAGCGGCCCAGCGCCTGGCCGTCGGCGACGCGGGCGCCGGTCTCGACCGACACCTCGTC
>CAZGPS010000224.1:0-4817 GCA_964527675.1 uncultured Brevundimonas sp. | reverse complement strand
GACCGGGGCCGTCTGCGCTGTCGGCCGGGCGGCGGCTGCGGGGGCTCATGGCGTGGATATAGGCCGGGAACGGGATCGGTGCGACCGCGTCCGGGCGGTCAAGGCCGGATGGCCTTCAGCCGGTAGAGGGCCTCCAGGGCCTCGCGCGGGCTCAGCTCGTCAGGCTCGATGGCCGACAGGGCGTCGGTCAGGGCCGAAGAGGGCGGCGGCGCAGCGGGCGCTTCGGCCATGGCGAACAGCGGGAGGTCGTCGAGGCTGATGGCCGCAGTCTTCTCGCCTTCCAGCCGGTCCAGCACCGTCCGGGCGCGGGCGACGACGGCGGCGGGCACGCCCGCCAGCTTGGCCACCTGCACGCCATAGGACCGGTCGGCCGCCCCCGGCGCCGCCTCGTGCAGGAAGACGAGGTCGCCGTTCCACTCGCGCGCCTTCATCGACAGATTGCAGACATGGGCCAGCCGCGTCTCCAGCCCGGCCAGCTCATGATAATGGGTGGCGAACAGGGTGCGGGCGCGATTGTGGTCGTGCAGGGCCTCGGCCACGGCCCAGGCGATGGCCAGGCCGTCATAGGTGGCGGTGCCGCGGCCGATCTCGTCCAGCACCACGAACGAGCGGTCAGTGGCCTGGGTCAGGATGGCGGCGGTCTCGACCATCTCGGTCATGAAGGTGGAGCGGCCGCGGGCGAGGTCGTCCCCGGCGCCGACGCGGCTGAACAGCCGGTCGACGACGCCCAGCCGCATGGCCCGGGCCGGCACGAAGGCGCCCGCCTGGGCCAGCACCACCAGCAGGGCGTTCTGGCGCAGGAAGGTCGACTTGCCGGCCATGTTCGGCCCGGTGACGATCGACAGCCGGGCGCAGGCGGCGCCCGAGCCGTCCAGCCGGCAGTCGTTCGGCGTATAGGGGTCTCCCGCGGACTTCACCGCCGCCTCGACCACCGGATGGCGGCCGGCCGTGACCTCGAAACAGACGGTGTCGTCGACGCTGGGGCGAACGGCGCCGACCTCTTCCGCCCACTCCGCCAGCGCCGCGTGGGCGTCCAGCTCGGCCAAGGCCTCGGCGACGGCCTGCAGCGGCCGGGCCAGCGACTGGACGGCGCGCCGCCAGGTCTCGAAGGTCTCGCCCTCGATGGCCAGCGCCCGGTGGCCGGCCTGACTGATCTTCGCATCCAGTTCCGACAGCTCGACCGTCGTGAACCGCACCTGGTTGGCGAGGGTCTGGCGGTGGATGAACGGGCTCTCGCCGCTCGGCCGCAGCAGGGGTTCGGCGGCCCTGGCCGAGGCCTCGAGGAAATAGCCGAGCACGGCATTGTGGCGAATCTTGAAGGCGACGCCCGATTCGGCGATGGCGCGCGCTTCCAGATCGGCGACGACGCGCCGGCTATCGTCGCGCAGGCGGCGGGCCTCCTCCAGCTGCGGCCGATAGCCGGGCGCGACGAAGCCGCCGTCGCGCGCCAGGTGCGGCGGCTCGGCCACCAGACCCTCGTGCAGATCGACCAGCAGGCCGCCGGTCTCGGGCGACAGCGCCAGCCGGTCAAGGCAATCGACCAGCCGGGCCGGGGGTCCGGTCAGGGGGTCGCGTTCCGGCGGGAACAGGCCGGCGACGCCCTCGGCCACCGACAGGCCGGTGCGGATCGCGGCCAGATCGCGCGGCCCGCCGCGCCCCAGCGCCAGCCGCGACACCGCCCGGGCCACGTCCGGCGCCGCCTTCAGCCCATCGCGCAGGTCGCGGCGCAGGTCGCGGCGCTCCAGCAGCCATTCGACCGCGTCCAGCCCATGATTGATGGCCACGGGATCGCGCAGCGGCCGGGCGACGCGCTCGGCCAGGGCGCGCGCGCCGCCCGAGGTCACGGTGCGGTCGATGCAGGCGAGCAACGACCCCTCCCGCTCGCCGCGTTGGGTGCGGTCGATCTCCAGACTCAGGCGCGTGGCCGGGTCGATGGCCAGAAAGCCGGTGTCGCCCGAACGGCGCGGCGGCGACAGGGCCGGGATCTTGCCGGCCTGGGTGGTCTCCAGATAGGCGGCGATCAGTCCCAGCGCCGAGACTTCGCCCTCCTCGAAGGCGCCGTAGCCGTCCAGCGAGGCGACGCCGTACAGCCGCTCGACCCTCGCCCGCGCCCCGGCCGGCTCGGCCAGGGTCTGCGGCAGGGCCTGGACCACGCCGCCGCACCCGTCGAGCGCCGCTTTTGCCGCCTCGTCGGAGAACAGCCGGTCGGGCACCAGCACCTCGGACGGACGGAACGAGGCGAGGGTGGCGGGCAGGTCCTCCAGCGAACAGGCGACGACGTCGACCGAGCCGGCCGACAGTTCGACCACGGCCACCGCCGCCCGGCCCTTGCGGATCGACACCGCCGCCAGCCGGTTGGCCCCGCGGGCGTCCAGCAGCGAATCCTCGGTCAGGGTGCCAGGGGTGACGACGCGGACGATGTCGCGATGGACCACCGCCTTTGAGCCGCGCTTCCTCGCCTCGGACGGCGCTTCCAGCTGTTCGCAGATGGCCGCCTTGAAGCCCTGGCGGATCAGCCGCGCCAGATAGCCGTCCAGCGCATGCACCGGCACCCCGGCCATCGGAATGTCCTCGCCCTGGTGCTTGCCTCGCTTGGTCAGGGTGATGCCCAGGGCCGCCGCGGCGATCTCGGCGTCCCGGAAGAACAGCTCGTAGAAATCGCCCATGCGAAAGAACAGGATGGCGTCCGGCGCCTGGGCCTTGGCGGCGAGGAATTGCGCCATGACCGGCGTCACCCCGTCGGAGGACGGGAGCGGATCGGCTTTCGGCGGATGGGCGAGGGGGGCGTTCATATGAGCGCCGCAGGGTGACGGAATGCGCCCGCGCGCTCAAGCGGCGTCTGACGGCTTGCGCAAGCTTCGCCGCGCTGCGACAAGCGCCGCAGGCGGTTAAGGGAACGCGGTCAGACACCGCGGCTGTGCCCGCAACTGTAGGCGGCGAGATCGTCGTCCGATCCGGAGCTCGCTCCGGCGCCACTGGGAAACCGGGAAGGCGTGGACGTCGACTGTTGACCCGCAAGCCAGGAGACCTGGCCGCCGACGTCGCTCGTCCGCTGTCCGGGACCAGACAGAGGCGTGGGGCCAACCCTTCCGCTTGCGCGGAAGCTGTTCCGTCGAAGCGACCCGACCCAAGCGCCGCGCCCCTTTTCGGGGCCGGGTCGGTCGCTTTCACAAAGCCGCGCGCAGCGCCAGCGCGGGGCCGACGGAGATTTCGCGAATGACGCGATCCATCCTCTACGCCACGGCCGCGGCCGTGCTCTTTCCGCTGTCCACCCACGCCCAGTCGACGGACAATCCGGACGACGTTCTGCCCGAGGTGGTGGTCACCGCCACCCGCCTGCCGGCCATCGTCGCCGAGACCCCCGGCGCCCGGGTGATTGATCGCCAGACCATCGAGCAGCGCGGCGCGGTTTTCGCCGCGGACATCCTGACCGATGTGCCCGGCCTGTCGGTGGTCCGCTCCGGGGCCTTCGGCGGCGTCGCCCAGGTGCGGATGCGCGGCGCCTCGCCGGGCAAGACCCTGGTGCTTGTCGACGGCGTCCCGGTCAACGACCCGGCCGAGGTCAATGGGTCCTTCGACTTCTCTGGCCTGGAGCTTTCGGACATCGAGCGGATCGAGGTGCTGTCGGGGCCGCAGTCGTCGCTATGGGGCTCCGACGCCATCGGCGGGGTGATCGCCTTCACCACCCGGGACCTGGACGGTCTGGCGCTGGAGGCCGAAGCCGGGTCGTTTGACACCGTCCGGGGCCGGCTGGCGGCCGGCGTCTCGACCGACCGCTACGGCTTCGGCGCCTGGGTCTCGCATTTTGACACCGAAGGCATTTCCGCCGCGGACGAGGCCGACGGCGCCACCGAGGCCGACGGCTTCACCTCGACCACGGCCGGGGCCCGGGGCCGCTACGCCTTCACCGACGGCCTCGCCCTCGACGGTTCGGTCCGCTGGACCGACAGCGAGGCCGACCTCGACGGCTATCCGGCGCCCGCCTACGTCCTGGCCGACACCGACGGGACCCAGACCAGCGAGCAGTGGTCGGGCTTCGGCCGACTGCGTCTCGAGGCGCTCGGCCTGTCGCACCAGTTCAGTCTCTCGGCCTCGGACATCCGCCGCGAGACGGTGACGGACTTCCCCACGGCGTTCGAGGCGGACCGCCAGACGTATCGCTGGCAGGCCGACGGCGAGGCGGCGGGCGTCGCCTTCGTCCTCGGAGCCGAACGGGAAGACACCGAAGGCAGCCTGTCGACCGGCCTGACGGAACAACTCGGCACGACCTCGGCCTTCGCCACGGCCCGGGTCGAGCCGACCGACCGGCTGAGCCTGACCGGGGCCCTGCGGTTCGACGATACCGACGACTTCGGCTCGAAGACGACGGGCCGGGTTTCGGCGGCGTTCGACGCCGGAGCGGGATTCACCCTGTCCGCCGCGTACGGCACGGGCTTCAAGGCTCCGTCGATCAGTCAGGCGGTGTGCGACTACTGCTTCTCGTCGCAACCCTTCCCCGTGCTGCGGCCCGAGACGGCGACCGGCTATGAGGCGGCGATCGGCTGGAGCGCCGCTGACGGACGGATCGAGGGCCGCGCCACCATCTACCGGCTCAAGGTCGAGGACCAGATCACCTACATCTTCGATCCCGCGACCTTCGACAGCTATTACGTCAACGTCGCCGAGACCGCGACCGACGGGGTTGAGCTGGAGGGCCGGGCCCGTCTCGGCGGCGGCTTCGATCTGAGCCTCGCCTGGGCCTGGACCGACGCGCGCGACGAATCCACCGACGCCCGACTGCTGCGGGTTCCGGAACAGGCCGGATCGGCCACCCTCGG
>CAZGPS010000223.1:0-4833 GCA_964527675.1 uncultured Brevundimonas sp. | reverse complement strand
AGCAGGGGGCCACACCGGTTCCGGGCCGAACGCCCGCGCTCCGCCGACCTCCCCACCTTTTCCGGTTCGCCGGCAGAGGCCGCGGACGCATGCCTGCCCCAACCCGGGTCTTTGACAACCGAACTAGCCCCGCGGAACCAGCCGCCACATCCGCAGCGGATGGCGCACCGCCCCGGCTTCCTCGCCCGCCGACGCGCCCCGGCCCATATACAGGTCGGCCCGCACCGGCCCGCGGATGGCCGAGCCGGTGTCCAGCGCCATGACCAGTCCCTGGTAGCTTCCACGGGCGCCGACCAGATTTCCGCCGTCGGCCGAAATCCAGACCAGGTCGCCATAACGCCAATGGCCGGGATCGACGGCGATGGCGCGGCGCGCGGGCAGGGGAATTCCCGCCGCCCCGTTCGGATCGCCGCCGTCGTCCGGGTCGAGGCTGAAGAAGATGTAGCGCGGGTTCAGCGCCATCACCGCCCGCGCCTCCGGCCCCCGGTGCGCCGCCAGCCAGGCCCGGATGGCCTCGCCCGAGGTGCCGTTTTGCGGCAGCAGACCCTGCTCCGCCATCGGCCGGGCGATGCCGGCGAATTTCTGGCCGTTGTCGGCGGCATAGGCGGCCCGCGCCTTCGACCCGTCCTCGAAGGTCAGATAGCCCGAGCCCTGGATCTGCATAAAGAACAGGTCCTCGGCCCGCATCCACGCCAGGGGCGCGGCGCCCGGGTCGGCCAGCGCGGCCGCCTCGATCTGCGAACGCGGCGGCAGGACCTGGCCGCGCGTCCAGCCGGCCGGGGGCGCCAGCACCGGCATGTCGAACACGGCGTCCGGCCTCCGCCGCGCGGCGTACTCGGGGGCGAAATAGGCCGTCAGCAGCCCCGGCCCGCCGTCGGCGGTCTCCGCCGCCACCACCGAGAAGCCGCTTTCGAAGAAGGCGCGGGCCAGCGAAGGAGTCACCGGCTTCGAGGTCCGGCGGATCTGCAGGGCGCGGTCGCACTGGGTCCGGGCGGCGGGGTCGCGGGAGACCCGGCAACTGTCGGCCCAGGCGGCGAAGGCCGCCAGATGGTCTTCGGCGGCCCAGCCCGTGAGGGCCGCCGGGCTCAGTCCGGCGGGGGCGGGCGGGCCCGGAGGAGCGGGAATCGGCGCCGGGACCGGCGATGGCGCGGGGGCAGATGGAGAGCCGGGCGCCGTGGCGCAGGCGGCCAGCAGCAGGGTCAGCGCGAGAACGGCGGCGCCGACGGCCGCCCGGGGCTGGCCCCCGCGGCCGCCCGGTCTCATGCGGCGGCGGGCTCGGTGCGGGCCAGCAGCCAGTTGGGATCGCTGGCGCCGAGGGTCCGTTCGAAGGTCCAGACCTCGGCCACGCGCCGGTCCTCGACCTGGTCCTCGGCCGAGGGGCCGGCCGATTTCACCCGGTTGCGCAGCTCGGCCAGGAAGCGGACCTTGGCCGTGGCCCGGTTCTCCTGGGCGGTGGCCAGCTCCAGATCGGCGCGGGCCGGATGCAGGAATTCGGTCTCCTCGGTCTCGCCGCGGGCCTCGCGCGCGGCGATCCCCGCCTCGAAGGACTCCATCACCCGGGGGGTGAGCAGCGGCCTGAGGGTTTCGCGGTCACCGGCGGCATAGGCGCGCACGATGGTCTCATGGGCCTGTCGGGCGCCTTCGAGGAAGCGCACCGGATCGAAATTGGGGTCACGCGCCTTCAGTCCGGCGATCGAGGACAGGGTGGCCGCGTCGATCAGGTTCGGCCGCGCGGCGCCGACCTCCACCGGACCGGCGGGCCCGGCCGGGGCGGGCGGCTTGGCGCGCGCATCCTCCTCGGGCTGGCGCCCGACCTTCTTGCCCAGCACATTATAGAGCTGAAACAGCACAATGGCCGCGATCACGGCGAAGATGACGATCTGGATCTGGACCGGCACGGGCATTCCTTGACTGGCGCCGGACGAAAGCCCGGACGCGGCGAGATGACGATTAGGGACTGATATGGGGGCGCGCAAGGCGAACGGCGCCCCCCGCGGCCCGCGACGGATCGCCCTGCCCGGCATCGGGACCCTCGCCCTCCGGGGGGAGCGTCGTTGCCGCAACCGGCGGTGCGTGCTAGTCGCCGCGCCTTCCGGGCCGGTCCAGCCGCGCCCCTCACGCCAGTCCAGACAAGACCGAGCCGCCATGACCGACGCCGCCCCGCCTGCCGACGCCAACACCGCCGCGCCCGCCCCGAACGGCGTCGAGACGCCCCCCGGACCCGGCTTCCGCATCCTCGCCCGGTACGTCCGCGACATGTCCTTCGAGAATCCGAAGGCCCCGGATTCGCTGCGCATCGAAGCCAAGCCGGCCATCGACCTCGGCGTCGAGATGAACGCCCAGGGCCGCAAGGACGGTCTGTTCGAGGTCGAGCTGCGGCTGACCGTCAAGGCCACCACCGACGCCCTGACCGTGTTCAACGTCGAGCTTCTGTACGGCGGCCTGTTCGCCCTGCATGGCGTGGCCGAGCCGGACATCGAGCCGATGCTGCTGATCGAATGCCCGCGCTATCTGTTCCCGTTCGCCCGCGAGATCATCTCCCGCGCCACCTCGGACGGCGGCTTCTACCCGCCCTTCATGCTGGACCCGATCGACTTCGCCAGCATCTACATGTCGCGCCAGCAGCAGATCGCCCGCGAACCGGGCGAGATGGCCCAGGCCTGATCCGCCCCGAGGCGGCTCAGGCCGCCTCGACCTCCAGCCCATAGGCCTTCCACAGCGAGTGGTCCTTCAGGGTCGCCCTGAGGAAGGCCAGGTGCGCCGCCTGCTCGGCCTCGCTCACCCGCGCCGCCAGCGGCCGCGGCCGGGGTCCGTAGGCGCCCAGGGCCGCCTCGGCCGCCGCACGGCTCGCCACGGTCCGCCCCGATGACAGGTCCAGCCGCCGCTCCTTGCCGCCCTTCAGCTCCAGATAGACCTCGGCCAGCAGCCGGGCGTCGATCAGGGCCCCGTGCAGGGTGCGCTCGACCAGGCTGATCTTGAACCGCTTGCACAGGGCGTCCAGCGAATTGGCCATGCCCGGAAACCGGCTCTGGGCCAGCTTCAGCGTGTCGATCCAGCGCGTCTCCTCCAGCCGCGGGTGCCCGCACAGGCCGCACTCGTGATCGATGAAGGCGCGGTCGAAGGCGGCGTTGTGGGCGATCACCGGCGCGTCGCCGATGAACTCCATCAGCTCCCCGACCACCTCGTGAAAGCGCGGCGCGCCCTTCACCTTCTCGTCGGTGATGCCGTGCACCCGGATGGCGTCCGGCGGGATCAGCCGCTCGGGATAGACCAGGGTGTGGTACATCCGCCCCGTCGGCAGCAGGTCCTCGATCTCGATACAGCCGACCTCGATCAGCCGGTCGCCGGTCTTCGGATCAAAGCCGGTGGTTTCGGTGTCGAGAACGATTTCGCGGGCCATCCCCCTTATTGAATCGCTTCGTCGTCCGGCGAAACCCCGCGCCGGGGCGAAGTCCACCCGGGAGCCAGAACCGTCCCCACGATTTCGCGCACCCGGGCCCGAGCCGCGTCGAGGCCCCGGTCGGTCTCGACGATGAAATCCGCCCGCCGACGCTTCTCGGCGTCGGGGGTCTGCCGCGCCAGAATGGCCTCGAACCGCTCCCGCGTCATGCCGGGCCGGGCCAGCACCCGCTCCGCCTGGACCCGCGGATCGGCGGTCACCACCACCACCGCGTCCACCGCCGCGTCGCCCCCGGTCTCGAACAGCAGCGGAATGTCCAGCACCGCCAGCCGCACCCCGCGACGCTCGGCCGCCGCCAGATCCTCCAGCCGCCCCCGCATCACCAGCGGATGGACGATGGCCTCCAGCCGGCGGAAGGCGTCCTCGTCCTGTCCCAGCGCCCCGGCCAGGCGGATCCGGTCCACGGCCCCGTCCACGACCACGCCCGGAAAGGCCGCCTCCACCGGCCCGACCGCCGCCCCGCCCCGGGCGTAGAGCCGATGCACCGCCTCGTCGGCGTTCCACACCAGCGCTCCCTCGTCCGCGAACATCGCCGTCGTGGTGGTCTTGCCCATGCCGATGGAGCCGGTCAGGCCGAGCACGATCATCCGGTCTCTCCAAGCGCCATCAGGGCCAGGGCCCGCACATCGACCGGCGGCGACTCCACGCCGAAAAAGGCCCGGAACGACGGCCGCGCCTGGCCGATCAGCATGGCCAGCCCGTCCACCGTCGTCAGCCCGCGCGCCCGACCGGCGGCGAGAAAGGGCGTCAGCAAGGGCGTGTAGGTCATGTCCATCAGCACCGCCTCGCGCCGCAGGGCGTCGATGTCGATCTCCGGCGGGGCGCTCAACGCATTGACCACCAGCGCCGCCTCCGCCACCGCGTCGGGCCCGGCCGCCCGGACACCGAGATCGGCCGCGAGCCTTTCGGCCCGCTCCGCCGTCCGGTTCAGCACGCTCACCTCCGCCCCCGCCGCCTTCAGCGCCGCCGCCGCCGCCCGCGCCGCCCCGCCGGCCCCGAGGATCACCACGGGTCGTCCCGGGAGGCTCAACCCGGGCGCCTGCTCCGCCAGGGCGGCTAGCAGGCCGGTCCCGTCCGTGCTGTCGGCCCGCACCTCGCCGGCTTCGAACACCAGCAGATTGGCGGAGCCGCACAGCCGCGCCGTCTCGCTGACCTGATCCGCCAGCGCCAGCGCCGCCGCCTTGAACGGCGCGGTGACGTTCAGCCCGCACAGGCCGCCGGCCCGCCCCTCGGCGACCAGCGCCGCGAACCCCGCCTCGTCCGCCGGCCCGAAGGCGCGATAGTCGGCGTCCAGCCCGACGGCGGCGATCCAGGCCCTGTGGATCAACGGGCTCAACGAATGGGCGATCGGCTGCCCCGCCACCCCCGCGACC
>CAZGPS010000222.1:0-4833 GCA_964527675.1 uncultured Brevundimonas sp. | reverse complement strand
CCCCCTCATCCGAGCGGCTCCGCCGCCCACCTTCTCCCCCGGAGGGGAGAAGGAAACCTACGCCGCCTTCTTCTTCGCCGCCGGCTTCTTCGCGGGCGCCTTCTTCGCCGCCGCCTTGCCGCCCGCCGAGCCCTTCAGGCTGGCCCGCAGCGCCTCCATCAGATCGACCACATTGGTGTCGTCGGGCTCGGGCGCCTCGACCAGCCCCTTGCCGCCCTTCTGCTTGGCCTTGATCATCTCCTTCAGGGCCTCGTCATAGCGGTCCTTGAACTGGCTGGGGTCGAAGTCAGCCTCCTTCTGGCCGATGATCCGCGTGGCGATCTCGACCATGTCCTTGTCCGGCTTCACCGTCGGGATGTCGTCGAAATAGTCGGCCGCGTCGCGCACCTCGTCGTGGGCCCGCAGCGAATAGGCCACCAGACCCTTGCCGCGCACCTCAAGGGCGATCTGCCGCTCGCGCCCGCGCAGCACTAGACAGCCGATGGCGATCTTGCCCGCCGCCTGCATGGCGTCGCGGATGACGGCGAAGGCCTCGGCCCCGACGCCCTTCTCGGGCACCACATAGAAGGGGTCGTTCCAGTACAGGCGGTCGATGTCGGCCTCGTCGACGAACTCGTCGATCGAAATGGTCCGGGTGCTCTCCAGCCTGACCTTGTCGAAATCGGCGTCGTCGAACAGGACGTATTCGTCCTTCGACACCTCGAACCCCTTGACCAGGTCCGAGCGCTCCACCGGCCCGGCGTCCGGGTCGGTCGGCACCATGCGGATGCGGTTGTTGGTCTCGGGATTGATCAGGTGGAAGCTGACGTGGGTCGCCGATGAGGTCGCCGTGTAGAGCGCCACCGGGCACGTCACCAGCGACAGCTTCAGATGTCCCTGCCAGGTCGGTCTTGCGGCCATGATCGCCTCCTCATCACATTTCGCGGACTCGAACGCCGCGGGACGGGAATTCGTTCAGGGCGTCCGTTCGGCCAGGGTCGCGGCCAGCGCCGCGGACAGGCTGTCGATGCCATAGGGCTTGGGCAGCAGGCGGAAGGCCTGGCCGGTCGCCGCCGACGCCGCCTCGCTGAAGCCGGTAGTCAGCAGCACCGGCATGTCCGGCATCCGCCGCCGCACCTCCTGGGCCAGGCCGAGGCCGTCCATCTGGCCCGGCATGACCATGTCCGAGAACACGAGGTCGAACCGCGCGTCCTTGTCGAGCTTCGCCAGGGCCTCGGCCGCGCTGGCCACCCGCACATGGCTGTAGCCGAGGTCGCCCAGCATATGTCCGACGCCCGCCGCGACCGCGTCATCGTCCTCGACCAGCAGCAGCCGCCCGCCGGTCTTGCGTCGGGCCGGCGGCGTCCCCGTCGGGAGCAACGCGGCCGGGGCGGCCGCCTTCGGCGTCTTGTCCGTGCGCGGCAGGCATAGGGTGAAGGTCGTGCCCTCGCCCTCGCGCGACTCCACGCTGATGTCGCCGCCCGAGGAGCGGACAAAGCCATAGACCTGCGACAGGCCCAGGCCGGTGCCGCGCCCGACCTCCTTGGTGGTGAAGAACGGTTCAAACACCCGTGAGGCGACCACGTCCGACATCCCGGCCCCGGTGTCGGCGACCTTCAGACAGACGCGGTCCGGCTGGCCCGCCTCGGTCGGCAGATTGGCGCCGGAGACCGTCAGCCGCCCGCCCCGGGGCATGGCGTCGCGGGCGTTGACCGCCAGATTCAGCAGCGCCAGTTCCAGCTCGCCGCGATCCGCCTCGACCGGCCACAGGTCTTCGGTCAGGTCCAGCACCACCTCTATATCCTCGCGCAGCGACCGCTCCAGCAGGAAGCGCAGCCCCTCGATATGGCTCCGCAGGTCCAGCACCTCGGCCTGCAGCGGCGAGCGGCGCGCGAAGGCCAGCAGCTGGCGGGTCAGGGCCGCGCCCCGCTCGACCGCCTGTTTGACCCCGGCGGCCAGGGCCCGGCGCTTCCTGGGATCCTCCGTGCGGTCCAGCAGTTCGATGCCGCTGGACGCCACCATCAGCAGATTGTTGAAGTCGTGGGCGATGCCGCCGGTCAGCCGGCCGATGGCCTCCATCTTCTGGCTCTGGCGCAGCGCCTCCTCGGCCTTCTCCCGCTCCATCATCTGTTGCTGCAGCAGGTCGTTGGCCCGGGCCAGCTCGGCCGCCCGATCCGCCAGCTGACGATTGGCCCGGCGCAGCGCGCCCTGGGCCACGGCGAGGACGACCACGACCAGCGCCCCCAGTCCGAGAACCAGCATCAGGCCCGCGATGCGGCTGAATCGTTGGGCCGGCGGCGTTTCCAGCACGCGCAGCCGCGCCGTGCCGAGCGCCTGTCCCGCCTGTTCGACGGGTCGCACGATATGGAGCCGGCCGTCGCGGAATTCCGTGGTGCGCGCCTTCGGCTCGCCGACCGGCGGCATACGCTCTCCCACCCGCGCGAAGCTGGCCACGAGGCGGTTGTTCTCATCGTATATGGCCGCCGCCAGCACATTCGGATTGACCTGCACCGCGTCGACATAGTCCTGCGCCGCCTGGTGGTCGTCGAAGGCGAGGGCGCCGCTGACCGCCGAGGCCAGCAGGTCCGCCTGGGCGCCGGCCTCGCGGGCGGTCTGCTCCTTCAGCGACTGTTCGTTGACCACGGCGATCGCCACAGCGGCGATCAGCAGCACCAGCAACGAGGCGAGGGCCACGAGAGGGAAGCGGCTGGAACGCAGGCGGGCGAGCAACGGCATGATCTCAGCCCCCCCGGACGCTGAGGGCGAGGTTGAGCAGGCGCGAACTGATCGACAGACGGCTGCGCGACGCGGCCTGAAGGTCGATATGGAACCGCACCCGGTCGTCTCTGATGACAAAGTGGATCATGCCCCGGTCGGCCGACGCCGCTCCGTCCGTGACCCGCAGGATGGAACGGTCGCCGACGGGGACGAGGTTTCCGCCGCCGGGCCCGACATAGAGGATGTGGCAGGCGGTCGCCGCCTCCGCCGTATCCGGTCGGCGCACCACCAGCGTGCGTCCATGGGCGGTCTGGGCCTGGGCCGCGCGGTCAAGGGAGCCGCTGAACGGATCGCGCCCGACCACGCACAGGACCACTGGCGACCGGCTGTCGGCGAAGGACGCCGCCGGCCATTCGACGAAGGCGGCGAACCGCACCAGATAGTTGGCCTTGACCGAATATTCGAGGTTCGTCTGCAGGGCGGGGGGCGCGGCCCCGGCGTGAAGCGGCAGGCTCCAGAACAGGGCGACAAGCACCACGATGGAGCTCCGCCCAAGACCCATCAGAAGCGCACCTGGAGGGCGCCGAAGACGCTGCGGCCAAAGGCCCGGCCACGAACCGGGTCACCGGTCTCGACACGGCGGTCCTCGATCAGGTTGCGTCCCGTGAGCGACAGTTCCAGCCGGTCGGTCAAACGCCAGCCCAGTCGCACATCGGCTTCGACATAGCCGTCGACGGCGGCCAGGTCATCGACGGCCCGCAGCTGGACATCCAGCTCCACTGCGTCGGTCAGATCGTGCTGGGACCGCACCAGAAGCTGATATTCGGGATCGTCGCCGATCGAGACGAGGCCGCTGATGTCATCCAGCGTCAGGCTCGCATCATAGTCCTTTGTCAGGGTGCTGATGCCGGCGCTGAGCCGCCAGGTCGGCGAAACATCATAGCTTCCCCAGGTCTCGACGCCCCAGGTTTTCGCCTCGCCCCTGTTGCTCAGATTCAACGGCAGGAAGGTCACCGGTGTGACCGAGACGGTGCGAAGGTCGTCGTAGACGTTGTAGAACGCATTGATAGAGAACGACATATTGGGCCGCGGATTGGCCCGGTAGCCCAGTTCGTAGGCGGTGAGCCCCTCGGACTGGAACTCGGCCCCGACCAGGAACCCCGGCAGGGTCAGATCGCGCTCGATGCGATTGGGCGTGCGGCTGGCGCGGCTGACCGCCCCCCACAGCAGATCGCCCCCCGGCCGCTGCCAGGCCAGCCGGACGTTCGGCAGGAATTCCTGGCCCGAAAAGCTGTTGTCCTCGAACTTGGCTCCCAGTGTCAGGGTCAGGCCCCGAAGGAGCGTGACCTGATCCTGGACGAACAGGTTGGTCAGGGTCAGCCTGCGTTCCGTCGGGTCCAGAAAGGCCCCGCCCGGCGCCGCCGTGAAGCGCGAGTCGATGATCCGGTGGCCCGCGCCCAGCACCAGCCGGTGGCGACCCAGGTCCGTGGCGTGCTGCACCGCCAGATCCCAGGTGTCCGACTCTTCCAGGGCGCCCGGCTCCTCCCGCTCGTAGCGATCGAAATAGGCCTGGACCTGCAGTTCTCCGGCCGCCAGCGGCCGACTCCAGCGCCCCAGCACATTGCCGCCGCGCACGTGGGTCCCGGTCCCCAGCAGGTCCTCATTGACCGACACCTGGTTGTCGAACAGGTCGCCCTGCAGCGTCAGCCGGTTCTCTCCAACCGCCCAGTCCGCCCGGGCCCCGGCGCGCAATCCCTCAGCGTCGTCGTTGGCGTCCTCGCCGGTCAGCGCCCGGCTCTCGCCGCGCATCGAACCCATCACATAGGCCCGCCATGCTCCGGCTTCGCCAAGATCCCCGCCGTGGCGCAGGGCGAATGTCGCCTCGTCGTCGCCGGCGCCGACGCTGAGCAGCCCGCCCCGCGTTTCGGCCGCGGACCGGGTGATGATGTTGATCACGCCGTTCATGGCGTTCGAGCCGTAGAGGGCGCCGCCGGGACCGCTGATCACCTCGATCCGCTCGACGTCCTGCAGCATCACGTCCTGCGCGTCCCAGAACACGCCCGAGCTCAGGGTCGAATAGATGCTCCGCCCGTCGATCAGCACCAGCAGCTTGTTCGAGGTCTCATAGCCGTTGAA
>CAZGPS010000221.1:0-4845 GCA_964527675.1 uncultured Brevundimonas sp. | reverse complement strand
GCTCAATGTGAATTCGGGCTACTGGACCCTGCAGGGCGAGATCGACGCCTACGCCGTGACGATCGCCAGCGGCTCGACGCTGGAGATCGACAACGGCGAGGTCTCATCCCCCAACGGGATTCTGACGGTCGCCAACGACGGGATGATCTTGCTGAGGACGACGGATCAGCGGCTCGACACCTCCGCCGATGATGTCCTTCTCAGCGGCTCCGGCAGGCTGGAACTTGCCGGCGGCGGCATCATGCATCTCGATCCGAGCTTCACCATGACGGGCCTCACCACGGTCACCGACGGCAGGCTGATCGTCACCGGCGATGCTGCGGGCTCTTTCAATGTGGGCGCCCAGGGCGTCCTGCGGCTCGGCGCGAATTTCTCGACCCCGGATATGGATGGCTTCGTGGACATCCTGTCAGGCGGCGGAGCCACCGGTACGGTCGGCGGTGATATCGCCAATGCGGGCTCGGTGATCTTCGACCGCTCGAATGACCTGACCTATTCCGGCGCGATCTCGGGCACGGGTTCCGTAACCAAGCTGAACGGCGGCGTCCTCACACTCTCAGGGGTCAACACCTATACCGGCACGACCGTCATTGCCGCAGGGACGCTGGCGCTCACGGGGGCCGGCTCTCTGGCTTCCAGCCACGTCCTGAACAGCGGCGTGCTGGACATTTCCGGTACGACCTCCGGCGCTTCCATAGCGGGCCTCAGCGGCCCCGGCATGGTGGACCTCGGGGCCCGCACGCTGACCCTCGCCCATGCCGACGGGGCCTTCTCCGGCGTCATAGGCGGGTCTGGCGCACTGCGGCTGAACGGCGGGACCCAGGTCCTCGGCGGCGCCAACACCTTCACCGGGGGAACGGTGGTGACGGGCGGGACCCTGATCGTCAGCGGCTCGCTGGCGAGCGGCGCGACGGTCGATCCCGGCGGAACACTCCAGATCGGAACCGGCGGGACCGCCGGCAGTGTGGCCGGGCCCGTCGTCGCCAACGGGACGGTGATCTTCAACCACTCCAGCGACCATCTGTTCAGCGGCGCCTTCTCCGGAACCGGCAGTCTGATCAAGCGAGGCGCCGGCAGGCTGACCCTGGACGGGCTTTACAGCTTCAGCGGAAACACGACCATCGAGGCGGGCGCGATCAAGATCAGCCAGCTGAACGCGACCGGAAGCCTTGTCGTCGGGCCGGACTCGACGGTCGATCTTTCAGGGGCGAGCCAGTCCGTGGGAGGGCTCGCCGGCGACAGTGGATCGACGGTCAATATCGAGGGCTCGTCCCTGACGGTGAACCAGACCGATCCCTCCACGACGACCTTTTCCGGCGCGCTGACGGGGAATGGCAGCCTGATCAAGGATGGCCCCGGCACGCTCGAGTTGTCGGGCGTCAACACCTATACCGGTCCGACGACGATCGATGGCGGAACGCTCAGGGTGAATGGTTCCATTTCCTCCCCCGTCACCGTCGCTGACGGGGGCACCCTGGGCGGTTCAGGGATCATCAACGGCGATGTAACCGTGGCCGGCGGAGGCAACGTCAATCCCGGCAACTCTCCCGGCACGCTCAACGTCGTCGGCGATTTCATCCTGGCCGCTGGCTCAAACTATACTGTTGAAGCAACGGCGGCCGGGGTCAGTGATCGAATTGTCGCCACCGGCGATGTGACCATTGCCGCCGACACAACGGTCGCCGTTACGCCCACAGACGCGATTGCAGCCTACGGTCGGCAAACGAGCTACACCATCATCAGCGCGAATTCGGTGACGGGCACATTCACCAACGTCACCAGCAGCCTGGCGCTGCTGACGCCGCACCTGACCTACACCGCCAACCAGGTGAACCTGTCGCTCACCCGCAATGACGTCAGCTTCGCGAGCCTCGCGACGACGGGCAACCAGGGCCGCGTCGCCGCGGCCATCGAGGCCGGGGGTATCGGGTCGCCGCTCTACTCGGCGGTCGTGGTGCAGGATGCTGCCGGCGCTCGCACCGCCTATGATGCCCTCTCCGGCGAGGCGCACAGCAGCCTTGTGACGACACTCCTGGAAAACGAGGCCGGCAGATCCGCCATGATTGAGCGGCTGGGCGATACCGGCGAAGGCTGGACCGTCTGGGGAGGGGGACACGGCGCTTCCCGCAAACATGAGGCAGCGCCCGGAACCGCGGCCGTGGAAAGCGAGAGCCAGGGGGTGTTGTTCGGGGTCGATCAACGCTTCGGCGGCTGGCGCGCAGGTCTGGCCTTCGGCCTCTCTTCGGGAGATGACGAAGTGAAGGGCCGCGGCTCCCGGGCCGAAGTCAGCGGTCGGGAACTCGCCGCCTACGCCGGCTCCGGCCCGGGACCCGTGACCATTCGGCTGGGCGCCAGCCACGGGCGGTATGCGGTTGATACCGGGCGGGCGGTTGCGTTCACCGGGTTTACCGGAGCCGCCAAGGGCTCCTATGACGCATCGGTCAGCCAGGCCTTCGCCGATGTCGGCCTTGCCGTCGGCGAGGTCGAGCCCTTCGCCAGCGTGGCGTGGCGCCGGATCACCCGCGACGCCTTCACAGAACAGGGCGGGGCGGAAGCCTTGATCCTGCCGGAAGAAAGGCGGGACGCCGTCTTCTACCGGCTGGGGGTCCGTGGGGGCGCTGATCTGGGCTCATTCCGCTTTCAGGCCTCCGCGGCCTGGCGCGGCGTGTCCGGCGATCGGCAGGGTCAGACCAGCGCCGCCTTTGCCGGAACAGGTCAGAGCTTTCTCGTGAGTGGCGCCGCCATCGACAAGAGCGTCGCCGAGTTCAACCTGTCGCTGGCGGGCGCCTTGGCGGAGAATGTTCGCGCCAGCATCGACTATGCCGGAGAGTTCGGCGATGGCTCGTCTTCGAACACGGTTGGGGCTCGCCTGGCGATCGGCTTCTGACGGCGATCAGCCTTCCTGCTCCACGACCACCGCTCTGGAGCCCCCATGGCGTTTCAGCCTGGGGTCATCACGAGTGCAACCCAAACGCCGGTGTTCCCTCGCGGCCGCCGCCTGCAGCCGAGGGCCCCGACCACCTGGAACCTGGCCCCTCCATGGCGACTTCTGCGTCGCGCCGCACCCAGGAGACTAGAGGAAATGGGCAGATACAGGCTGACTGTGACCGGCCGCCTCGACGACGAAGTCCTGGAGGTTCTCACGTTCAGCAGGGCGCCGGAGGTGCTCGATGCTATTCCACGGCTTATGCAGAAGCACCGTGGATGTTCCTGCGTTCATGTTTTCGCAGACGGCCTCCGGCTTTTCTCCGTCGGTGAAGGTGGGCCGGCCCCGGGGCCGCTCGGCCAGGGTTGACCCCGCGCCCCGGGAAGAAAAGCCGAACCGGCGACATTGCGCATGCGTGCTGAGGTTCGGAGCGGCGGAACCGTTGTAGAGGGCGAGGCCTCCGCAACGTCGCTGTCGTGAACCGTTGCTAGGCCTCCGTTGCCGCCCCGGAGGATCCATGCACGTCCTGCTCCTGTCCCTGGTTCTGTCGGCCGCGCCGATCAACCGGCCCGATTGCCGGCCCGAGGCCGCGGATGTGCGGGCCGCGGGCGGCGACGCCTGCGCCCGCGCCTGGATGGACCGGACGCTGCGGCTCAACGATCTGCAGGCCGTCGGCACCCATAACAGCTACAAGCTCGCCATCCCCGGCGACGAGATGGCGGCCATGGTCGCGGCGGCGGGGGAGGGGGCGTTGGGCCTCGACTACGCCCACCGTCCCTTGGCCGAGCAGCTGGACGCCGGCGCCCGCCAGCTGGAGCTGGACGTGCTGCACGACCCGCAGGGCGGTCGCTACGCCCGGCCGCTGACAGCCCTGGGCGGCGGCGCCCCGGCCAGCCCGGCCTTCGCGGCGGCCATGGCGCGGCCGGGGTTCAAGACCCTGCATATGCCGGATGTCGACTTCCGCAGCTCGTGCCTGACCTTCGTCGCCTGTCTGGAAGAGGTCCGCGACTGGTCAGCGGCCCATCCGGACCATGCGCCGATCCTGATCATGCTCAACGCCAAGACCGGCCGGGCGTCGATGCCGGGCGGAACGGCCCTGCTGGACTTCGACGCCGCGGCCTGGGACGCGCTGGACGCCGAGATCCGCTCGGTGTTCGGTCCGGAGCGGCTGATCACGCCGGACTCGGTGCGGGGCGGGCGCGCCACCCTTCGCGAGGCGGTGCTGGCCGGCGGCTGGCCGACCCTGGGCGAAGCGCGCGGCAGGGTCTTCTTCGCCCTCGACGAGGGGCCGGCCAAGGTCGCCGCCTATGCCGACGGCCGGCCGTCGCTGGAAGGCCGGGCGATGTTCGTCAATACCGACGAGGCCGCGCCCGCCGCCGCCTATCTGACGCTCAACGATCCGGTCGCCGAACAGGACCGCATCCGCGCCGCGGTCGCCGCCGGCTTCGTCGTGCGCACCCGCGCCGACGCCGACACCCGCGAGGCCCGACTGGCAGATCCGGACCGGCGCAGCGCCGCCCTGGCCAGCGGGGCCCAGTATGTCTCGACGGACTATCTGTGGGCTGATCCGCGCTTCCCGACCTATCAGGCGCGGCTGGCCGGCGGGGCGGCGGCGGCCTGCAATCCGGTGCGCGAAGCGGCGCGCTGCGACGACCTCGCCGTCGAGATGACCGAGGGGGCGCCCGTGCGCGGCTATCTGGCCCCGGCGGAGCGGCCGGATCTGAGCACCGTGCTGGCGGCCCCGCCGGCGCCCGGCTCGCCGCGCGATCGCGCCGACGCCGGGCTGTTCCGCGAGACCCGGGCGCTGGAGGGCTCGCCGCGCTGGGCCCTGGCCGCCCACGACGTCACCGGATCCATGTACGACCATTTCGCCGAGGCCCTGGGCATGCGGCTGACCGAGGACGAGGCGCCGGTGCTGC
>CAZGPS010000220.1:0-4872 GCA_964527675.1 uncultured Brevundimonas sp. | reverse complement strand
TCGGCATCCACTTCTTCTCGCCCGTCGACAAGATGATGCTGGTCGAGATCATCCTGGGCGAAAAGACGGGTCAGGCCGCCCTCGCCAAGGCGCTGGACTATGTGCTGAAGATCAAGAAGACGCCGATCGTCGTCAACGACAGCCGCGGCTTCTACACCTCGCGCTGCTTCTCGACCTTCCTGATGGAAGGCATGGCCATGCTGGAAGAGGGCTATTCGCCCGTGCTGATCGACAACGTCGGCCGCATGACCGGCATGCCGCGCGGCCCGCTGGAGATGCACGACGACGTGGCCCTCGACCTGTCGGTCAAGATCGCCAAACAGACGGCCATCGACCTCGGCGACAAATACGTCCCGATCGAGGGCCACGAGATCGTCCGCAAGATGGTCGAGGACCTGGGCCGCTATGGCCGCAAGAACGGCAAGGGCTTCTACGACTACGAAACCAAGCCGAAAAAGCTCTGGTCCGGCCTGTCCGATCTCGCCCCGGTCAAGATCGACGACTCGACCCCCGAACTGGTCGAGGACCAGAAGCGCCGCCTGCTCTACCGCCAGGCGGTCGAGGTCGCGAAATGCTGGGAAGAGGGCGTCATCGACGACCCGCGCGAGGCCGACGTCGGCGCCATCCTCGCCTGGGGCTTCGCCCCCTGGACCGGCGGCCCGCTGACCATGATCGACCAGACCGGCCTCAAGGCCTTCGTCGAACAGGCCGACGTCTACGCCGCCCGCTACGGCGACCGCTTCAAGGTCCCGCAGCTGCTGCGCGACATGGCGGCGAAGGGCGAGACCTTCTACGGCAATTTCGAAGGCAAGAAGGCCGCGGCGGCCTAGGAGCGCGGACCTCCAGGTCCGCCGTCCTGGCGACGTAGGGAGTGCGGACCGGGAGGTCCGCGCTCCCGCTACAGGTTCACCACCTCGAACCCGTCCTCGCTCGCCAGCCGCTCCGCCAGCACCGCGCGGTGACACCCCGCGTGGTCGGCCTCGAAACACAGCAGCGCCGTCGGCCGGTCCTTCGCGATTTCGCGCAACCGCTCGAACGCCAGCTGCGACGGCGGTTCCTGCATATGGTCGGCGAAAATCTCCCGCATCTCGCCGATCCGCCCCTTGCGCGCCGCGTCCCGTCCCGCCTTGGGCGTGCCGAGGTCGCGCAGGTGGACGTATTCAATGCCCGCCTCGGCCAGACTCGCGCCCAGCACCGTCTTCGAGAACCCGGCCCGCCGCGACGCCGCCACCGCCCGCACATCGGCCAGGACGGTCACGCCCGCGGCCCTGAGCCGGTCGATCACGGCGGCCTGCGGCTCGCCCTCATAGCCGATGGTGAACAGTTTCATCGCCCGGATATGGAAAGTCGCCGCTGGCGGCGCCAGTACGTCCGATTCTGGCGTACCGGTCTGCCATACTCCTCCATGGCCCGACGTTCCGGGCGTCAGCGAAGGCGTATGCGAAACGGACCCGGCGGACTCATCGGACCCAATTTTTGAGTTTCACCAGACGGATGCGAAACGGACCCGACGGACGCATCGGACGCAACTCTCACGATTTCACCCGGGTGAAACCCGGAGGCGGACGGACGAAGCTTGACCTCCTCCGTTGAGCGCTCCACCCCTCTTCCGTTCGCCGCAGGAGCCATCCGATGATCCGTCTCGCCCTCTCCGCCCTGCTCCTCGCCGGAGCCGCAACGACCGCCCGGGCCCAGGAACTGCTGATCCACGGCGGGACCATCTACACCGGTGTGGCGGAGCAGCCGACGGCCGAGGTGGTCATCGTCCAGGACGGCCGGATCTTCTACGTCGGCCCGGCCGCCGACGCCCCCGAGGTCGAATACGCCGAATCCCTTGATCTCCAGGGCGCGGTCCTGTTCCCCGGCTTCACCGACGGCCACGCCCACCTCGACGGCGTCGGCTGGCGCGAGATGACCCTGAACCTCGAGGGCTCCGCCTCGATCGCCGACGCCATGGCCCGCCTGACCGCCTGGGCCGAAGCCCACCCGGAGGGTCCCATCGTCGGCCGCGGCTGGATCGAGACCCGCTGGCCCGAGGCGCGCTTCCTGACCGCCGCCGACCTCGACGCCGCCGCGCCGGGGCGCGTGGTGCTGTTGAGCCGGGCGGACGGGCATGCCGTGGTCGCCTCGACCGCCGCCCTCGCCGCCGCCGGGATCACCGCCGACACCGTCGCCCCCTCCGGCGGGGAAATTCTCAAGGACGACAGCGGCCGGCCGACCGGCCTGCTGGTCGACGCTGCGGAACAGCTCGTCTCCGGCCTGACGCCGCAAGCCGACCCCGCCGCCGTGCGCGAGGCCTATCGCGCCGGTTTCCGCGTCGAGGCCGAATACGGCTGGACCGGCGTCCATTTCATGAGCGCGCCGTGGAAGGACGTGCCGCTGATGGAGGCCATGGCCCTCGCCGGCGAGGCGCCGCTGCGGATCTACAACAGCATCACCCCGGACGGCGCCGCTGAACTGATCGCCGGCGGGCCGCGCAGCGTCGCCGATGGCCGGATCATCACCCGGGCGATCAAATACTACGCCGACGGAGCCCTCGGTTCGCGCGGGGCCGCCCTGTTCGAGCCCTATGCCGACCGGCCCGACACGACGGGTCTGATGCAGATCACCGAACAGGAGATCGCGCCCCTCTACCAGGCGGCGCTGAAGGGCGGCATCCAGGTCGCCACCCACGCCATCGGCGACCGCGGCAACGCCTCGGTGGCCGAGTGGTACCAGCAGGCCCTTGCAGGCGTCGTCCCCGCCGACCGTCCGAACGGCGCCGACGTCCGCTGGCGCATCGAACACGCCCAGATCCTGCGGCCCTCCGACTACCACTGGTTCCAGGACCTGCCGATCATCGCCTCGATGCAGCCCAGCCACGCCATCGGCGACCTGCATTTCGCGCCCGCCCGTCTCGGCGACGCCCGCCTCGACGGCGCCTACGCCTGGCACAGCCTGACCGACCTCGGCGTCATCGTCGTCGGCGGCTCCGATGCCCCGGTCGAGCGCGGCGCGCCCCTGATCGAATTCTACGCCGCCGTGGCCCGGCGCGACCTCGAAGGCTTCCAGGGCCCCGACTGGCGGCCGAACGAGGCGGTGGACCGCGCCACGGCCCTGAAGATGTTCACCCTCTGGCCGGCGTACGCCAGCTTCCGCGAGGCCGAGCTGGGCACCATCGAGGTCGGCAAGCGGGCTGACTTCAGCGCCTTCGACGTCGACCTGATGACCGCCCCCGAAGCCGACATCCCCAGGGGCCGGGCGATGCTCACCGTGGTCGACGGCGTGGTCGTCTACCGCGCCGACTAGAAGGTCTTGCGCACCCGCACCTGGAAGAAGGTCCGTGGGTCGATATGGCGGTGCTCGACATAGGCGACCGGTCGCGCCGCCGTCCGGTCGGCATAGACCGTGCGCTCGATATCGAAGTCGTTCCAGATATTGACCTGGGCCCGGATCGCCAGGGTCGCCGTCGGCTTGTACTCGGCCCACGCCTCCAGATAGTCGTGTCCGCGCCAGCCCGAGGTCTGGTCCGGGTCATAGCTCCACTGGCCGGTCAGCAAGGGAAGGTAGGCCGCCCCCCACTGCAGCTTCCAGCGGCTGATGTCCTGCTCGAACGAGATCGAAGCCTGGCTGGCCCGGACGTTGGAGATCGGCCGGATTTCGCCCGTGGTCGGATCGGTCACCTCTGTGTGGTTCCAGGTGTTGCGCAGTCGCAGCATGCCGCCCGGGACTCCCAGTTTGTCGGTCGGCACGGCCACGGTCACAGCCAGCTGATCCAGGGTGGCGTCGCCGATGTTGCCGACGGCCGACAGGCCCTGATCCAGCGGGATCACATCGATGGCGTCGCTGATCTCGTCGTGGCGCAGGCCGACGCTGACGATGCCGTCGCCCCAGAAGCGGCGCTCATAGATCAGTTCGCTGACCCAACGCTGCTCCGGCTCAAGGTCGACGTTGCCGCCGAAGACGTTCTCGTCCTCAAGGTCGGCCGAGGCGGCGAAGTCGCCGAAGTCCAGCTGGCCGACTTCGCGCTCAAAGCGCAGGCGCACCTGATTGTTCGGCCGGGGCGTCCAGGTGGCGAGGAAGCGCGGCTTGGCGAAGAAGAAGCTCTTCTCCTGCTCGGCGTCCCCGGACTGGCTGATGGTCGAGCTCTCGAACCGCAGCCCGCCCTCGAGGGTCAGCTCGGGCCGGATCCGCCACGTCGCCTTGCCGAAGGCCTCGCCGCGCGTTTCCTCGACCTTGACCGAGGCCGAGGGCAGGGGAACGGCGACGCCGCCCACAGTGAAGGCCTGGTCGACCTCCAGCATGTTGTAGGCGATCTCGCCGCCGGCCTCGAAGGTCAGGGCCGGCGACCGTTCGAAACGAACCAGGCTGCGCAGAATGGATTCGGACGACTCGCCGTTGGCCATAAAGGCCTGTTCAGGGTCGTCGACCCCCGCCAGGCGAGTGTTCGAGGTCGCGACCGAGTCGAATGAGCTCCACTCGTGGATCACCCGGGTTTCGAGCTTCACCCGACCACTCAGCGGCCGGGTGTAGACGGCCCCGACCTCGCCGCTGTCGCCCTCCTCGTCGTAGAGGCTTTCCCGGCGGACGTCGGTCGCGGTCTGCAGGTTGATGTTGTGATAGTCGTTGACCCCCAGGCGGGCGGTCAGGTCGATCTTGCCGCCCATCAGGGGGCTGGCGTAGTTGCCCCGGATCGACTGTCCCCCGCCGAAGCTGTCGTTGAAATAGGATTCGCGCCGCGTGACGTTTCCGTTGGCGTCCGTGCGGATCACCGGTCCCACGCCGCTGGAATCGTTCACCGATACGCCGTCGCTGAGGGTCACGCCCCAGGTGCGCTCACCCTCGCGGGCGCTGAACTGGTAGGAGCCGTTGAACTGGTCCCGCCCGCCGTCG
>CAZGPS010000219.1:0-4894 GCA_964527675.1 uncultured Brevundimonas sp. | reverse complement strand
GGCGCTGGAACTGCATCCTGCTAGCGGATCACCGGCCGTCGAGCAGCGGCTGGATCAGCGGCTCGAACGCGGCCACGTTCCATGCGGCGAGCCTGTCCGACGGCACACGCTCGCCGTTGAGAAGAAAGGTCGGCGTGCCCTCCACGCCGTCCGCGAACGACTGTGCAGCGCGCGCCTCAACCTCGGTGAACGCCGCTTCGTTGGAGAAACAGGCGTTCATCTGCTCGGCCGTCAGCCCGCCGGCCTGCCCCGCCGTCGCCAGCCAGGCGGTCACCGCGTCCTGCGTCGGCTCCCGCAACAGCGGCTGGCCGCGGAACAGGGCGTCCAGCACGGCGTCGTAGCGCTCTTCCGGGGCGCAGCGGGCCATCACGACCCCGGCGATGGCGACCGGCTGCGGCCGGGTCGGCAGATCGCGGAACGCCACCCGGACCTGGCCGGTGTCGACGAAACGCGCCTTGAACGCCGGAAAGTCCTGCGTATGCCAGTGGGCGCAGTGATCGCAGGTGGTCGACAGATAGACCGTCAGGGTCACGGGCGCGTCGGCCGAACCCATCGTCCGGTCGCCGTCCCGGATCGGCGCCACCGTCTGGGCCAGCGCCATCGACGGCGCGGAGATCGCGACCACCAGGGTCAGCAGCAGTCGCGAAAGCCGCGTCATCGGCGGATCAGCCCTTGGCCAGTTCGGCGTCGATCGCCTTGGACAGGTCTTCCAGGCTGGTGCCCGACTGCGAGCCCGGGGTGATCACCTTGACGTCGTTGACGAAGAAGGTGGGGGTCCCATCCACGCCGGCGGCGAAACCGGCCTTGGCGCGCTCGTCGGCCGCGGCGATCGCAGCCTCGTCGGTGATGCACTGCTGGATGCGTTCGTTGCTCAGGCCGGCGCCGTTGCCGACGCGGAACAGGGTGGCGCGGGGATCGCCGCGCATCTCTTCCTGGCTGGCCAGCAGTTCATGCACGACGTCGAAATATTTGTCCTCGCCGGCGCAGCGGGCGATCAGGAAGCCGGCGATGGCGACCTCGGTCGGCGGCGTCGGGATTTCGCGGAAGACGTAACGCACCTTGTCGGTGTCGACATAGCGGGTCTTGAAGCCTTCCCAGTTTTCGGACTGCCAGGCGGCGCAGACGTGGCAGGTGACCGAGGCGTATTCGACCACGGTGACCTTGGCCCCCTCTGCCGCGCCCATCGCCATGTCGCCCGCGGCCGCGCCGCCGGCTCCGCCGCTGTTGCAGCCGGCCAGGGCGACCATGGCGGTCAGGGCCGCGGCGGTCATCGCCGCGCGGCGGCTCATCGCGGCGTATCGGGTCGTGGCGCTCATGGAGTCGTCCTTATTGGCACGGGGATGGAAGCATCGCGCGATTCCCCGAAATACGCGCGCCTGGGTCCGGGAGACGGACCGGTTCTCACCAGTCTATCGCTGAACAGCCGATCTAGCCAAAGAAGATCGACGGCGCCAGCGGGGGGCGCGTCGCCGCAGCTGGCGCCCGGCGCCTCAGGGCGCGGCCACGGCCTCCACGCCGCGCCCGCGCAGGATCTGCTGGACGCTGTCGTCACCGGCCAGATGCATAACGCCGACGGCGATGAAGGCGACGCCCGATCCCTCCAGCAAGGTCTCGATCTGGTCAGCCCAGCGGGTATTTCGTCGGACCAGGAGAGCGTCGTACAGCAGCGGTGTGGGGCGCAGCGGATCGACGGCCACGGCCCGGACGGTGTCGATGTCGCCCACCGCCCACGCCTCGACCAGCAAATCGACGTCCGTCTGGGCCCTGTCGAAGCCGGACAGGGCGCGGCGCAGGAAGGCCAACTGCCCCTCTTCCGGGAACCCGGCCAGCATGCGGATCTGCTCATCGGGCGTTTCGAAACCGCTGACCGCCATGCCCGTCGCCCGGGCGCGCGCGGTCAGAACCGGTTCGACGCCCGACTCGACGGCATAGCCCGCGCGGATGATCGAGGCGCTCTGAACCGAGACGCCCGCCAGCCAAGGACGCATCGCATTCATGCTGTCGGCGCTGGAGCCGATGGCGCCGGCCGCCGCGTCGAGCGCCGCAATCTCCTCCCCCGTCAGCAGGCTGGAGAGAGGCCGCTCAGGCGAAAGGCCGTGCTGGCGGATGATGGGCAGGATGGCGGCCGGGTCCCTCGGGCCGTCCACCTCCAGGATCAGGCGCGAGGCGCTGGCGAAGGCGCGGTCGACCCGCTCGGCGCCCCAGCCGGTGGTAGGGCGCAGCAGGTGCATCGTGCCGAACAGATAGAGGGTCGAGTCCGCGTCGCGCACGATCCAGAGCGCCGGCCCATGTCCCTCGGCGGGCGGAACGGCGACGGGCGCCTCCTGCGCCATGGCCGGAGCCGCGAGCAGGGCGATGGCGAAGAGGCCAAGGCGGAGGGTGTTCAGCTGTCTGCCCAGTTTCATTGGCGAGTCCTTTTTGAAGCGGTGGATCGGCGGGCGAGCGGGAGCCATCGGGCGTGCGGAAGCGGCCGTCCGGGAGGTCGGGGTCGGGGATAGGGTGGTGAGGGCGCCGAGCGAAGGTCCGCCCGCGCATGTGTCGACAATTAGCTAATCATCGAAATAAGTCAAGCGCGATAGCGGCAGTTTGCGAACCTGTGGCCGCCGCAGACCGGCCGTCTAGCCGCCGGCGCGGTCGCGGCCCTTGGTCGGATCGCCCAGCACGGCGCGCCCCAATCGCTCCAGCGGCCCTTTCAGGGCATCCGGCGCCTCGGCGACGGACGCCTTCAACTCGGCTTCCTGATGGGCGGGCAGGGGGCGCGGCGTGGCGCGCGGCCGGGCCGGCGGGGCGAGGCCGACGGGCGGCTTGACCGGGCCCTGGGCGATCCTCAGCTTCTCCACGCTGCCGGGACCGAGGAACAGATTGACCCGTTGCAGGATGTCCTCCGACTGGTGCTGCACCAGCAGGGCGGCCGGGCCCGCCACGCGCAGCTCCAGCGTTCCGCCCGCGCCGGCGCGACCCTTGGTCAGCTTCTGCGGCCGCGTCACCCGGGCCAGTCGCTCGCCGACGATCTCGGTCCAGCGCGGCTCCAGCGCCGAGGCGCCGCGCCCGAACCTGGCGTCCAGTTCCTTGATCAGCCCCTGCAGGGCCCGGCCGGCCCTGGGCGCCGGGCGCGGGGCCGGACGCGTGCGCCGTCGCGACAGGATTTCGCGAACCTCGGCGTCGGTGGGCAGCATGCGGGCCATTTCCGGTTTATAGCGCGGGGAATGTCCCCCGTCCCGGTCCAAGTCCCCGCGCCTGTCGTCGGTCCGGCCGCCGGCCAGACCGCCCTCGTCCGGGCGGCCCTGCTGGACTGGTACGATGCGAGCCGCCGCGCCCTGGCCTGGCGGCCGGAGCCGGGCCAGGAGCGCCCCGACCCCTACCGGGTCTGGCTGTCGGAGGTCATGCTGCAGCAGACCACCACGCCGCACGCCACGCCCTATTTTCTCGCCTTCACCGCCCGCTGGCCGACCGTGTCGGACCTCGCCGCGGCCGCCGACGCCGAGGTCATGGCCGCCTGGGCCGGGCTCGGCTACTACGCCCGCGCCCGCAACCTGCTGGCCTGCGCCCGCGCCGTCGCGAATGAGCATGGCGGGGCTTTCCCCGATACGGAGGCGGGTCTGCTGGCCCTGCCCGGCGTCGGCGCCTATACCGCCGCCGCCGTCGCCGCCATCGCCTTCGGCCGCCCCGCCAATGTCGTCGACGGCAATGTCGAGCGGGTCATGGCCCGGCTGTTCGCGGTCGGGACGCCGCTGCCGGCGGCGAAACCGGAGCTCAAACGGCTGGCGGGGACGCTGGTCGCCGACGACCGCGCCGGTGACTGGGCCCAGGCCCTGATGGACCTCGGCGCGACGGTCTGCCGGCCTGGCCGGCCGCTGTGCGAACGCTGCCCGCTGACGCCATGGTGCGCCGGCTTCCAGTCGGGTGCGCCCGAGCGCTGGCCTCTGAAAACGAAGAAGGCCGGCCGCCCGCGCCGGCGCGGCGTGGCCTGGGTGCTGCGGGACGAGGCCGGCCGGGTGGCGCTGGTCCAGCGACCGGGCAAGGGGCTGCTCGGCGGCATGCTGGGCCTGCCCACCTCCGACTGGTCCGCCGAACCTGTCGAGCCGCCGCCGCCTGTGCCCGCGGCCTGGCGTGAGGCGGGCGCCGTGGAGCACGTCTTCACCCATTTCTCCCTGACGCTCGAGGTGCGGTCGGGGCAGGGCGCCGGCCCCTTCGTCTGGACGCCGGTTGAAGAGGCCCTGGCCTCGCTTCCCACCGTCTTCCGCAAGGCGCTGGAGCGGGGCCTCGCCTAGCCGAGAGTCCGCACGGAAACCGCGCCTTCGCGGCGTTTCGGCACGACGACCGTGTGGCTTCCTGACTGCTGGAAGGCGAGGTCCACGACGCCGTCGCCGACCTGCAGATTGGTGATGTGCAGCCGTTCGATCCCCGAGGGGAGCAGAGGCTTGTCGATCTCCACCAGCCCCTCGATAGCGTCGATGCGGACCCCCAGGGCCGCCTGCAGCATCAGAAACACAGAACCCGCCGCCCAGGCCTGCGGCAGGCAGGCCACCGGATAGGCGATCGGCGGCTCGCCCGGCATCCGCTCGAACCCGCAGAACAGCTCGGGCAGCCGCATGTGGAAATGGGTGGCGGCGGCGTAGATCTCGCCCAGCAGCAGGGCCACGGCCCGGCGCTCGCCGTACCGGGCCATGCCCGCCGCCGCCATCGCCGTATCGTGGGGCCAGACGGAGCCGTTGTGGTAGCTCATGGGATTGAACCGCGCCTGTCCCGTCGCCAGGGTCCGCAGGCCCCAGCCCGAGCGGAACTCGGCGCCCAGCATCCGCTTCGTCACCGCCCGCGCCCGCTCGCGGGACGGCAGGCCGGTGAACAGCAGGTGGCCGGCGTTGGAGCCGATCGAGCGGCATTGTTCGCCGTC
>CAZGPS010000218.1:0-4907 GCA_964527675.1 uncultured Brevundimonas sp. | reverse complement strand
ACTATTTCGCCATGCGCAAGATGCACCTGGCCATGCGGGCCAATGCGCTGGTGGTGTTCCCGGGCGGGTTCGGCACCTTCGACGAACTGTTCGAGATCCTGACCCTGCGCCAGACCGACAAGGCGCCGCGGATCCCGATCGTGCTGTTCGACGAGGGCTACTGGCGCTCGGTGATCAATTTCGAGGTGCTGGTGCGGCACGGGATGATCCGGGCGGAGGACCTGGAGCTGTTCCGCTTCGCCGAGGACGCCGAAGGGGTGTGGGCCGCGCTGCTGGCCGGCGGACTGAAGCCGCACGAGACGATCGAATGACGGGCGGACGTCTTCTTTCGCCGCCACGGCTGCGCTAGACAGCCCGACATGACCTCAGAAGACGTACTCGACGAATTCCGCGCCGCCGGGGCCCTGCGCGAGGGGCATTTCGTGCTGTCCTCAGGCCTGCACAGTCCGGTGTTTCTGCAGAAGAACCTGGTGTTCATGGACGCGGCGCGCTGCGCCCGCCTTTGCAAGGCCCTGGCGGAGAAGATCACGGCGGCGGTCGGCCCGGTCGACGTGGCCATCTCGCCGGCCGTCGGCGGCATCATTCCCGGCTATGAGACGGCCCGCTGGCTGGGCGTGCCGTCGATGTATGTCGAGCGTGAGGGCGGCGAATTCAAACTGCGTCGCGGTTTCCATGTCGAGCCGGGCCAGAAGGTGGTCATGGTCGAGGACATCGTCACCACGGGCCTGAGCTCGCGCGAATGCATCGCGGCGATCCGGGCGGCGGGCGGAGAGGTGGTCGCGGCCGCCTGTATCGTCGATCGCTCGGGCGGTCGGGCCGATGTCGGCGTGCCGCTGGTGGCCTTGGCGACGCTGGATGTGCCGGCGTACCCGGCCGACGCCCTGCCGCCGGAGCTGGCCGCCCTGCCGGTCGAGGATCCCGGCAGCCGGCGGCTGGCGAAGTAGGAGCGCGAAATGGTCTCGCCGGTGCGTCTGGGCGTCAACATCGACCATGTGGCGACCGTCCGGAACGCCCGCGGCGGGATCCATCCGGACCCTGTGCGCGCCGCGCGCGAGGCGCTGGCCGCGGGCGCCGACGGCATCACCGCCCACCTGCGCGAGGACCGGCGCCATATCACCGACACCGACATCGAGGCCCTGAGCGAGCTCTGCGCCATCGCCGGACGGCCGCTGAACCTCGAGATGGCGGTCACCGACGAGATGCTGACCATCGCCCTGCGTCACCGGCCGCACGCCGCCTGTCTGGTTCCGGAACGGCGCGAGGAGGTGACCACCGAGGGCGGACTGGCCGTGGCCGGCCACGAGGCGAGGATCGAGCCGGTGGTGCGCGCCCTGACCGCCGCCGGCATCCGCGTGTCCCTGTTCATCGAGCCGGCGCCCGAACAGGTCGAGGCCGCCCATGCGGTGGGCGCCCAGGTGGTGGAGTTCCACACGGGCCGTTACTGCCATCTGTCGGGGGACGACCGGGCGCTGGAGTTCGCCCGGCTGCAGGCCGCCGCCAGCCGCGCCGTCGATCTCGGCCTGGAGGTCCACGCCGGCCACGGACTGGACTATGAGACGGCCGCCGACATGCTGGCCATTCCCGAGGTCCGCGAACTCAATATCGGCCATTTTCTGATCGGCGAGGCCGTGTTTGTCGGCCTGAGCCAGGCCGTCCACAGGATGCGGGCGGCCATGGAGGCCGCCTCGTGATCATCGGCGTCGGCGCCGATCTGACCGACATCCGGCGGATCCAGAGGTCGCTGGATCGCTATGGCGACCGGTTCCGGCTGCGCTGCTTCACCGAGCTGGAGCGGACCCGGTCGGACCGCAAGCCCGATCCGGCGTGGAGCTACGCAAAGCGGTTCTCGGCCAAGGAAGCCTGCGCCAAGGCGCTGGGGACCGGCATGCGACGGGACGTCTACTGGCGCGACATGGGGGTGGTGAACCTGCCGTCCGGCCAGCCGACCATGATGCTGACCGGACACGCCGCGGAGCACCTGACCCGACTGACGCCTGCCGGTCACAAACCGCGGATACATCTGACGCTGAGCGACGAGCATCCGTATGCGCTCGCCTTCGTGGTGATCGAAGCCTTGCCGATGGCTTAATCACGTTATACCGGTTTTGCCGCAGAAAGACCGCGAACAGCGGCTGGGGGACAGGGTCACTATGAGCGACGATCACAAGCCGCACGACGACCACGGGCATGACGCCGGGCATGGTCACGACGATCACGCCCCGGAGGCGGCCACGCCGGCTCATGACGAGCACGCCGCGCCTGCCGTGGATGCGCACGGCCACGACGACCCCGCTCCCGCCGCGGCCCATCCGGCCGAAGAGGATCATGGTCAGGGCGGCGCCGGCCACGACGATCATCATGTCCCCGCCGAGGCGGCGCATCACGAGCCTGCCGGTCACGACGATCACGCGGCGCATCACGAAGCCGCCGGTCACGACGATCATGCGGCGCATCACGAAACCGCCGCTCATGATGATCACGCGGCGCACGCCGAACCGGTCGTTCATGACGCGCACGCCACCCACGACGCCCACGCCGCCGACGCCCATGTGACGCCTGCCGAGGCCGCCGTGGCCGGCAACGCCGCCGCCGCGGCTTCGTCCAAGCCGCCGGTGTGGAGCGACTCGGGCGATGCTCCGTTCGAGGACGTCGACTCCACCCCCGTCTATGCGCGCGGCAAGAAGGGCGGCAAGAAAGCCAGCTCGGGCGGGGGCAACGAGACGGTCGAGATCTTCAAGACGATCTTCTTCGCCCTGTTGATCGCCTTCGTCCTGCGCGTCCTTCTGTTCCAGCCCTTCACCATTCCCTCGGCCTCGATGGAGCCCAACCTCTATGAGGGCGACTACATCGTCGTTTCGAAGTGGAGCTACGGCTATTCGAAACACGCCATTCCGTTCAGCCCGCCGGTGTTCGACGGCCGCATCTTCGCCCAGGAGCCCGAGCGTGGCGACATCGTGGTGTTCAAGCTGCCGCGCGACAACAAGACCGACTATATCAAGCGCCTGATCGGCCTGCCGGGCGACCGGGTGCAGATGATCAACAATGTGCTGCACATCAACGATCAGCCGGTGCGCGACGTCGTCGTCAGCGGCCAGGACGTCACCAATGCGTTCGGCATGCCGGTGATCAAGGCGCGCGAGACCCTGCCCGAGGGCAAGACCTTCACCATCCAGGACTTCGGTCCCGGTCATGAGGTCGATGACACCCCGGTGTTCGAAGTCCCGGCCGGCCACTATTTCATGATGGGCGACAACCGCGACAACTCGGTCGACAGCCGCTATTCGCAGGCCGCCAATGGCGTCGGTCTGGTGCCGGCCGAGAACCTGATCGGCAAGGCCGAGGTGATCCTGTTCTCGTGGTCGCCGGGCGCGTCGCTGTGGAACCCGGTCAGCTGGTTCGCCAACGTCCGTCCGAGCCGGTTCTTCACCGTTCTCAACTGATGGCGGATCGACGGGCCGGAGCGGTCGCGGCGCTTGCGTCCAAACTGGGCCATGACTTCCGCGACCCGTCGCTGCTCGACCAGGCCCTGACCCACGCCAGCGTGGGGGAGGGGGCCGCACGCGACGCCCGCGGCCGGCTGTTCCTCGACAACCAGCGGATGGAGTTCCTCGGCGACCGTGTGCTGGGCCTGCTGGTCGCCGACCGGCTGATGCGCGACCTGCCGGGGGCGGACGAAGGCGAAATGTCGTCGCGCCTGCACGCCCTCGTCGACAAGGCCACCTGCGCCCGCGCCGCAGAGAGCCTGGGCGTCGGCGACGCCATGCGGCTGTCGCCGGGCGAGGCCAAACAGGGTGGTCGCCGCCGCGAGGGCATGCTGGGCGACGCCATGGAGGCGATCCTCGCCGCCGTCTGGCTGGACGGCGGCATCGACGCGGCCCGCGCCGTATTCGAACGCGCCTGGGCCGCCGAACTGGCGGCGCCGCCGCGCCGCTCTCTGACCAATCCGAAATCGGCGCTTCAGGAGTGGGCCCTGGGACAGGGAAAGCCCCTGCCGACCTACCGTATCGTCGCGCGGACCGGTTCGGACCACGCCCCGACATTCACCGTCGAAGCCAGCGTCGAGGGATATCCGCCCTTGACCGCACCGGGCCGTTCGCGTCAGGACGCGGAGAAGGCGGCCGCCGTCGGCCTGCTGCAGCGTGAAGGCGTGATTTGACCGAACCCCAAAACCAGCGTGCCGGCTTCGCCGCCATCATCGGCGCGCCCAACGCCGGCAAGTCCACGCTGGTCAACCGGCTGACCGGAACCAAGGTCTCGATCGTCACCCAGAAGGTCCAGACCACCCGCTTCCCCGTGCGCGGCATCGCCATCGAGGGCGACGCCCAGATCGTGCTGGTCGACACCCCCGGCATCTTCACCCCGCGGCGCCGGCTGGACCGCGCCATGGTCGCCTCGGCCTGGGGCGGCGCCTCGGACGCCGACGTCGTCGTCCACCTGATCGACGCCGCTTCGCACATCGCCTCCGAGGGCAAGGAAGGCCAGGCGGCCGACCGGCGCTCGGCCGAGGACACCGAGACCATCATCGCCAACCTCAAGGCGACCAACACCCAGGTCATCCTGGCCCTGAACAAGATCGACGGCATGCGCCGCGACACCCTGCTGGCCCTGTCGCACGCCATGTTCGAAACCGGCGTCTATTCCGAGGTCTATATGATCTCGGCGCTGAGCGGGGACGGCGTCGATGACCTGAAGCAGCGTCTGGCCCGGGCCATGCCCGAGGGGCCTTGGCTGTATCCGGAAGACCAGTCGGCCGATGTGCCGATGCGCGTCCTCGCCGCCGAGATCACCCGCGAGAAGGTCTATCTGCGTGTCCACGAGGAGCTGCCCTATTCGGCGGCGGTGGAGACCACGACCTTCGAGGACAAGGCCGACGGCTCGGCCCGGATCGAACAGACCATCTATGTCGA
>CAZGPS010000217.1:0-4915 GCA_964527675.1 uncultured Brevundimonas sp. | reverse complement strand
GCGGAGGGGAAGGCGGCCAGCAGCGGGGCGGGGATGAAAACGGACAGGATCAGATGACGCATCAATAACCCCCGCATTTCTATTCCTCCCCCGCAGGGGGAGGGGGACCATCCGAAGGATGGTGGAGGGGGCCTGTCGCGAGCGCCGGCGGATGGGTCGCCCCCTCCACCGCGCTGCGCGCGGTCGCCCTCCCCCAGCGCTTCGCTCGGGGGAGGAATGCTACTCCGCCGCCGGCTGATCCATCAGCCGCCGCGTCAGATAGGTGTATTCCAGCGCGATCCGCCGCGCCGTCTCGCGCAGATTGGCCCCCGCCGCATGACCGCCGTCGGTGTTCTCGTAGAACAGCACCGGATAGCCCAGTTCCTCCAGCCGCGCCGCCGCCTTCCTCGCATGCCCCGGATGCACCCGGTCGTCCTTGGTCGAGGTGTGGATGAAGACCTCGGGATAGGGCTGGCCCGCTTCCAGCCGCTGATAGGGCGAATAGGCCTCGATCCACGCCCGCTCCTCGGCCACGTCCGGATTGCCGTACTCGGCCATCCACGAGGCCCCGGCCAGCAGCCTGTGGAACCGCAGCATGTCGAACAGCGGCACCTGGATCACCGCGGCGTTGATCAGGTCGGGCCGCTGGGTCAGCATCGCCCCCATGAACAGCCCGCCCTGCGAGCCGCCCATGATCCCGAGCCGCGGCTGGCTGGTGATGTCGCGCGCGATCAGGTCCAGCGCCACCGCCTGGAAGTCCTCGTGCGCCCGCTGGCGGTTCTGCTGCAGCGCCGCCTGGTGCCAGCGCGGCCCGAACTCGCCGCCGCCGCGCGTATTGGCGATGACATAGACTCCGCCCCGCTCCAGCCACAGCTTGCCCACCGTCGCCGAATAGCCGGGCAGCAGCGAATTCTGGAAACCGCCATAGCCGTACAGCAGGGTCGGGTTCGTCCCGTCCATCGGCATGTCGCCCTTGTGGACCACGAAATAGGGGATCTTCGTGCCGTCGGCCGAGGTCGCCTCGAACTGGTCGACCACCATGCCCGTGGCGTCGAACTTGGCCGGCAGCGACTTGACCACCTCGGCCGGGCCGGCCGCGGCATCGGCCAGATACAGGCTGGACGGGTTCAGATAGCCGGCGACGCTGACGAACACCTGGTCATCGCGCTCGCTGGCCGAGCCGATCCCGACGGTGACGTTCTGCGGCAGGTCCAGCCGGCGGCGGCTCCAGTCGCCGGGCTCATAGATATAGACCGAGCCGCGCACGTTTTCGGTCAGGGCCACGACCAGGGTGTTGCGGGTGCTGGAGATGCCCTCGACGGCCTCGCGCTCGCCCGGCCGGATGACCAGCTGCGCTGGCGTCGCCGGATCGGCCAGCCAGCGGTCGAGATCCCAGGCGATGACGTCGCCGGTCTTCCAGTCTTGGCCCGAGGGCGCGGTCCAGTCCTGATCCGTCGTCACCACCAGCTGGCCCTTGACCAGGGCGTTGATGGTCGACTTCGCCGGCAACTCGAGCTTCGTCGTCGTGCCGTCGGCGTTCAGCCGGTGCGTCTCGCCCTCATAGAAGCTGACGCCGCGGTTGATCAGGGTCGCCCGCACCACCCCGTCGGCGTCGCGCAGCGTATAGCCGGACACCGCGACATCGGTCGGCTGGCCGGTGAACACCGTCGTCGCCTGATCCAGCGTCTGGCCGCGCTTCAGCAGTCTGACGATCATCGGATAGCCCGAGCTGGTCATCGAGCCCGGCCCGAAGTCGCGCGAGACCAGCAGGGTGTCCCGGTCGACCCAGGCGGCGTCGCCCTTGGATTCCGGCAGGATGAAGCCGTCCGCGACGAAGGTCTTCGTCGCCCGGTCGAACTCGCGCACCGTCACCGCGTCCTTGCCGCCGTCCGACAGCGAGATCAGGCAGCGGGTCTCCTCCGGCGGCAGGCAGGTCGATCCCTTCCAGACCCAGTTCTTGCCCTCGGCCGCCGACAGGGCGTCGACGTCCAGCACCGTCTCCCACGCCGGTTCGGCGGTGCGGTAGCTGTCGAGGGTGGTGGTGCGCCAAATGCCCCGCACATGCTCGGCGTCCTGCCAGAAATTGTCGATCGTGCCGTCGCGGTTGAAGCCCGGCGAGGGGATACGATCGCGCGACTGGACGATCTCCAGCGCCTGCTGATGCAGGGGCTCGAAGCGCGGATCGCCGCGCAGAACGCCCAGCGAATGCGCATTGTGCTGCTCGACCCAGGCCATGGCCCGTTCGCCGTCGATCTCCTCCAGCCACAGATACGGGTCCGTCGCGTCCGACGCAGCGAAACCGCCCGCGTTGTTCGCGGCGGCGGGGGTGGCGGGGCTCTGGGCCATGGCGGCGCTCCCAAGGGCGGTGGAGGCGAGAAGCGCGGCGAGCGCGGCGGTGCGGATCATGCAGTCAGGTCCCCGACATCTGGTCGGGCGGCACCTTACCGGGCGCCGGGTGGGTCACAAGGCGAGGCGGCCCGGGTTACGGCTTTGTCATCTTGGCGCGAGGGGCGAGGGGCGAGGGGCGAGGGGCGAGGGGCGAGGGGCGAGGGAAAGAAGCCCCGGGCTCGACCCCGCGTCCACCCGGGGTCGACAAGAACAGCGGCGCGCCTACTCGCCCCTCGTCCCTCGCCCCTTCCTACCGATGCCCCTCATCCGGAATGCACAACAGATTCCCGCACGCCTTGCAGTGCACCGCGTCCGGATCGTGCACCTGCAGGCCGCACTGGTCGCAGGGGTAACGCACCTTGTGCGGCCGCAGCAGCGTCTGCCCCAGCCGCACGAACAGGGTCACCCCGACCAGCATGATGGTGATCGAGACGATCCGCCCCCAGACGCCGGGCAGCAGGATGTCGCCATAGCCGGTGGTGGTCAGGCTGGTGACGGTGAAATACAGGGCGTCGATATAGCCGCTGATGCCCTCATAGCGGCCCATGAAGCTGGTGTAGACGAAGCCGGTGGCGACGAAGATGAAGGTGATCAGGGCGACGATCGCCTTGGTCACCTCCTCCACCCGGGTATCGTCATAGCGCCGGCCGATGGTGCGCCAGAAGAAGTCGGAATTGATCAGGGTCCACAGCCTCAGCACCCTGAGGAAGCCGAGGTTGAACAGCCAGGCCGGGAACAACAGGGTCGCCAGAATGAACAGATCGACCCAGACGATCGGCTTCTTCAGCCAGCTCTTGAGGTCGGAATAGGCCCAGGCCCGCGCCGCCAGATCCGTGGCCAGCAGGGCGGCGATGACATAGTCCAGAATGTAGAAGATCAGGGCGTCCGACTTCAGCAGCGGCGCCGCGACGAAGAAGGCGATGATGATCAGGTCGATGATCAGCACCGCCAGCCGGAAGCGCACCGCCGTCACCGAAGAGCCGTGGTACAACGCCCGCAGGCGCGCCCGCAGGCGCAGCCCGTCGGGCTTGTCGGGGCTGTCGATGTCGGGCGTCGAACGGCTCATGCGCCAGCGATAACGCGCCTCGCTCGCGCAAGGAACCGGCAACCGCTATATCCGGCCGATGAGCAGCCGTCCTTTTGTCCGCATGAACGGCGCCGGCAACGACTTCGTCGTCGTCAATGCGTTGGAGACGCCGTTCGCCCCGACGGCCGACCAGGCGCGCGCCGTCGCCGACCGGGCGTTGGGACAGGGTTGCGACCAGCTGATCGCCATCGAGCCGTCCACGACCGCCGACGCCTTCATGCGCGTCTGGAACGCCGACGGCGGCCAGGTCGAAACCTGCGGCAACGCCCTGCGCTGCGTCGGCTGGCTGCTCATGGAATCGACCGGCAAGAACGCCGTCGTCATCGACACCCTCGGCGGGCCGACGACGGCGACGCGGGCGGGTCCGCACCGGGTGCGTGTCGATATGGGCGCGCCAGGCCTCGACTGGACCGAGGTGCCGCTGGCCGAGGCGATGGACACCCGCGGCATCGAACTCCAGGTCGGCCCCATTGACGCGCCGATCCTGCACACGCCGGGCGCGGTCTCGATGGGCAATCCACACGTGGTCTTCTTTACCGACCGCCAGGACGACGCCTTCGTGCGCGGCTCCGGCTCGCTGGTCGAACACCACCCGCTGTTCCCCGAGGGCGTCAACGTCGGCTTCGCCAACGTCCTCGCCCCCGATCGCATCCGCCTGCGGGTGTGGGAGCGCGGCGCCGGCCTGACGAAGGCCTGCGGCACCGGCGCCTGCGCCGCCCTCGTGGCCGCGGCCCGCCGCGGCCTGGCCGGCCGCCACGCCGTCATCGAGGCCGACGGCGGCGAACTGACCATCGACTGGGATGAAGCCTCCGGCCACGTCTTCATGACCGGCCCCGTAGAGATCGAGGGGACCGGGGTTCTGACGGTCTGAAACGCCAACGACCACGACCCCCGGGCGCGGGCCCTTTCCTTCTCCCCTCCGGGGAGAAGGCCGCGATCAGGCCGTGCCGTCGAAATTGCCGCCTTCGAGGTCTGCGGCCTTCGCATAGGCCGCGTTCCCCGCCGCCGCGCCGGAGCCCTTGGCGGCGACCACCACCATGGCCGGGCGCACGGTGCGGCCGAACAGGGCGTAGCCGGCCTGAAGGGTCTGGATCACCTGGCCGCCCTGCACCGTATCAGAGGGCTGCTCCATCATCGCCTGGTGGAAATGCGGATCGAACGGTTCGCCGGCTTCCGGGGCGACCCGCTTGAGGTTGTTGGCCTCGAAAGCCTGCAGCAGCGATTTCTGGGTCAGCTCCAGGCCGGTGACCAGACCGGCCTCGCCGGCGTCGGCGTCCTTGGGGGCCGCCTGCAGCGCCCGCTCCAGATTGTCGGCCACGCCCAGCAGGTCGCGGGCGAATTTCTGGATGGCGTAGGCGCGGGCGTCATTGTTCGACAGCTCGGCGCGCTTCTTCGTGTTTTCGGCCTCGGCCACGGCGCGCAGGGCGCGGTCCTTCCACTGGTCGCGCTCGGCGATCAGGG
>CAZGPS010000216.1:0-4944 GCA_964527675.1 uncultured Brevundimonas sp. | reverse complement strand
CTTCCTCCGCGCCCATGGCACTGGTGTCGAGGAGCAGGGCGTCGCCGGCCATCAGCACCGAGGTGTTGGCGGCGTTGACGTCGTCGGGCGAACCGATCTCGGCGCGGGGATCGCCGGCCGTGCCGAAGCCCGGCATGACCATGGCGTCCAGCCGCGTCTCCTGCCGCCGCTTGGGCGTGTCGACGAAGCGCGCGGCCAGTTCGGCCCGGCCCTCGGAGATGCGGAAGCGGCGCACCATGCCATCCCCGTCGAACCAGTGCGTCGCCGAGCCCCCCGGGCGCCGGAACTTGGCCGGTCCGTTGCGATATAGCGCGCCCTCCAGCCCGGCCGGAGCCCGGCCGTGGATCAGTCGCATGGCGTGCGGCGCCACATCGGCCTCGACATCGGCGGTGGCCAGCCCCCAGTCGGCGGCGATCCGCATCGCCGTCATGGCGCGCACGGTTTCGGGGGTGACGACGGCGGCCGACAGGGCGGCGGCGCCCATCAGGAAGTGGCGGCGGGACGCGTGCATGGAGAGGTCTCCTGAGAACAGGGTCGGCGCGGCCTCAAGCAGCGAGCCGCCGCGCGGCGAGCGGCAGGCCGCTCAACGAAGAACGATGGTCTGGGCCGTGGCGCCCGAGACGGAGAAGCGGGCGCGATCCCAGGTCGCCGGGCCCATGTTGCCGACGGCGTTGTTGGAGAAGGCGTAGGGCTCGACCGGCAGGCCGAACGGATTGAAATTCATCTCGCCATCGCCGTTGACGTCGTGGAAGGCCTTGGCCGCATAGTCGCCGGCGGGCAGGCCGTCGAAGGTGACGGTGCGCTCCCCCGCCGCGACATCCAGCCGGCGGGCGGCGACCGACCGGTCGCCCGCATAGCCGGCCTCCGAGTCATACAGGGCGACCATCACCGCGCCGGTTTGCGCCCCGGTCTCGAAGGTCAGGGAAATGGCGCTGTCGGGCGCGCCCCCGGACGGACTCTGGGCCAGGGCGGCGCCGGCGGGAACAAGCAGGCCGAGGGCGGCGAGGGCGATCAGGGGCAGGCGGGTCATCAGCGGTCTCTCAGCGGGAGAGGCCCGACCACCGGACCTCCGAGGCCCCGACAGTGCGAACCCGCCGGCCACCGCGCCACGCCCGATACGGGGAGGGCCGCCTTCCGTTCGCGAATGACCACGCCCGTCCGTTGGCGAAGCGCCAACGACCGCCTCAGCGGCTGCGGATGCGCCGTTTCAGCAGCCGGTCCGACAGGGCCTCGGCGTGTTTCAGGGTGAAGGCCAGGGCCGCCGGATTGCCGCGCCGGGGCCCGATCGTATCGGCCACCACCGCGCCGCGATCGCCGATCGCGCGGTGGTCTCCGACCGTGGTGTCGATGGCCGTCTGGTGCTCGATCTCGGCGTTCAGCTCGGCCCCCATCAGGATGATCTGCACGCTCAGCCAGGTCCACAGCAGGAAGCCCATCATCGCCGCCAGCGGGCCGTAGGAGGCGGTCCGCACGAAATTCTGCAGATACCAGCTGAACACCAGCGACAGGATCACGCTCAGCAGGGCCGCAAACAGGGCGCCCGGCGTCAGCCAGCGCCAGCGCGCCCGCGCCCGGCACGGGCCGAAGCGATAGATCACGGTCAGGGCGGCGACATAGACCACCCCCAGCAGCGGCCAGCGCAGCGGCGCCAGATGGGCCCACTCATCGGCGAGGCCGAACACGCCCAACACCACCGGGACCCCGACGATCAGGCCCGCCGTCAGCAGGATGCTGAGCAGGCCGGTCACGGTGAAGGCCATGCAGGTCAGGTTGTATTTGACCAGATTGCGCTGCTCGACCTCGTGATAGGCGATGTTGAGGCCGTAGAAGAGCACCTTGATCGCGCCATTGGCGGTCCACAGCGACAGGGCCAGGGTCCAGACCAGGGTGAAGGTCAGGGTGGTGGTGGCGTTTTCGGCCAGCCGCTGCATCTCGCCGCCGAGGAACTCGGCCACGCCCGACGGCAGGACGCCGTACAGGAATTGCAGCCGCCCCCAAGCGTCCTCGGGATCGGCGAACAGGCCGTACAGGGTGACGAAGGCGGCCAGGGTCGGGAACAGCGACAGCACGACGAAGAAGGTCACCCCGCCGGCGACGAAACCGACCCGGTCCCCGAAATAGGAGGCCCCGACGCGCCAGAAGATGTCGACCCAGCCCTTGTGCGGAATATGCTCCGGCCGCTGCGCCAGCCGCCCGCGCCCGGGCTCCCTTTCCTCGAAATCCTCCGGCGTCGGTGCGCGCGGCGGCAGGGGCGCGGGCCGCTCCTTGCGCAGCTCCACCCCGTATTTGTGCCCGTGCCGGTACAGCAGGTGCGCCGCCCCGGCCCCGGCCGCGAGTCCCCCCGCCACCGAGCCGATCAGACCCCACAGCCCGAGGCCCCCGCTTGCTTCAGACCGCTTCTGCATCGTGGCCACAACGACTCCATCCGGACGGCGTTCCGGCGCCGTTCCGCTTGATATCCGCGCAAAGCCGCGCCAAGGCCAGAGCATGACCGACGCCGCCGCTACTCCGACCCTGCTGACCGCCTGGAAGGCCGCCGCCGCTGCGCTCAAGGCCGGCCATATCGACAGCCCCTCGATCGACGCCCGCCTGTTGCTCGAGGTCGCCGCCGGCTGTTCGCGCACCGACATCCTGACCGACCCCTACCGCCCCGTGACCCCGGACCAGCAGGCCGCCCTGGACGGCTTCGTCGAACGCCGCCTGCGCCGCGAGCCCGTGTCGCGCATCCTCGGCCGGAAGGGCTTCTGGAAGATCATGCTGAACGTCACCCCCGACGTGCTCAGCCCCCGCCCCGACACCGAGGCCATCCTCGACGTCGTCCTGCTGGCGTATCCGCCGCACAAGGCGTTCGAGATGATCGATCTCGGCACCGGCTCGGGCGCCATCCTGCTGGCCACCCTCGCCGAACGCTTCGGGGCCCGCGGCGTCGGCACCGACATCTCCTTCGAGGCCCTGGCCGTGGCGAAGGAGAACGCCACCAACCTCGAGCTCGACAACCGCGCCACCTTCCTGCGCACCGAATGGGCCGCCGGCTTCGGCGAGCACAGCTTCGACGTCGTCGTCTCCAACCCGCCCTACATCCCCTCCGGCGACATCCCCGGCCTCGACCCCGAGGTGCGCGACCACGATCCCCATCTGGCGCTCGACGGCGGCCCCGACGGCCTGCAGGCCTATCGCGAGCTGGCGCCCGAGATCCGCCGCATCCTGCGTCCCGACGGCCTGTTCGCGGTCGAGATCGGCTGGGACCAGGGCCCGCAGGTCAAGGCCCTGTTCGAGGCCGCGGGCTTCGACAGGGTGATCGTCGTCAAGGACCTGTCCGACCGCGACCGCGTCGTCACCAACGGCCCCGACCCGAGAACCAACCCCGTTCCGAAGATGTAGCATTCCTCCCCCGCCGGGGGAGGGGGACCGCCCGAAGGGGGGTGGAGGGGATCCTCAACAAACCCCTTGGAAACCGCCCCCGCACAGGCTAAGTCTTCGCTGTCTCCCACCCAAAACGCACGCCTTGGACCGCTTCAGGCCCATCCACGCGCGCCCGGGACAGTGACGGTCTGATCATTCGGTCAGGCGGACCACGGGCCGACAACGGATTTCCGATCACATCGTCAGCGGGGATTGGCCCCGGAACGAAGCGGAACGACCAGACGGACAGCGCCGGCGGCCTTCGCCCCGGACCGTCCCTCATACAAAGCACGAGCGTCCGATGAGAGATTTCAAGGGCATGAAGCGTCAGCGCGGACGCAACAGAAAGCCCGGCAGCGGCGGCGGCAACAACAACGCCAACGCCACCAACCCGAACCGTTCGTGGGACTCGCAAGGGCCCGAGAACATCAAGGTCCGCGGCAACGCCCAGACCGTCTATGAGCGCTACATGCAGCTGGCGCGCGACGCCTCGGCCGCCGGCGACCGCGTGCTGGCCGAGAACTACACCCAGCACGCCGAACACTATTTCCGCGTCCTTCGCGCCCTGCAGCCCTCGCGTCCGGTGTCCGAGATCGCCCAGCGCGAACTGGCCGGCCAGGGCTTCGACATCGATTTCGAGGACGAGACCGGGGCCCAGGCCGCCGCCATCATGGCCGCCGAAAAGGCCGAGGCCGACCGCGTCGCCGCCGCCGAGGCGCGCCAGCGCGACAACGAGGAACGCCAGAACGGCGAGCGTCAGAACGGCGGCTCGTACGACCGCCAGAACGACCGCTCCAACGACCGCCAGACCGATCAGCCGCGCCGCGAATGGCGCGACCGCGATGACCAGCCGCGCGAGCCCCGGGAACAAGCCCCGCGGGCCGAGGGCGCTGACGGCGCCGCCGGCGACGGCGGCCGCCGCGAGACCCGCCGCGAGCGCTGGGAGCGCCGCCAGCAGGAGCGCAATCTTCGCTTCCAGAACGAGCGCGGCGAGGGCGACCAGAACGACGCCGCCCCGACCGCCGACGAGGCTTCCGCCGCCGAAACGCCGAACGACAGCCGCGACGCCGAACCGGCCGCGCCCAAGGCCGAACGGGCGCCGCGCGCCCGCCGGCCGCGTCGCGAGGAGTCGGAGGCCGCCGTCGAGGAGGCCCCGACCGCCCTGCCCGGCTTCCTGACCCGCCCGACCGCCCCCAGCGCCCCGGCGCCGGACGGACCGCCCGAGGGCGGCGAGGCCGAGGCTCCCGCGCCCAAGCGCCGCGCCCCGCGCCGCAAGGCCGGGACTCCCGTCGACGAAGGCTGACGGCCCGCACCCCGTGGGCGGCCGCGCTTGACCTCGCGCGCCGGTCCGGTCCAAGGGGGCGTCTGTACGTTCACGGACGCCGGCCTCTTCCCCTGGGCGAGGCGGGCCATGACCCCACGGGAGCGCCGCATGCCTCGCCTGTTCCGGCCGACGATTCTCATCGCCCTCGCCGCCGGCGCGATCTCCGCCTGCGCCACGCCGTCGCCGCCGCCGCCGCCCGTCCCGGGCGCGCCCGGCGC
>CAZGPS010000215.1:0-4964 GCA_964527675.1 uncultured Brevundimonas sp. | reverse complement strand
GCTCGTTGATCTGGCGGTTGGCCCGCTCGCGGCGCTGCTGGAAGGTCATCATCATGACCAGGCGGATGCCGACCCCGATCAGGGCGAACAGCGCCAGGGCGACAAGGCTGACCAGAATCCCCTGCCACGAACTGAAATCCATCATTCGCATGTGCAGCCCCCGACCGGCCCCCACGGACCCTCCGCCTCAACGCGCGGGCGGCGAACCTGTGCCGTGCGCCTCCAGCCAGTCCAGCGCCCCGTCCGCCGCCACCATGCCCGAGGCCATCGACGCTTGCAGCAGATAGCCCCCTGTCGGCGCCTCCCAGTCCAGCATCTCGCCGGCGACGAAGACGCCGGGCAGGGCGGTCAGCATCAGCCGCTCGTCCACGCCCGCCAGCGTCACGCCGCCCGCCGTGGAAATCGCCCGCGCCAGCCCCTGCACCCCGGTCAGGGTCAGCCGCACGGCCTTGATCCGCCGCGCCAGCTTGTCCGCCCCCGGCGGCAGCTCGCCGGGAATCTCGCGCAGCAGGCCGACGCCGACCGGCGACAGACCCCCCGCCTTCCGCAGCCAGTTGGACACGCTGTCCTTGCCGCGCGACTTCGTCAGCCGCAGCGCCAGGGCCTCGATCGTCAGGTCGGGTCGCAGGTCGACGGTCAGGGTCGCCACGCCGTCGCGCCCGATCGCGTCGCGCAGCGGGGCCGACAGGGCGTAGATCGCCCCGCCCTCCAGCCCGTAGCGGGTCACCATGGTCTCGCCGCGCACCGTCGTCTCGCCGAACGTCAGCGCCACCGGCTTCAGTGGCAGGCCGGCGAACCGCTCGGCGAACACCTCGGACCATGTCACGTCGAAGCCGACATTGGACGGCCGGAACGGCGCGACCTCGACGCCCTCCGCTTCCAGCGGCTCGCGCCAGCGCCCGTCAGACCCCAGACGCGGCCAGCTCGCCCCGCCCACGGCCAGCACCACGGCGTCCGGCCGCTCGACCCGTTCGCCGTCCGGCGTCTCGAAGACCCAGCCGCCATCCCGCCGGCCGATCCAGCGGGAGCGCGTCCGCAACTCCACGCCCAGTTCGCCCAGCCGCCCCAGCCAGGCCCGCAGCAGCGGCGAGGCCTTCATCGCGCGCGGAAACACCCGGCCTGACGAGCCGGTGAACACCGGCTGCCCCAGCCCCTCGGCCCAGCCGGTCAGATGCGTCGGCGAGAATTGCTCCAGCCAGTGCGAAACCGCCGGCGCCGCCGCGCCATAGCGGGCGACGAACCCTTCCATCGGCTCGGAATGGGTCAGGTTCAGCCCGCCCCGCCCGGCCATCAGGAATTTGCGCGCCGCCGAGGGCATGGCCTCGTGCACCACCACGGCGACGCCCGCCCGCGCCAGCCGCTCCGCCGCCATCAGGCCCGCGGGCCCGGCCCCGATCACATGCACGGTCTTGTCTGGAGAACTCATCGGGCCTTTGTAGACCGGAACGACCGCGACCGGCATACGCTTCCTCCCCATGAGCGTCGCCTTCACCCGCGAGGAGGATCTGGAGGCCACGGCCGCCGACCTTCCCGACCGTCCGATTTCGTCCCACCCCAACCTCGTCACCCCGTCCGGGCTGGCGGCGATCGACGCCGCCCTGGCCTCCGCAAGGGCCGCCTACAGCGCCGCCCAGGCCCACGGCTCGATCGAGGCCGACCGCACCGCCATGGCCCGGGCCACCCGCGACCTGCGCTACTGGTCGGCCCGCCGCGCTACGGCCCAGCTGGTCGAGACCGAACCGGACGGCCGTGTCCGCTTCGGCGGCTCGGTGGTCATCGAGCGCGAGGACGGCCGCACCCAGACCTGGCGCATCACCGGCGAGGACGAGGCCGACCCCGCCACGGGCTCGGTCAGCCATGTCTCGCCCCTCGCCGTGGCCCTGATCGGCAAGCGCGTCGGCGACGAGGCGAAGGTGGCCGGCCAGACGGTGGAAATCGTCGCCGTCGATTGAGCGGTTGTCCCCGGGGCCGGGGCGCCCCACCTTGTACGCACCCCAACGTCGCTCTGCGGCGTTCTCCCGACGCACCGCGTCAGGGCGCGATTGCGCCGGAAAGGAAGACCTGCCGATGGCCCGTAAGCCCAACTACAGTTTCGAACGCATGGAGCGCGAGCGCGCTGACGCCAAGAAGGCCGCCGAGAAAGCCGCCGCCAAGGCCGAAAAGCGGGCCGCCGCCAAGGGTGAGACCCCGTCGGACGAGCCCCAGGACCAGGGCTGAGCCAATCCCGTTCCGGCGCGTTCAACGTCCTTGACCGGTCGGTCAGGGACGGAGGCCCGGGTGCGCGGCGAACTTGAGACCTACAGGACGAAGCGGAATTTCGGCGACACGCCGGAACCGCAGGGCCGGAAGGGCCGGGCGCGCAAGGCCGGCCTGACCTTTCTGATCCAGCGCCATGCGGCGACGCGGCTGCACTATGACTTCCGCATCGAGGTCGACGGCGTGCTCAAGTCCTGGGCCGTCACCAAGGCGCCGTCGCGCGATCCGGCCGTCAAGCGGCTGGCGGTCGAGGTCGAGGACCATCCGCTCGACTACGGGCCCTTCGAGGGGGCCATCCCGGCCGGCAACTACGGCGCCGGCACGGTGCAGCTGTGGGACCGCGGGACGTGGGAGCCGCAGGAGGACGACCTCGCCGACGCCTTCGCCCGCGGCAACGTCAAGATGATCGTCCACGGCGAGCGGCTGCAGGGCAAATGGGCCCTGATCCGCATGAAGACCGATCGCGGCAAGCCCTCCAAACGCAACAACTGGCTGCTGATCAAGGAGAAGGACGAGTTCGCCGTCCCCGGCGAGGGCGACGCCAATATGGCGATTGACGCCTCGATCACCACCGGCCGCAGCCTCGCCGAGATCGCGGCCGGCGCGAAGGGTTCGACCGCTCCGAAGAAGGCCGCGGGCGCCACGCCGAAGGCCAGGACGGCGGCCAAGGCCAAGGCCGCCGCCAGCCCGGCGTCAAAACCTCACGCCTTCGTCCCCATCCAGCTGTGCAAGATCGCCGACTATCCGCCCCACGGAAGCGGCTGGGCGCATGAGATCAAGTTCGACGGCTACCGGCTGCAGGTCTCTCCGGGCGGCGGCCGCGCCGTCGTCCGCACCCGCAAGGGTCTCGACTGGTCGGACAGATTCCCCGAACTCGCCGCCGACGCCGCACAATGGCCGGACGCCGTCGTCGACGGCGAGCTCTGCGCCCTGGCCGAAAACCACATGCCGGACTTCTCGGCCCTGCAGGCGCGCATATCGGACGGCCAGACCGGCGACCTCGTCTATTTCGCCTTCGACCTGCTGTTCGACGGCGCCGAGGACCTGCGCAAGCTCCCCCTGTCGGAACGCAAGGCGCGGCTGACGGCCTGGATCGACCGCATCCCGAAGGCCGCGCGGGCCCGCATCCGCTACGTCGATCATTTCGCCACCACCGGTCAGGCCATCCTCGAGAGCGCCTGCCGCATGGACCTCGAAGGCGTCATCTCCAAAAAGCTGGACGCCCCGTATCGCGAGGGCCGCTCGACCACCTGGCTCAAGTCCAAATGCCGGGGCGGTGACGAGGTCGTCATCGGCGGCTGGACCTCCGAGGGCGGCAGCCGCTTCCGCTCGCTGATCGTCGGGGTGCAGGACAAGGGCGGCCTGCGCCACCTTGGCCGCGTCGGCACCGGCTACAACCAGACCCTGCTCAAGACTCTGCTGCCGGCGCTCAAGGCGGTGGCGACGGACCAGAGCCCCTTCGTCGGCAAGGATGCGCCCAAAAAGTCCCGCGCCGCCGGCGCCACCGTCCACTGGGTCAAGCCGGTGCTGGTCGCCGAGATCGAGCACGGCGGCTACACCGACACCGGCTCGCTGCGCCACGCCGCCTTCAAGGGCCTGCGCGAGGACAAGCCGCCGGCCGAGGTCACCGAACGCCCGCACGCCCCCTCCGACCCGTCAAAGGAGCCCGGCAGCCACAAGAACCCGGTCCCCCTCGCCATCCCCGGCGAACGCCCCGCCGCTGGCCGAGGCAAGGGCAAGCTGGTCGTCGCCGGCGTCACCATCTCCAACCCCGACAAGATCCTGTGGCCCGCGGCGGACGGCAAGCCCGCCATCACCAAGGCCGAGCTGGTGCGCTATTACGAAATGGCCGCCGACCGCCTGCTGCCGCATGTCAGCGACCGCCCGGTCTCGATCATCCGCGCCCCCGAGGGCATCACCGGCCAGAAATTCTTCCAGCGCCACGCCATGCCCGGCTCCAACCCGCGACTGAAGCTGATCGATGTGAAGGAGCGCAAACCCTATGTCGGCGTCGTCGACGTCGGCGGCCTCGTCGCCATCGGCCAGTCCGGCGGGCTGGAGCTGCATCCCTGGGGCTGCAAGCCCGGCGATCCGGAAACCCCCGACCAGGTCACCTTCGACCTCGACCCCGACGAGGGCCTCGACTTCAACGACGTCATCGCCGCCGCGAAAGTGCTCAGGCGCGAGCTGGAGGCGCTGGGCCTCAACCCCTTCGTCAAGACCACCGGCGGCAAGGGGCTGCACGTCGTCGTCCCCATCCTCGCCGACGGCAAGAGCCGCATCGAATGGGACCAGTGCAAGGCCTTCGCCAGGGCCGTGTCGGAACGCGTCCGCGCCGCCGACCCCGACCATTTCACCACCACCCTCGCCAAGAAGGCGCGCGGCGGAAAGATCTTCCTCGACTATCTGCGCAACGGCCGCATGGCCACGGCCGTGGCCCCCTGGTCGGCCCGCGCCCGCCCCGGCGCCGGGATCGCCTTCCCCCTGTCCTGGAGCCAGGTGAAGAAGGGCCTCGACCCGACCGCCTACACCCTGCACGACGCCGCCGCCCTGCTGAAGAAGCCCGATCCGTGGAAGGGTTTCCGCGCCGGCGCGGTCAACCTGCGGCCGGTGCTGAAGAAGGTGGGTGTCGGACCCTGAAGGAGTCCCGCCCTGGTTTTCGGTTCGCGTTGCCCGACAACTCTTCCTGCGCTACCGCAAGGAGCAGG
>CAZGPS010000214.1:0-5011 GCA_964527675.1 uncultured Brevundimonas sp. | reverse complement strand
CGGGTGACGGCGAAGCCGAAGGCGATGGCGAAGACGACGATGCCGAGGATGGCGTCGTCAGCGGCGGCGCGGATCGGATTGGCCGGCGCGAGGCCGGCGAGGAAGGCCGGAAGGCCGCCCCCGGCCGCGCTCTCACGCACCACCGCAGCATCGGGCGCTCCGGCCAGCAGGACGGCGGCGCCCGCCGGATCGATGGGCCACAACAGATGCAGGGCCTCGGAAGCGAAGATGGCGTAGACCGTCGAGACCAGCAGCAGGATGGCGAACACCGTCAGCGCCTTCAGCGCCAGGCGCCCGGTCGCCGCCGCATCGGCGATGGAGGCGATGCCGGTCACCAGCAGGCTGAAGACCAGCGGGATGATGGTCATCTTCAGAGCGTTGAGCCACAGGGTCCCGATGGCGCCGATCAGGTCGGCGGCGCCCGCCCCGCCGGGCAGGCCCCAGGCCTGGGCCGCGGCCCCGGCGAACAGGCCGGCGAGCAGGGCGACGAGCACCCACAGGCTGAGGGACATCAGGGCGGAACGGAGTCGGGAAACGGCCATCGGTCGAAGCTAGGCGCCGTCGCGGGATTTGACCATCCGTCGCGTGCGCCGCCGTGAACGAACCTTAACTCGACCGCACGCCGGACGCGTCGCAAGCTGGGCCGTTGGATATCGCGGGAGGGGCGGATGCGACGGGTGCGGACGGGCTGGAGCTTCTACGGGCTGGTGTTTGTCGCGGGGTTCGTGACCTTCGCCCTGCACGAGGGCGGGCACTGGCTGGCGGCGGTCCTGCTGGGGCACGACGCCTGGTTCGGGCTGAACAGCGCCGGGGCGCGGGGCGCGGTCGGGACCGTGGATCAGATGATCATCTCGGCGGCCGGGCCGGCGGTGACCGTGGTTCAGGCGCTGGCGGCCCTCTGGCTGGTGCAGGCGCGGGGCAGCGCGGGGGCGTGGGTGTTCCTGTTCCAGGCGGCGTTCATGCGGCTGATGGCCAGCCTGATGACCCTGTTCCACGCCAATGACGAGGCGCGCATCAGCGAATGGCTGGGTTGGGGACTGTGGACCCTGCCGGTGATCGTCACTGTGGCTCTGTTCGCGCTGCTGGCGGTCGGAACGGTCCGGCTGAGGGTGGGGTGGACGACGCTGGGCCTGACCTGGCTGGTCGCCTCGGTCGCGGTCAGCGCCGTGGTCGGGCTGGACAGGCTGATCAGCGGTTGAGGGCGGCCTCGACCTGGTCCGCGGCCCGCTGCAGGGCGGCGGCGTCGAGCGAGAGGATTTCGACGACGGCCCGTTCGGAGCGCGCCCGGCCTTCACCCTGACGGCGGTAGGCGGGGTCGTAGTGGTGGATGATCAGCTCTGCGGCCAGGGCGCCGGTGTCGCCGGCGGCGGCGAGGGCGCGCCAGGCGGCGACGGTTTCCTTGCCGATGTGACGCGGGAGACGGCCGAGAGCGGCGTCGAGCGCCGACGGGTCGGCGGCGATGGCGGCGTAGTCGCGCACGGTGCGGGCGGCGCGGACCTCGACCGGGGAGTCGAGGCGGATCGCCGGGGCGGCGGCCATGGCGGCCCACAGGGCGGGCGGAACGACGCGGGCGCCGATCTTCGAGCTTTCGGCCTCGACCAGCACCGGGCGGGCGGGGTCGAGGCGGGACAGGGCGTCGTGCAGCCGGGTCTCGAAGGCCTTTTGCGACGGCTGGCCGCCGGGCATGGCCCCGAACAGCGAGCCGCGGTGGGCGGCGAGGGACTCGAGGTCGAGGGTCTGGGCGCCGCGGGCGGCGAGGACGCCGAGCAGGGCCGTCTTGCCGACGCCGGTGGGGCCGTCGAGCAGCACCACCCCATGCGGCAGGGGCGCGTCATAGAGGGCCGCCTTCACCTGACGTCGCCAGGTCTGGTAGCCGCCCTCGAGCAGGGTGACGGGCCAGCCGACCTGGTCCATCACCGTAACCATGGCGCCCGAGCGCTGGCCGCCGCGCCAGCAATAGACCAGCGGTTTGAACGCGCCGTCGCGGTCGCCCAGCGGCCCTTCCAGATGGGCGGCGATGTTGCGGGCGACGAGGGCGGCCCCGTGGCGGCGGGCGAGGAATTTGGAGCCCTGGACGTATTCGGTCCCGACGGCCGCGCGCTGGGCGTCGTCGAGGACCGGCAGATTGATCGCGCCGGGGATGTGGTCGAGGGCGAACTCGGCCGGGCTGCGCGCGTCGATCAGGGCGTCGAAGCCGTCGCGGGCGGCGGGCGACAGATCGACGGTGCGGCGGATCATGCGAGGACGCGGACGCGGGGCGGGCCCTCGACGACGCGGCCGACGATGGCGGCGCGGTCGAAGCCGTCGGCGCGGGCGAGGTCGAGCAGGGCGTCGGCCTCGCTGGCGCCGACGGCGATGAGCAGGCCGCCGGAGGTCTGGGGATCGGTGAGCAGGTCGATGCGCCACTCGGCGAGGCCGGCCGGCAGATCGATCGCGGCGCCGTAGCTGTCGCGGTTGCGACCCGAGGCGCCGGTGCGGACGCCGGCCGCGGCGAGGGCCTCGACGCCGTCCAGCAGGGGCGGTTCGGCGGCCAGTTCGACGGCGAGGCCGGAGCCGCGGGCCATCTCCAGCGCATGGCCTAGCAGGCCGAAGCCGGTGACATCGGTGACGGCGTGGACGCCGGGGCGGCCGGCCAGCTTCGCGCCGAGAGCGTTGAGCTTCGTCGTCGAGGCGATCAAGGCCGCGTATCCGGGGGCGTCCAGCCGCTCCTGTTTGAAGGCGGCGCTGAGCACGCCGACGCCGAGGGCCTTGGTCAGGATCAGGACGTCGCCGGGCCGGGCCCCGCGATTGGTCAGGACCTGGTCGGGATGGACGAGGCCGAGGGCGACGAGGCCGTAGATCGGCTCGACGCTGTCAATCGAGTGGCCGCCCGCGACAGGGATGCCCGCCGTCGCGCAGACCGCAGCGCCGCCCTGCAGGATGCGACCGATGGTGTCGGTCGACAGCACATTGACCGGCATGCCGACGAGGGCGAGGGCGAAGATCGGCGTGGCGCCCATGGCGTAGACGTCGGACAGGGCGTTGGTCGCGGCGATGCGGCCGAAGTCGAAGGGATCGTCGACCACCGGCATGAAGAAATCGGTCGTGGCGACGAGGGCCTGCCGGTCGTTGAGGCGCCAGACGGCGGCGTCGTCGCTGGTCTCGGTTCCGACCATCAGATCGGCGAAGGGCCCGGCCAGCGGCATGCCCTTCAGGATGTCGCGCAGCACGGCCGGGGCCAGCTTGCAGCCGCAGCCGCCGCCGTGGGCGAGAGAGGTCAGGCGCGGCTCGGTCGGGATCATGGCGCAGGTCTGGGCGAAACCGCGGGTGAACTCAACAGGGAGCGGGGCGCGATTGAACGGTCGGGCCCGGGCCGCGTTTGTCGGGCCTGAAGGAGAGCGCCCATGCCCATGCCCAAACTCGCCACCCTGATCGGGGGCCTGCTGCTCAGCCGGGGCGGACGTCGCGTGGCGGGCCGCCATGCGGGCAAGCTGGCGCTGGCGACCCTGGCGTACGAGCTGTGGCGCAATCGCCAGGAGGCCCGCGACGGGGTTCCGCCGCGCCAGGACCAGGGCCAGACCCACCCGCGGCGGCGCTGGAGCGGACGGCGCCATTGATCTTCGCAGTTGCGAAATCCAGCGTTTGCCGTTGAATGGCGAGCTTGAACAGGGGCCCGTCATGATCACCGTCCACCACCTGAATGATTCCCGATCCCAGCGCGTGCTGTGGCTGCTGGAGGAGCTGGGGCTGGCGTATGAGGTGAAGCGGTATCAGCGCGACGCGAAGACCATGCTGGCGCCGCCGGAGCTGAAGGCCATCCATCCGCTGGGCAAGTCGCCGGTGCTGGACGACGGCGCGGTGCGGGTGGCGGAAACCGGAGCCATCATCGAATATCTGCTGGAGGCGCATCCGGGCTCCGGCCTGCGCCCGGCACCCAACACCCCGGCGGGCCGGCGCTACACCTACTGGCTGCACTATGCGGAAGGCTCGGCGATGACGCCGCTGCTGCTGACGCTGATCTTCAGCCAGATCCCCAGGCGGGCGCCGTTGCTGGCGCGGCCGGTCATCTCGGGCATGGCGCGCAAGGTCGACGCCAGTCTGATCGCGCCGCAACTGAAGGCGCACACGGACTACTGGGAGGCGGAACTGGCGCGGTCTGAGTGGTTCGCGGGCGACGTCTTCTCGGCCGCCGACATCATGATGAGCTTTCCTGTCGAGGCGGCTGGCAGCCGCGTCGGCTATGGCGCGGACAAGCCGCGGCTGAAGGCCTTCCTGCAACGGATTCACACCCGGCCCGCCTGGCAGCGCGCGCTGGAGCGGGGCGGTCCGTACAGCTACGCCTGATTTCGGCCGGAGCGGGCGTGCGTCGGCGCCGATGCCACAGTCGGAACCCGGCGGAAGGCGGCGGGCAGCTGGGCCGCAACCCCGGAGGACGCCAACCGTTAACGGGCCATGCGCCTGAAAACCATCCAAGTCATCGCCGCCCTCGTCGCCGCCGTCGCCTTTGTGCTGGCCTTCATGGCGGCCGGCGTCTTTTTCATCTCCAGCCTGTTCATGGCCGTGGGTCTGGCAGCCGTGGCGTGGCTGGCCTGGAGTCTGGTCCGTCGGGTCCGGTTGTGGGGTGAAATCCAGGAAATGCGGGCGCGTCGTCGCAAGCCCGCTGGATAAAGTCATGTTCAGCCGGACGCCTTGCCCCTTGAACCTTGGGATAGGGCGCCCTACCCTCTTGGGCCGGTCGCGTGCGCCCAGCGACCTCTGGCGTCACCAAACCCTCAGTCGGGCGAAGCAAGAAACTCACGACATATGGAAAAAGTGCCGATGACGGCCGAGGGCTACCGTGCCCTCGACGATCAGTTGAAGCAATTGAAGTCGGTCGAGAGGCCAAGCGTCATCGCGGCCATTTCGGAGGCGCGCGAACACGGCGACCTGTCCGAAAACGCCGAGTATCACGCGGCGAAGGAACGGCAGGGCTGGATTGAAGGCCAGATCGCGGACATCGAGGACAAGATCAGCCGCGCCCAGGTCATCGACG
>CAZGPS010000213.1:0-5012 GCA_964527675.1 uncultured Brevundimonas sp. | reverse complement strand
AAGCGTGTGTAGGTGAAAGCCTACCGAGGGTTCGAATCCCTCTCTGTCCGCCACCACGCTGATATTCCTATTATTTTTCATATACTTATTCTCCAGTCTGTCTAACCGCAGGTGCTGGGTTAGACACCGTCTGTTCCGCTTGCGTGCCCATCCCGATGCGCTCCATTGCGCTATCGGCGAGGTTTCGGCGTCCTGCCTCCCGCGTGTACCGTTCCACTTCCTTGAGGGTCTGGTGGCCCGTGATGGCCATGATCTGGTGAGCGGAGCACCCCGCTTCGGCCAATCGTCGGGCCGCTGCCTTGCGGAGCCCGTGCGCTGAGCAGTGCGGCAAGCCCGCGCGCTCTGCCGCCTTGCTGATCCAGTTGCCGAAGCCCTTCGCGGTGAACGGCTTGCCGAATTCCGTCGTCAACAGGACCAGATGGTCAGACGCACTCGCCGTCAGGGACGCCCTGAGCTGGGGGTGCTGACTGATGTCGACGAGCTGGCCCGTCTTCTCCTGACGGACGGTGAGCTGCAGCCTCTCTCTCTTGATCGCTTCCAAGCTCTTCGAGCCGGATCGCTCACCGGTGGCGGATCTGGAAACTATCCGGGACGACATAACCAAAGAGGCGGCAAGGCTGTTTGGGGAGCAGCCCCCCTCACCGTTCTGGTCGAACTCCAACACGCGGGATTCGTGGTGGAACCTTTTCTGGCGAAGGTCCAAACCATCGACTTCGACACGGTTCAGCTGGAAATCGCCCGTGCGATGCCCAGCCTGAAGTCCGACCCTGAGGATGCCGTAACCGCGGCCTGCTCTTTGATCGAGGCCGTCTGCCGGTCGATCCTCATCGAACTCTCCCTCCCCCTGCCGCCTAAAAAGGATGTTGAGGGCCTGCTGAAGGCGGTCCAGGGCCCCCTCCGCTTATCGCCAGGGCGAAGCGATTTCCCTCCCGAAATCGAAGCCGATATTCGGCAGGTGCTCAGCGGCCTGATCTCGGTCGTCAAGGGCGTCGGTGCGCTACGGACCCACGGCGGGGACGCGCATGGCCGACAGCGAGGTTTCCCGCGGATTGACGCGCGCATTGCTCTCCTAGCTTTAAACTCCGCAAGCTCGGTGGCCCTGTTTCTGATCGAGACCTGGGAGCGGCTGCAGCACCGCACCCTGCCCCAACATTCCGATCCTGAGACACCGCGCTAGCGGCCTGCTCGCTCGAAGTCTGCGAGCCTCACCCGATCAGCTCCGGACGATCTGCAAGTCTTTCCAGCGCCTCACCCTAGATAATTATGCGAGCCTTGGTTCTGCGCTTTCAGGTGACTCACGCTGACAGCCCGACCTTGTTCGTCGCCGACGACGCACTCGAGTTTGTCGAGTGCCGCCTGCAGTTCAGGCGATAAGATCCGCTGCGCGACACGAGGTTGAGGGTGCCGCAACTGCTCCGCCTGGGCGGCGGCTGCGGCGGGAGTCATCAGGCTGTAGGCGTTGGACGTCTGCTTGAGCTGGGGCCCTTTCTGACCCGGCGTTTCCGTTCTCACATAGCGCCGGGTCCATCGCAGGAAACCATGCTCCTGAAGCTGCCGCTTCCAGGCGTGGATCGACTTCTTGGCCACATTGATCGCCCTCGCGAGCCACGCGACCGATGGTTCCAGACGCCCCCTGCCCTTGACGCAGAGCGACACCAGAACTTCCGCCAGGCGAATGGCCCCGAAACTGATGGTGCCCGGCGCGCCGGTTCGCTGGCCCGGCTTGCGAAGGCGTTCGGCCTTTACCTTGAGCACGAATAGCAGGCGGTGACCTTCCTCCCGACTGAACCGCATCCAGCGCGAGTTGACCGCCAACTCGCTGCCTCGACGAACTGGCGGTGCCCTGAAGCAACCCGCATTGTAGGCGCGGCTCATGACAGCGCCTCCCGATTGAGGTAGCGTTCCGCCTGTTCAGATTGCCTTGCTGAACCGTTAGAGACCCCGGCGTGGCCCGCCAGCCCGCCGGGGTTTTTCTTGGGCTTCACCCGACTTTCTGGGTTAGCCGGACCTGCCGAAACCCCTTGGAAATCAGTGGTCGTGCCGGCAGGCGTTAGACATCCTAAATGATGGAAAGAAAGAGCAAATTTAGCTCCCTCTCTGTCCGCCACCACGATGATTTCCGCCCAATCTCCGACTTTTCGTCGGGCGTCGGGCGTCGGGACGATCCTCCGGCCCGGGTTACAGGCGCCAGCGGAGACCAAGGCTGAAGCTCTGACCACTCCGCCCCAGTTGCAGCAGCCGGCCGCGATCGCCCTCCCAGGCCAGGTCGGTGGTGTCGGTCAGATTGGTCGCACTGAGCACCAGCTGCGCAGAGCGCCCGACCTCCCAGGTGGCCTGGGCGTCCAGATAGCCGGCCGGAGCCACCACAAACTCGGTGATCCCGCCGCCCTGCATGTCGGCCTCGGAAACGAAGGCCGAACGCCATGACCAGGACAGGTTCAGCCCCAGCGGCCCTCGCTCGAAATAGGGATTGAACGACCAGGCGACGTCCGACACTCCGGCCAGGTCCCGCCGTCGGCCGCTGTCCCGCTCGATGGCCTCGGCCCGGGTCCAGGTGGCGCTGGCCCAAAGGCCCAGGCCCGACGGCAGGCGGTGGTTGAAGCCCAGCTCCAGTCCGGTGGTCCGGGCGTGGCCGGCATTGCGCGGCCGCGACATCATCACCTCGGCGGCCACCGGAACACCGGATCGGGTCTCGAACACCAGCCGCTCGGGCGCCTCGACGGTCAGGATGAAATCGTCGATCGCCTTGTGGAACACCGCCACGCTCAGCGCGCCGCGCGGAAAGCTCCACTCCCAGGACAGGTCGTAGTTGGTCGACAGATAGGGTCTGAGCGTCGGGTTGCCGCCGACTCCGGTGAAGATCGTGCCCGGCTCCGGGTCGTCGATCGCGGCCTGCCCATGATCGAAGATGGACCGCACCAGGGTGCTGGCCGGCACCGTGGCCGAGCGCAGGTCCGCGAGAGACGGGCGGGTGATGGAGCGCGACACCGCCAGGCGCAGCAGCCGATCCTCGTCCAGCTCGACCGCCAGACTGGCGCTGGGCAGCCAGACCCGGTGCGAGCCCGCGTACTCTTCCGGCCGGACCTCGACGGCCCCTGCCGGATCAACCCCGAGGATGGAGCCATCGACCTCGGTCCGGGCCTCCACCCGCCGGACGCCGAGATTGCCGAAGACCGGGCGGCCGGCAAGGGCCCCGGCGACGTCGAGCCGGACATAGGCCGCCGCGACCCGCTCGCCCACACGATAGGAGTTCTGCAGGTCGGCGCCGGTGGGCGTCAGGTCACTCGGGCGGGGCGAGATCCCGTCAAACGCGCCAGGAATGTCGAAGGCCGCGTCGAACCAGTGCGGATCGGCAGCGACCCAGGGTCCGGGGGGCGCGCCCAGCAGATCGGCGAAGACGTCGTCCGGCGTGGTCAGGGCGTGGGCGCCGGCGTCCATGCCGAACCCCGGCCGCAGGAAGGCCTCGCGATCGCGGCGCTGATAGTCGCGGCTGCGGTCGCTGACCTGGACGCCGAACTGCACCGCTGACAGGCCGGGGACGCCGCGGGCTCCATCCAGCGGCCGGCGCGCGTCCACCCTCGCGGTGACGTCGTCGTCGCGCGACTCCACCGCCCGCACGTGCAGACGCGGCAGCCCGAGCAGGGTCGGATCCAGCAGGTCCAGGGTGGTGGACAGCCCCGCCGCCCGGCGATTGTCAGCGGCGTCGCCGAGGTCGAAAGCGTAGCCGACGCCGTCGGGTGACGGGGCCGAGATGCGCTGCAACGGCCGGTCCAGCACCGAGCGCGCCAGCGAGCCGCTCAGCCGCGGGGTGATCCGCCATCCGCCCTGGCGCCAGACGGCGCCGACAGAGCCGGCCAGATTCAGATGCGACTGGTCCGAAAACTCCGTGTTGTTGTCGATCTCGCCATCCACGATCCGGCCGGCGGTCACCACGCCATCGCGAACGGTCATCCGGGCGTCGGCGGCCAGCAGCCGCTCGCCGAGGCCGAACACCAGCCGGTCCTCGCGGATGGCGTTGTCGAAGGTCGAGGCCAGGGCGTCAAGGTCCAGCGACAGGACGGGGGAGAGGCGCCAGTCGGCGCCGAGGAAGGCGCTGCGCCGCCGGCGATCCTCGCGCTCGAGCGTCGTGCGCACATCGTTCGGCACGGCCACCGTCTGGCCGTCGACCACGACCTCGCGATAGCGCTGGATCTGGAAGCGGTCGTACATCACGGACCGCTCTTCCTGGGCCACGCCCGCGACCACCCCCCGATCGCCGTCGGCGGACACCAGCCGGCCAGCCGCCGAGACGTCCGCGCCCGAACGTCCGGTGCGTTGCTCGAGTCCCGCGCCCGCCCGCAGGGTCAGGAAGGGATCGCCGTCGAGGCCGCCGACCGTCTCGATGTCGATATTGGCCCCGATGCCGCCGTCGATCAGGTCCGGCGTCGACGACTTGGTCAGCCGGGCCCCGGCCAGCAGGTCGGCCGACAGGGCCCTGAATCGGAACTGGCGGCCGCTCTGGGTCGAGTTGCGGATGTTCTCGTTGAAGGCCACGGGCGCGCCGTTCAGGGTCACCGACTGGAACAGGGGTCCCAGGCCCCGCACGCTGACGAACTGCCCCTCGCCGACCTCGCGCTCAATGGCGACGCCGGGCACGCGTTGCAGGGCTTCAGCCAGATTGGCGGCAGGGAGTTCGCCGATGCGGGCGGCCGAGACTCCGTCGGAAATCACATCGGCCTCTCGCTTGCGGCGCACGGATTCGTCGATCTGGTCAGACAACCGGCCCAGGACGACGACGGGCTCCAGCTCGGTCGTCGCCTCGGGCGGCGCGGGCGGTTCGGCGGCGGCCGGCCGGCTCTCGGCCCAGACCCGGACCCCGCGCGCGCCGACAAACCGGTAGCGCAGACCGGCGCCCCCGAGCATTCGCTGGACCGCCGTGCGCCATGTCATCCGCCCTCGCACCGCACGCGTGCGTTGCGCCGTCCGCGGTCCGATGAGCACCAGTTCGCAGTCGGCGACAAGGCACAGCTCGA
>CAZGPS010000212.1:0-5015 GCA_964527675.1 uncultured Brevundimonas sp. | reverse complement strand
GACCTCTTGCATGCCATGCAAGCGCTCTACCAACTGAGCTAAAGCCCCGAACCTGCAGGCCGCTGGCCCTTCGGTCGGATCGCGTGGGGGCCGCGAGGCCCTGCTGCGAGGCGGCGGAACCTATGTCAGGGCCTGATCGCGATCAAGCCCGGTCCCGCCATTTATTTTCGCCCCGTCCGAAGCCGCTCTGAACGACCCCGGACGGGGCGAAAAACCTAGTCTTCGTCCTTGCCGCCCTTGACGATTTCCTCGCCGAAAGCGTCGTCGTCCTCGTCCTCGATGAAGGGCACGGAGTCGTCGTCATCGTCGTCGGCCAGGACGTCGTCCTCGCCGGCTTCGCCCATGCCGGCCTCCTCGGTCGGATCGACCGGAGCCTCGTCGTCGTCGTCGTCCGGGGTCAGGATCGGCTCATGGCCTTCCTGATCGATCTCCGGCGTGGCGACGGCTTCTTCCTCGTCGTCATCCTCGTCGTCGGAGGCCTTCTTCTTGGCGACCTGATCCTCGGCGTCCTCATCGGGGGTCTCGTCGGCGGCGTAGCCGGCCGGACGGCCGCGGCGGTTGCGCAGCTTCAGCGCCTCCTCCGGATCGAAGTCGGTCGCGCATTTGGGGCAGTGGGCCGGGCGACGGCCCAGGTCGTAGAATTTGGCCTGGCAGTTCGGGCAGACCTGCTTCTGGCCCAGTTCGGGATTGGCCACGGTGTAAGACCTTTGGCGGGAGTGGGAAATCGGGCGCGTCCCTTGCCACCATGGGGGGCCGCTGTCAAAAGCCATCTCTCGCGCCCGCCCGCGCCGCCTGACTTTCCGGAGACCGCCGGGTGCCGATCCCCACCACCCTGACTGCCGCAAGCGCCCCCGCCCTGTCCGGCGTGACGCGCGCGCCGGGCGACAAGTCGATGTCGCACCGCGCCCTGATCCTCGGCGCCATGGCGACCGGCGTCACCGACATCGACGGCCTGCTGGAGGGCGACGACGTCCTCGCCACCGCCCGTGCGGTGGAAGCCTTCGGCGCCGGCGTCGAACGCCTGGGGCAGGGCCGCTGGCGCGTCACCGGCCACGGCGGCTTCCGCCAGCCCGACGGCGTCATCGACTGCGGCAACGCCGGCACCGGCGTGCGCCTGCTGATGGGAGCGGCGGCCGGCTATCCGATCACCGTGACCTTCGACGGCGACGCCTCCCTGCGCCAGCGGCCGATGAAGCGCGTCACCGGCCCGCTCGCCGCCATGGGCGCCCGCTTCGACTGGGCCGGCCGGGAAGACCGCCTGCCGGTCCGGCTCTCGGGCGGGGCCCTGACCGCCATCGATCATCTCCAGACCGTCGCCTCGGCCCAGATCAAGTCGGCCATCCTGCTGGCCGGGCTCAACGCCGACGGCGTCACCACGGTCACCGAGCCGGAACCCAGCCGCGACCACACCGAGCGCATGCTGCGCGCCTTCGGGGCCGAGGTCGGCGTCCTGCCCCACGGCGCCGGCTGGCGCATCACGCTCAAGGGCGGCCAGCCCCTGACCGCCACCGCCGTCTCCGTCCCCGGCGACCCGTCCTCCGCCGCCTTCCCCCTCGCCGCCGCCCTGATCGTTCCCGGGTCGGAGGTCACCGTCGAGGGCGTCATGCTCAACCCCCTGCGCACCGGCCTGTTCGAGACCTGGCGCGAGATGGGCGCCGACCTGACCGTCTCGAACCGCCGCAGGGCCGGCGGCGAGGAGGTCGGCGACGTCACCGCCCGCCATTCCTGCCTCCACGGCGTCGTCGTCCCCCGCGACCGCGCCGCCTCGATGATCGACGAATATCCGATCCTCGCCGCCACAGCCGCCTTCGCCGACGGCGCCACGGTCATGCGCGGCATCGGCGAGATGCGGCTCAAGGAAAGCGACCGCATCGCCCTGATGGCCGCCGGCCTGAAAGCCTGCGGCGTCGCCGTCGAGGAGGAGGCCGAGGGCTTCACCGTCACCGGCGGTCCCGTGCGCGGCGGCGCGACCGTCGCCACGCACGGCGACCACCGCATCGCCATGAGCCATCTGGTGCTCGGCCTCGCCGCCGCCGCGCCCGTCACCGTCGACGAGCCCGGCATGATCGCCACCAGCTTCCCCGGCTTCGTCGATCTGATGCGCGGCCTCGGGGCCGATATCGCCGCATGACGCCCCCCCTGATCATCGCCGTCGACGGCCCCGCCGCCTCGGGCAAGGGCACCATCGCCGCCCGCCTCGCCGCCGTCTACGGCCTGCCCCACCTCGACACCGGCCTGCTGTACCGCGCCGTCGGCCTCGGCCTGCTGGACCAGGGCGGGGCCCTCGACGACGAGCCCGCCGCCGCCGCCGTCGCCCGCGCCCTCGACGCCAGCCATCTGACCGACACCGACCGCCTGACCGACCGCGGCGCCGGCGAGGCCGCCAGCCGCGTCGCCGGCTATCCCGGCGTCCGCGCCGCCCTGCTCGACTTCCAGAAGGCCTTCGCCGCCCGCCCCGGCGGCGCCGTGCTGGACGGCCGCGACATCGGCACCGTCATCGCCCCCCACGCCCCGGCCAAGCTGTTCGTCACCGCCACGCCCCAGGTCCGCGCCACGCGCCGCTGGAAGCAGCTGACCGCCCGCGGCGAGGTCATTCCCTACGAGGACATGCTGGCCGACATCGTCCGCCGCGACGAGCGCGACGCCGGCCGCGGCGCCGCCCCGATGGTCCAGGCGCAAGACGCCGTCTTGCTGGATACGACCGATATGGATATAGAGACCGCCTTCGATGCGGCCCGCCGTATCGTCGAGGCGGCGCGTGTCCGGAACGGTCTCTAGAGACCTCAAGGCAAATCCAACGCTCCCATCCTCGACTTCCGCGGGCGTTCTGGCTCATTCGCCTCGCGTCCTGACGACCTGATTATCCTTTCAAACTCACCTCGCGCGGGGCCATCCGGTCGCGCGCCACAACCGTTAGAAACCTCAACCCTGCATGACCGATACCCAAAGCTTCAATCCCTCGCGTGACGACTTCGCCGCCCTGCTCGACGAGACCCTCCAGGGTCGCGACCTCGGCGAAGGCCAGGTCGTCCACGGCCGCGTCGTCGGCATCGAGAAGGACATCCTGATCATCGACGTCGGTCTGAAGACCGAAGGCCGCATCCCGGCCCGCGAGTTCGGCATCGGCGAAGGCGCCGTCATTCCGAAGCTCGGCGACAATGTCGAAGTCTACCTCGAGCGCGTCGAGAACGCCCTGGGTGAAGCCGTCATCAGCCGCGACAAGGCCCGCCGCGAAGAAGCCTGGACCCGTCTGGAAGTCGTCTTCGCCGAAGGCCAGCCGGTCAACGGCGCCATCATCGGCCGGGTCAAGGGCGGCTTCACCGTCGACCTCGGCGGCGCCTCGGCCTTCCTGCCGGGCTCGCAGGTCGACATCCGCCCGGTGCGCGACGTCGCCCCGCTGATGGGCAAGGAACAGCCCTTCGCCATCCTGAAAATGGACCGTCCGCGCGGCAACATCGTCGTCTCGCGTCGCGCCATCCTGGAAGAAGCCCGCGCCGAACAGCGCACCGAGCTGGTCGGCCAGCTGCAAGAGGGTGAAGTCCGCGAAGGCGTGGTCAAGAACATCACCGACTACGGCGCCTTCGTGGATCTGGGCGGCATCGACGGCCTGCTGCACGTCACCGACATGTCGTGGAAGCGCGTCTCGCACCCGTCGCAGGTCCTCGCCGTCGGCGACACCGTCAAGGTCCAGATCGTCAAGATCAACCCGGACACCCAGCGCATCAGCCTCGGCATGAAGCAGCTGCAGGCCGATCCGTGGGATGGCGTCGAAGCCAAATACCCGGTCGGCGCCAAGATGTCGGGCCGCATCACCAACATCACCGACTACGGCGCGTTCGTCGAGCTGGAAGCCGGCGTCGAGGGCCTGGTCCACGTCTCGGAAATGTCCTGGACCAAGAAGAACGTCCACCCCGGCAAGATCGTCTCGACCTCGCAGGAAGTCGACGTCGTGGTTCTGGATGTCGACGCCTCCAAGCGCCGCATCTCGCTGGGCCTCAAGCAGGCCCAGGACAATCCGTGGGACGCCTTCGTCGCCGCCAACCCGATCGGCTCGACCGTCGAGGGCGAGGTCAAGAACGCCACCGAGTTCGGCCTGTTCATCGGCCTCGAGAACGACATCGACGGCATGGTCCACCTGTCGGACCTCGACTGGAACGTGTCGGGCGAGGAAGCCATCCAACGCTACCGCAAGGGCGAAACCGTCAAGGCCAAGGTGCTGGACGTCGACGTCGAGAAGGAACGCGTCTCGCTGGGCATCAAGCAGCTGGGCGGCGATCCGATGGAAGGCGACACCTTCAAGAAGGGCCAGCAGATCACCGTCACCGTGACGGCGGTGGAGACCGGCGGCATCGAGGTCAAGTTCGGTGAGGACGACGCCCCGGCGACCGCCTTCATCCGCAAGTCCGACCTGTCGCGCGACCGCAACGAACAGCGCACCGAGCGTTTCGCCGTCGGCGATCGCGTCGACGCCATGGTCACCGGCATGGACAAGGCCTCGCGCCGCGTCTCGGTCTCGATCAAGGCGCTGGAAATGAAGGACGAGAAGGAAGCCGTCGAGCAGTTCGGCTCCTCCGACTCCGGCGCCTCGCTGGGCGACATCCTCGGCGCCGCCCTTCGCGAGAAGGCCAGCACGAAAGAGTAGGTCTCAAGCGGCGCGGCCGCCTCGCAGCGACAGGCCCTGCCCGGCCTCAAGCAGCGAGCGACCGCGTCGCCAGCGTTAGGCCACAACCGGCCTCAAGCAGCGAGCGACCGCGTCGCGAGCGTTAGGCTCCAAGAGAAAGAGGGCGGCCGGAGCGATCCGGTCGCCCTTTTCAATTCCGGCTTTCCTCAAGGTAAACGTCGACTAACCGACATTTCGGGCGTCCGGCCCTTTTGCCCCCGGCCAGCGGACGCTAAGGTAGGGATTGCATTCGGCTTTCGGATGCACCCGTATGGTCCTGGGAAGGGCTTTGGAGGGCGGGGGCCTGACATGATCAAATCCGGGCTGATTGAAAAGCTGGCGGCTGAAAACACCC
>CAZGPS010000211.1:0-5116 GCA_964527675.1 uncultured Brevundimonas sp. | reverse complement strand
CGACCGGTTCGACCGCCCCCGGGTAATCCGCGCTCCACAGGCCGCCGAGGGCGACGTCCCCACCCAGGGGATAGGGCGCGGCGACCGCCGCCTCGATCCGCTTCTCGTGGTGTTCGCCGACAAAGCCGCTGACGATGCACATCCCCGACAGCAGCGGGTTTTCCCGCACCCGCAGTCCGATCACCCCGTTCGACACATAGGCCGGCAGGTCCCGTCCTCGCGGCCCCCGCGCGACGGGCGGGCTGATCGGAACATACGGGGCCATTGACCTAGACGGGCTGGTCCGGATGGGTCTGGGTGCCGGCGGGCATGGCGTCGACCTCCTGATACGGGTCGTCGGTCCCTTCGATCGACAGGATCGATTCCCCTTCAGCCATCCGGGTCACCGCCGCATCGCCCGCCTGGATGTCGGTCTTCGACGGCACCTTGAGGACCCGGGAGGGTCCGCCTTCGACGCCGACGGTCACACGATAGATTCGCATCTTCAGGTCCCGAAGCCGCCGGAGCCGCCGGCGCCGGCCGCCCCCTCCCCGCCCGTGGCGGGATCTGTCTCCTGCTTGCCGGGGGCTGCACCGCCCTGGTCGGGGCGGCGTTGGCCGGCGGAACCGCCGGTATCGGCGCCGGGTCCGGGGGTTTGATCGTCCTTCGGGTCTGGGCTGTTGGCCATTTCGGTCTCCTGTTGCTGAAGGGAAAACGACTGGAGGTCAGTGGGGTTTCAACACGACCTTGGTCCACTCGTTCGGATTGTCGTGGAAATTCCTGTAGCCCTCGGCGGCCTGCTCCAGCGGCAGCCGGTGGCTGATCAGGTCGGTCGTGTCGATCTTGCCGTCCATGATCAGCTCCAGCAGCTGCGGCAGGTATTTCTGCACATGGGTCTGGCCGGTCTTGATGGTCAGCCCCTTCTGCATGAAGGCCCCGATCGGCAGCTTGTCGCCGATGCCGCCATAGACGCCCGGAACCGAGACCCTTCCGCCCTTGCGGCAGGCCATGATGGTCTCGCGCAGGACGTGCTGGCGGTCGGTGCCCAGGCGGGTCTCCTGCTTGACGGCGTCGATGATGTTGTCGGGCGAGAAGCCGTGGGCCTCCATGCCGACGGCGTCGATACAGGCGTCCGGGCCGATCCCTGCGGTCATCTCCATCAGCGCCTCGCGCACCTTGACCTCGTGGTAGTTCAGCACCTCGGCGCCGTTGGCTTTCGCCAGGGCCAGCCGTTGCGGCAGGTGGTCGATGGCGATGATCCGTCCTGCCCCCATCAGCCGGGCGCTCTTGATGGCGAACAGGCCGACCGGACCGCAGCCCCAGATCGCCACCGTGTCGCCGGGCTCGATCTGGGCGTTCTCGGCCGCCATCCAGCCGGTCGGGAAGATGTCGGACAGGAACAGCACCCGCTCGTCCTCGATCCCGTCCGGCACCACGATCGGACCGATGTCGGAATAGGGCACGCGGGCGTATTCGGCCTGGCCGCCGGCGTAGCCGCCGGTCAGATGCGAATAGCCGAACAGCCCCGCCACCGGGTAGCCGTAAGCGATCTCCGACGCGTCAGATTTGTCGGCCGGATTGGAGTTGTCGCAGGCCGAGAACTGCTGCTTGCCACAGTGGAAGCAGTTGCCGCAGGCGATGACGAACGGCACCACCACCTTCTGTCCCACCTTCAGGCGGGTATTGCCTCGCCCGATCTCGACCACCTCGCCCATGAACTCATGGCCGAGGATGTCGCCGTTGGACATGCCGGGGATCATGCTGTCGTAGAGATGCAGGTCGGAGCCGCAGATGGCGGTGGCGGTGATCTTGATGATGGCGTCGCGGGGATTGACGATCTGCGGGTCGGGGACGGTGTCCACCTGGACATTGTGTTTCCCGTGCCAGGTCAGGGCGCGCATGAAATTCTCTTTCGCTTGTATGTCGGATCAGAAATGGCGGTCGGCGCGGGGGGCGGCGTCGGGCGCCCTGGAGGTCGGGATCTCGCCCGTCTCCATCAGTTGCTTGAAGCGCCGGAGCTCGCGGCGAGCCTGCACCCGCGGTTCGCGCTGCAGCACCTTGGCCACGACCTTGCCGACGGTTCCGGCCGGCGGGTCATAGCTGATGAAGACGCGCACCTCGGTGCCCCGACCGAACGGATTGTCGCGAAACTCGACCCAGCCCTCGTGATCGATGTCGCTCTCTTCCAGCGACCGCCAGGCGATATATTCGCCGGGCCGGTCCCCGGTGATCTCGCTGACCAGTTCGATCTCTGCGCCCGCCGGGCCGGCGATAAGCCAGCTCGAAGCCTCGCCGGTAAGCTCGACCGACTTCACATTCTCCATGAAGGCCGGCAGATTCCGGAAATCGCGCCAGAAGTCGTACAGCTCCTGGCGGGGGCGGTTGATCATGACGGCGCGAACGCTGGCGGCTTCGTGCTCGCCCTCGACGCGATCCTTGTCGGTGAAGGCGGTGGACGCGACGTCGGCGTCGGTCGACATCTGGTGGTCTGACATGGCGGCTCCCTTTCGAGTCGCCAACCGGCCGTTCGCCCTCTTCGTTCCCGCGATCGAAGAGACCTTCGCAGCGGCGCTTGAACCCCCCGCCCCTTTCCGCTATAGCCGCGCGCTCTTGAGATTTTCGCGCCGTGGACGTGTGCTCCGCGGCGTTTTCCGTTCGAAGGTTTGACTGATGGCCAACAATGCCGGCGCCAAGAAAGCGATCCGCAAGATCGCTGCCCGCACCGAAGTGAACAAGGCGCGCCGCACGCGCGTCCGGACCTTCCTGCGCAAATTCCAGGAAGCCGTGACGGGCGGCGACGCCGGCGCCGCCAAGACCGCTTTTGTCGAGGCGCAATCCGAACTGATGCGCGCGGTCACCAAGGGCGTGGTTCACAAGAACACGGGCTCGCGCAAGGTGTCGCGCCTGGCCGCCCAACTGAAGAAAATGTCGGCCGCCTGAGATAGCGGCCTCCGGACGGCCTTTCACAGGCTCGTCATGGTTAAGATCAACGATTTCAACGGCGAGGGCGCAACCGCTCCCTCGCCGTTTGCACGTGCGCTGCTAAGGTTCCCCGAGGGAATTCGCACTCGCCCGTGTGACGAAATCGAGGATTCCGCTGGCGTTGTTTGGCTTTAGCGGAGTCAAACAATTTAACTGCAATTCGCGATTCGAATCAGCGTTGACGCACCCCGCTCCCGGCGTAAGTTTGGACCTCTAACGCACTTCCATCCCCACACGGATGAACACGGCGCGGGACCAGTTTCGCGTCGGCGTGAGATGTCTGATCGAGAGTATGACCCCAGCCCGGGCGGCCACCAGCCGCACGGGACAGGAGAAGCCGTCCCCGATCCAGGCCGCTCGAAGGGCGTCAGGTGATGGACTCAAACGGGTGGCTGTGACTATGGCAGGGGGCGCGCAAATGGCGGGGATGACCGATCCGGATCGTATCTGGACCGAGGCGGCGGGTCGCTTGCGCGGCGAGATCGGCGAGGGGGCCTTCAGCTCCTATATCGCCCCCTCGGCGGTGCGCGCCGACGGCGCCGGCCAGCTCATCCTCGTCACCCCCACCGCCTATGCCCGTGACTGGGTGCGCAAGAACGCCCTGCGCCGGATGAACGAACTGTGGCTGGGCCTCGACGGCCTGTCGCGCCGCCTCGAGGTGCGCTGCCGCGCCGAGATGGGATCGGTCGCCCCCGCCTCCCAGGTCGCCGCCGGCCGCGCCGAGGCCCCGGTCCCCGCCAATGTCGTGCCCATGGCCACTGTCGGTCCCGTCGCCGACGGCGCCCGCGCCGTGCGCGCCGCGGGCCTGCAGGAGCGGCTCACCTTCGACAGCTTCGTCGAAGGCCAGGGCAACGCCTTCGCCCTCGCCATCGCCCGCCAGGCGGCGTGCTGGGCCGACGGCCATTTCAACCCGATCTTCTTCTGCGGCCCCTATGGCTACGGCAAGACCCACCTGCTCAACGCCATCGCCTGGGAGGCCCAGCGCCTGCGCCCGGACGCCAAGGTCGTCTATCTGACCGCCGAACGCTTCCTGTCGACCTTCGTGCGCGCCATGCAGGACCGCTCGACCGCGGCCTTCAAGGAAAGCCTGCGCGGCGCCGACATGCTGCTGATCGACGACGTCCAGTTCGTCGGCGGCAAGGCCTCGACCCAGGAAGAGCTGCTGTCGACGCTGACCGCCCTGATCGAGGACGGCAAACGCATCGTCCTGTCGGCCGACCGTCCGCCGATGGCCCTGACCGAGGTCGAGCCGCGCCTGCGCAGCCATCTGGCCTCGGGCCTGACCTGCCCGGTCGAGCCGGCCGACCGCGCCCTCAAGCTGGCCGTCGCCCGCAACCGCATTCAGGCGCTGGCGTCCCTCGGCGTCGTCTCCGGCGAGGCCCAGGCCGAGGTGCTGGAGCATCTGGTCGACCGCACCCCCGGCTCGATGCGCGAGCTGGAAGGGGCCGTGAACACCCTCGCCGCCGTCGCCGGCGCCCGCCTGTCGGCCCTGACCGTCGACGAAACCCAGAGCCTGCTGGGCTCGGCCCTGCGCGGCGGCCCCGAACGCCGGATCACGGTCGACGAGATCCAGAAGACCGTTGCCGAGCATTTCACCCTCAAACAGGCCGACCTGCTGTCGGAACGCCGCACCCGCGCCGTGGCCCGCCCGCGCCAGATCGCCATGTGGCTGTGCAAGCAGCACACGACCCGATCCTATCCCGACATCGGGCGCCGCTTCGGCGGGCGCGACCACACCACGGTCCTGCACGGCGTGCGCAAGATCGAGGAGCTGATGGCCCTCGACGACCAGATCGCCCGCGACGTCGAGGCGCTGACCCGCAAGCTGAGGGGCTGAGGCGGAGCGGGCCGAATAAAGCCCGGGTAAAACGAAAAAAAGCAGTCCGATGAGTCCGGCGGGTCCAGTGGTCATGGCGCCGCTTCAGCCCGCCGCCTGCCCCGGCGGCGAGGCAATGGTTCGATTGTCAAAGACCGGACAGACGCGAAGGATGCATTGTACGTCCGGCGGCCCCTCAGGCGGGCCGAATGGATCGAGAAATCATCAACCGCCTGTTCCAGCAGACAATTTTTCGCTGAACCAGACTATGTTTTCGCGGATTGTCAGCACAGCGTCATGGTCCCGCCCGCGTCGTCGGGCGGTTGTCCACAGACAGTC
>CAZGPS010000210.1:0-5155 GCA_964527675.1 uncultured Brevundimonas sp. | reverse complement strand
ACGCCGTCGCGCGGAGCCTGGATCGGGTTCATCGTCTTCATGGCCTCGACGATCAGCAGGGTCTGGCCCTTCTTGACCTTGTCGCCGACGCTGATGAAGGGCGGGGCCTCAGGCGAGGCCTGCAGATAGACGGTGCCGACCATGGGCGACTTCACCTCTTCGCCCTGTTTGGCGACGATGGTGGCGGGGTCGGAGGGCATGGAGGCCGGCGCCGGGGCCGCCGACGGGGCGGCGGGAGCGTGGGCGACGGGCGCCGGAGCGTACTGCACCGGGGCCGCCATGGTGATCTCGCGGGCGACGCGGATCTTCAGATCGCCGCGTTCGACCTCGATCTCGGTCAGGTCGGTGTCGTTCAGGATGTCGGCGAGGCCGCGCACCAGGGCGGTGTCGATCTCGTCGTTCTTGAGCTTGGGCGCGGACGTCTTGGGATCGGCCATGGGAGCCTCTGTTACCTTTTAAACCGAACGGTCGGCGGCGGCGCGGTGTTCCTGCGCCAGCCGGAGGGCGGCCTTGACGGCCAGTTCGTAGCTGAACGGGCCGAAGCCCGAAACGACGCCGGCGGCGACCGGCGAGACATAGGAGCGGTGGCGGAAGCGTTCGCGCGCCGCGGGGTTGGACAGGTGGCATTCGACGATGGGGATCGTCAGGGTCTTCAGGGCGTCGAGCAGGGCCACCGAGGTGTGGCCGTAGCCGGCGGGGTTGAGGACCACGGCCGAGGCCTTTTCGCGGGCCTCGTGGATCCAGTCGATCAGTTCGCCCTCGTGGTTGGTCTGGCGGAAGACGACGGTCGCGCCGTCGGCGGCCGCCTCGCACAGGGCCTGGATGTCGGCCAGGGTCTCGCGGCCATAGATGTCGGGCTCACGGACCCCGAGCAGGTTCAGGTTGGGGCCGTTCAGGACGTAGAGGGCGGGAATCTCGGGCATTGCGCTCGTGAATGTGGCGGTCCGACCGGAATCGGACCGGCCTTTTAGCTGAGGCGTGACGGTTATCAAACCGGGGCCTTGAAAGATTGACCTTAGGGCATGGGGCGGAATGGCCAAGGCGCCGCGTGATGTCATCTGGCGCGCGCCGCGGGATTGCGGCAAGGGGCGGGCTGCAAGCCTTGTGGAGACTGCCGTGGAACGGCTCAGACAGCTGGTGACCTCGCCCCGCACCGAGCGGTTCATCCTGATCCTGATCATCGTCAATGCGATCACCCTGGGGCTGGAGACCAGTCCCTGGGTGATGGCGCGGGCGGGGTCGGTGTTGCTGTGGCTCGACAAGGCGGTGCTGGCCGTCTTCGTGGTCGAGGTGCTGGCGCGGATCGCGGTGCATCGCGGGGCCTTCTTCAAGGACCCGTGGAGCCTGTTCGACTTCACTGTGGTGGCCATAGCGCTGGTTCCGGCGGCGGGAGCCTTCTCGGTGCTGCGGGCGCTACGGATTCTGCGGGTGCTGCGAATGATCACCCTGGTGCCGTCGCTGCGGCGGGTGGTCGGGGCCCTGATCAGCGTCCTGCCGGGGATGGGCTCGATCACCCTGCTGCTGGGGCTGATCTTCTATGTCGCCTCTGTCATGGCCACCAAGCTGTTCGGCGGCGACTTCCCGCAGTGGTTCGGCTCGATCCCGGCCTCGGCCTATTCGCTGTTCCAGATCATGACGCTGGAGAGCTGGTCGATGGGGATCGTTCGGCCGGTGATGGAGGTGCATCCGTATGCCTGGATGTTCTTCGTGCCCTTCATCCTGTGCACCACCTTCACCATGCTGAACCTGTTCATCGGCATCGTCGTCAACGCCATGCAGAGCGAGCACGAGGAGGAGGCCAAGGCCGAGCGGCACAAGCTGGAAGCGGACCTGCGTCAGGCCAGCGAGGAGCGGCAGCAGGTCCATGCCGAGGAGGTCGCGGACATGGCGGCCCTGCGCGGGGAGCTGGCCGAGCTGAGACGGGCGATCGGCGATCTGGCCGACCGGCTGCCGGGGCGGACGGCCTAGCGAGCGGCGGCGGCGGCGGTGTAGAAGGCGGCTTCCGCAGCCGAGAGGACGCCCGCTTGCCCCGCATTCAGGTCAATGGAGAAGACCGCACGGTCTCTGCTGACACCATCCTGGCCCTGGTCGAGGAGATGGGGCTGGACGTGCGCAAGGTGGCGGTGGAGCGCAATCTGGAGATCGTGCCGCGGTCGCTGCATGCGACGACGGCGCTGGCCGAGGGGGACCGGGTCGAACTGGTGCAGTTCGTCGGCGGGGGCTAAGACGCCGCCATGACCACGCCACACGACACCTGGACCGTCGCCGGACGGACCTTCAACAGCCGGCTGATCGTCGGCACCGGCAAATATGCGGACTACGCCCAGAACGCGGCGGCGGCCGAGGCGGCGGGGGCGGAGATCGTCACCGTGGCCTTGCGGCGGGTGAATCTGAGCGATCCGTCGCAGCCGATGCTGGTCGATCATGTGAAGCCGGAGCGGTTCACCTTCCTGCCCAACACCGCCGGCTGCTTCACCGGCGAGGACGCGGTCAGGACGCTGCGGCTGGCGCGCGAGGCCGGGGGCTGGAACCTGGTCAAGCTGGAGGTGCTGTCGGACACGGCGCACCTGTATCCGGACATGGTCGAGACGCTGCGGGCGCTGGACCTGCTGGTCGCCGACGGCTTCGACGTCATGGTCTATTGCACCGACGACGTGGTGATGGCGAAGCGGCTGGAAGAGGCGGGAGCCGCGGCCATCATGCCGGCGGCGGCGCCGATCGGCTCGGGCCTGGGCATCCAGAACCGGGTCAATATCCGGCTGATCGTCGAGCAGGCGGGGGTGCCGGTGCTGGTCGATGCGGGGGTGGGGACGGCCTCGGACGCGACCATCGCCATGGAGCTGGGTTGCGACGCGGTGCTGATGAACACGGCCATCGCCGGGGCGCAGGATCCGATCCTGATGGCCTCGGCGATGAAGCATGCGGTGATCGCGGGGCGCGAGGCCTATCTGGCCGGGCGGATGCCCCGGCGGATGTACGCCAGCGCCAGCTCGCCGATGGCGGGGCTGATCTGACCGGCGGTTTTTCGCCCGTCATCCTCGGGCCTGACCCGAGGATCAGAGGCGAGGGGCGGGTGTGCGACGGAGACGGCCCTGCGGCGGCGCCCGTGCGATCTTCGACGGCGCACCGGATGGTCTGATCCTCGGGTCAAGCCCGAGGATGACGGCGGTGAGGGGGCTGATTTAATCCGGGTGAAACCCTGAAAAATTGAGTCCGAAGAGTCCCTAGAGTCCGTTTCGCAAGCGGCGGCGGCGGGGTGATCGGGGATTCGGTTGTCAAAGATCCGGCGGGGCCGAAGCCTCACCGTCGCCAGCAGTATAGAGCGGCGGCTTCCTGTGGCGGGTTCATGACGCTGGAGGCGAGGTTATTTGCCGGGAAAACAGTGGGTTGGCTGTTTGAATTAGGATGGCTGGGCGCGGAATTGCAGCGCAGCAATTCGCACCCTTCTCCCCTCCGGGGGAGAAGGTGGGCCGCGAAGCGGCTCGGATGAGGGGGATGTTCAAGCCAGACCGGCCCGCAGCCAGCCTGGAGCTGGCCTACCCCTCATCCGCCCCTCCGGGGCACCTTCTCCCCCAAGGGGAGAAGGAAGAGGTCGCGCGGGTTGGCGGAATCCGTCGGCGGGGCTAGGACAGCGCTTCCCTCCCCATGAGACCGACCATGCACGACATCCGCGCCATCCGTGACCATCCCGCCGCCTTCGTCAGCGGCTGGTCGTCGCGTGGCGTCGAGGACGCCCAGGCGATCGTCGACAAGGCGCTGGAGCTGGATCGGACGCTGCGGACCGCCCAGACGACCGGGCAGGAGGCGCTGGCCAAGCGCAATGCGGCGTCGAAGTTGATCGGCGCGGCCATGGCCAAGAAGGACATGGCCGAGGCCGAACGGCTGAAGGGCGAGGTCGAGACGCTGAAGGGCGAGATCGCGGCGGCCGAGGCGGTCGAGGCGGAGGCCGGCAAGGCGCTGCGCGACCTGCTGGCGGCGCAGAAGAACCTGGCGGCGGACGATGTGCCGGACGGCGAGGACGAGGCGGGCAATGTGCTGGTCGGGACGCCATGGGGCGAGCCGCGCAAGACCGGGCCGTCGAAGGATCACGCCGACTTGGGAGAGGCCCTGGGGCTGCTGGACTTCGAGGCGGCGGCGAGGATGTCGGGCGCGCGGTTCGCGGTGCTGAAGGGCGGGCTGGCGCGGCTGGAACGGGCCATCGGCCAGTTCATGCTGGACGTGCAGACGGCCGAGCACGGCTATCTGGAGGTCAATCCGCCGTATCTGGTGCGTGACGAGGCGATGTTCGGGACCGGGCAGTTGCCGAAGTTCAAGGACGATCTTTTCGCCGCGACCTCGTTCGATTTCGACAAGCTCCTTGAGGATTACAACTCTCTAACGGCCACGATCGCAAAGGGTAACGAGGCCGGAAATGAGGTTCCGGCAATGAAAGCCGTCTTCGAACGGATGCGCGTCGCGCATCATGGACCGGAGATTGCCAAGCACTTCCTCATCCCCACCGCCGAAGTCTCCCTGACCAACCTCGTGCGCGAGCAGATCCTGCCCGAGGAACAGCTCGCCGAGCCGATGCGGCTGACCGCCCTGACGCCCTGCTTCCGGGCCGAGGCCGGCTCCGCCGGGCGGGATACGCGCGGGCTGATCCGCCAGCACCAGTTCCACAAGGTCGAGCTGGTCTCGATCACCCGGCCGGAGGACAGCGAGGCCGAGCACGAGCGGATGGTGCGCTGCGCCGAGGTGGTGCTGGAGAAGCTGGGGCTGCCCTATCGCCGGATGCTGCTGTGCAAGGGCGACATGGGGTTTTCGGCGCGCAAGACCTTCGATCTGGAGGTGTGGCTGCCGTCGCAGGGGACCTATCGGGAGATCAGCTCCTGCTCCAACTGCGGCGACTTCCAGGCCCGGCGGATGGACGCGCGCTTCAAGCGGGCCGGGGAGAAGAAGACAGAGTTCGTGCACACGCTGAACGGCAGCGGCCTGGCCGTCGGGCGGACGCTGGTGGCGGTGATGGAGAATTACCAGGACGAGGACGGACGGATCGCGGTGCCGGAGGCGCTGCGGCAGTATATGCCGGAGGGGGTGACGCATGTGGGGTGAGGGTCAGCGTCCTTCTCCCCTCGGGGGAGAAGGTGGGCGGCGGAGCCGTCCGGATGAGGGGGCT
>CAZGPS010000209.1:0-5190 GCA_964527675.1 uncultured Brevundimonas sp. | reverse complement strand
TGAAATACCGGCCCGACCTCTATGTCGACATCCACGTCACCGACGGCATGGATTACCAATACGACGTAACCTACGGATATAACGGCGAGAACGGCATCTACTCCCGCTCCCCAGCCACCGCCGCCTGGCTCGACGCGGCCTTCAAGCCGGCGATGAACGCGGCGCTCGAGGCCCAGGGCCACATCCCCGGCGAACTGGTGTTCGGCGTCGGCGACGATCCGAAGGCCGGCCTCTCCGACGGCGGCCTCGGCGAACGCTTCTCCAACGGCTGGGGCTCGGCCGCCCACGTCCCGACCATCCTGATCGAGAACCACAGCCTCAAGCCGCACGAACAGCGCGTGCTCGGGACCTATGTCTTCCTCGAACAGGCCCTGCGCCTGCTGGCGACGGAAGGCCCCGCCCTGCGCGCCGCCATCGCCGCCGACAGCGCCCTGCGGCCCGCCGAAATCCCGGCCAATTTCGTCCAGGACGACCAGCCCTCGACCACCCGCGCCTTCAAGGGCATCCGCTACGACATGTACGACAGCCCCGCCTCGGGCCGTCAGGAGATCCGCTGGCTGGGCGAGCCTGATCCCGAGCTGTGGCGGCTGCCGTTCTACTCATCCCACCCGACCCTGACCCTGAGCCGCCCCGAGGCCTATTGGGTGCCCTCCTACCGGACCGACATCATCGAACGCCTGCGCCTCCACGGCGTCGCCATGGAGACGCTGGACGCCCCGCGCACCGTCCCCGTCGAGATGCTGCGCCTCGACGACCCGAAGCTCTCGACCCGCCCCAATGAGGGCCATGTGCCGATCACCGTGACCTCGGTGACGCCGCAGCGCCGCGACTGGACCTTCCCGGCCGGCTCGGTGCGGGTGCCGACCGACCAGCCGCTGGGCGACGTCGTCGTCCTGCTGCTGGAGCCGCAGTCGTCCGAAAGCTTCTTCGCCTGGGGCCTGTTCCCCGAAGTGCTCAGCCGCGTCGAATATATCGAAGGCTACGCCATCGCCCCCCTCGCCGAGCGCATGCTGGCCGCCGATCCCGCCCTGAAGGCCGCGTTCGAGGCCAAACTGGCCGCCGAGCCCGCCTTCGCCGCCGACGGGAACGCGCGTTTGCAGTGGTTCTACGAACGAACCCCGTTCTATGATGAGCGCTACCGCCTCTATCCGGTGGCGCGCGAGAACTGAGGCCTGCCATGACCATCGCCGAAGCCATGGCCTTCCACACCGAAGCCTTCCGGGCCGCGGCCCTGTGGACCGGCCTGTCCCTGCTGCTGGTCCTCGCCCTGTCGCTGCGGATCAGCGCGGGGCGGCGGCGGCTCAAGGTCTCCCTCGGCGACGGCGGTCACGCCGAGCTCCTCGCCACCACCCGGGCCTTCGGCAACGCCGTCGAATACGTCCCGCTGGCCCTCGTCGCCCTCGCTCTCCTCGCCGTCTTCTATTCCGCCCCGATCATCCATGCGGTCGGCGGCGCCTTCTTCCTCGGCCGCGTCCTGCACGCCTGGGGCATGGGGCAGCAGAAACAGCCCGCCCTCGGGCGGATGCTCGGCATGGCGCTGACCTATATTCCCTTCATCGCGGCGGGCGGCCTGTTGATCTTCGCCGCGGTCTCCTGACGGCGGTTGCACCCGCCGGGCCGCCCGGCCATATCGGGGCATGTCCGATAGCCTGCCGTCCTCCGCCTCCCCCGACATCCTGCCCGAACTGGTCGCCGCCGCGCTGAAGGCCGGCGCCGACGCGGCCGAGGCCGTCTCGGCCGAGCGCGCCGCCCTGTCCGTCGGCGTCCGCAACGGCGCCCTGGAGGACGTCGAGCGCGAGGAGAGCCGCGACCTCGGCCTGCGCGTCTTCATCGGCCGGCGCCAGGCCACCGTCTCCGCCTCCGACCTGTCCGACGCGACCCGCACCCGCCTCGTCGAGCGCGCCGTGGCCATGGCGAAACTGGCTCCCGAGGACCCTTACGCCGGCCTCGCCCCGCAGGACCGGCTCGCCCGCGGTCCCTTCGCCGACCTCGACCTCCATGACCCGACCGAACGCAGCGCCGCCGATCTGGAAGCCGTCGCGGCCGAGGCCGAGGCCGCCGCCCTGGCCGTGCCCGGCGTCGCCCGCTCGGAGGGCGGCCACGCCTCGGCCTCGTCAAGCCGCTGGCGCCTCGTCACCTCGCACGGTTTCGACGGCGCCTATCACGGCTCGGCCTTCTCACTCGGTGTCGGCGTCATCGCCGAAAAGGACGGGGCCATGGAGCGCGGCGGCGAGAACCGCGCCGCGCGTCACCTATCCGACCTGCCCTCCGCCGCCGGCATCGGCGCCGAGGCCGGCCGTCGCGCCGTCGCCCGCACCGGCCCACGCAAGATCGCCTCGACCACCGCCCCGGTGATCTTCGAGAACCGCCTGGCGATGCAGATCCTCTCGCCCCTGATCGGCGCCATCTCCGGCCCCTCGATCGCGCGCGGGACCTCCTTCCTCAAGGACCGCCTCGGCCAGGCTGTCCTGCCGAAGGGCGTCAATCTGATCGACGACCCGTTCCGTCCGCGCGGCCTGGGCTCGACCCCGTTCGACGACGAGGGCGTGGCGGTGACGCGCCGATCCATCATTGACGACGGCGTCCTGACCACCTGGCTACTGAACAGCGCCGCCGCCGCCCAGCTGGGCCTCGCCTCGACCGGCCACGCCTCGCGCGGCCTCGCCGGCCCGCCGGGCGTCTCGACCCACAGCCTGCATCTGGAGCCGGGCGAGCGCGGCCTCGACGGCCTGATGGCCGACGCCGGAAGCGGCCTGCTGGTCACCTCCATGTTCGGCCCGTCCCTGAACGCCAACACCGGCGACTGGTCGGCCGGAGTCTCCGGCTTCTGGTTCGAGAACGGCGCCGTCGCCTACCCGGTCAGCGAGGTCACCGTCGCCGGCAAGCTGACCGACCTCTACGCCCGCCTGCAGCGCGGTTCGGACCTCGAGTTCCGCGGCGCCAACAACAGCCCGTCGCTGATGTTCGACGCGGTGGCCATCGCCGGCAAATGAGCGACCTCGCCGCTGATCTCGAGCTGATCCACGCCGCCGCCCTTGCCGCTGGCGACCTGGCCCTGGCCGAACGCGAGGCCGGGCTTAAGATCTGGTCCAAGTCGGGCGGCTCCCCGGTCACCTCGGCCGACCTGGCCGTCGACGAGCTGCTGCGCCAGACCCTGCTGGGCGCCCTGCCGGACCACGGCTGGCTGTCCGAGGAGACCGCCGACACTCCCGACCGCCTGTCTGCCCGCCGCCTCATCGTGGTCGATCCGATCGACGGCACGGTCGCCTATATGAAGGGCAAGCCGTGGTGGTGCATTCCCATCGCCATCGTCGAGGACGGCCAGCCGGTCGCCGCCGTCATCCACGCCCCGGCCCTGGGCGAGACCTTCACCGCCATCCGCGGCGGCGGCGCCTTCCTCAACGGCCGCCCGATCACCGCCTCCGACACCGCAGACCTCGACGACGCCTCGGTGCTGGCCGACGCCCGGCTGATGGAAGGTCCGCACTGGCCCGAGCCGTGGCCCGCCATGCGCTATGAAAAGCGCAACGCCCTCGCCTACCGCATGGCCCTGGTCGCCGCCGGGGCCTTCGACGCCGCGATCAATCTGACGCCCAAATGGGACTGGGACGTCTGCGCCGGCGCCCTGATCGTCGAGGAGGCCGGCGGCCGGGTCAGCGACCACCACGGCGGCGCGTGGCGCTTCAACCAGCCCGACCCGCGCCAGAACAGCCTGGTCTGCAGCGCCGCCGCCCTTCACCCGTTGATCGTTCGACGGACCCTGCCGATCCCGATGGCTTAGACGGCGGGCTCAGGGTGCAGATCCAGCCGACGCTGGATGCGGCCGATATCCTCACGCATCCGGTCGACCGCGTTCTGCAGGCGAGCGTCAGTCTCGGCCAGGACGGCGATATCCCGGCGGACTGACGCCACAGCGACCTCCACCGAGGACACTCTCTCCTTCAGTTCGCGGATGTCCTGAGCGATGGCGTCGACCTTGGCGTCGATGCGGCGCAGGTAGACCAGAACCAGATTATCGGGATCGTCGGCCATCCCGGGATTATGCCAGACCGCCGGGAAACCGCCAAACCCGTTGATCAGCCGGCTTACAGCGCCTATTCCGCAGGCGCCCCCGCTAGTTCCCGTCTGGACGCCTCATGACCGCCGAAGCCACACCCCAGCTGCTCCACCTCGTCATCGGCGGCGAGCTGCGCCACCTCGACGCCCCGGTGTTCCGCGACCTGTCCAAGGTCGAGTTCGTCGGCGCCTTCCCCAACTATGAGGAAGCCCGCAAGGCGTGGAAGGCCCGGGCCCAGGCCACGGTCGACAACGCCCATATGCGCTATTTCATCCTGCACGCGCACCGCATGATCGACCCGCGCGGCGACGCCCACGAACACTAGGGGGAACCTGCTCCCCGGCTGGGGCGCTTTCAGTGCATACTGTCACGCCTGCCCCGGAGAGACCCATGACCCCCGCCCTGATCATCCTGGCCCTGCTGGTTCTCGGCGCCGGCATCGTCATCTGGGCCGTCCGGCGCAAGCCCGCCCAGCCCGCGGCCGGGCCTGAGGAAACCGACCCCGCCTGGCGTGACCCGGTCACGCCCGGCGACGCCCCGACCCCGCGCGACACCTTCACCCATGACGACGCGCCCTCCGCGGCGACCCGGGAACCCCGCCCTTGACCCTGTTTGGACGCACCCTTGGCGGCGAAGAGATCGCCAGCCTGGTCTTTCTGTCGATGGCCCTGGTCATCTGGCTGATGGCGTGGCGCGGCGAGCGCAACTGGACCCGATGGTTCCGGGGCTGGGAAGCCGACCGCAAGGCCCGGCGGGAGGCCGAACTGGCCGCCGAACAGGGCGGCGACCGCCCGCCCCCCGCGTCCGGCGCGCCCCGCGGCCCGTGGGGCTAAGCCCTATTCGCGCTTCAGCAGCTTCTCGGTCAGCAGGGTGCCCCACCACTGGGCCTTGAATTCGGCCCGGATCGCCTTCGGGTCGTAGGCCTCGCTGTCGACCCAGTCGATGAACCCGACCCCGGTCGGCTCGACCTCCTTCAGGTATTTTTCCAGCGTATAGTCCAGCACCCCGGTCAGCCCCTCGCGATGGTGCAGGTATTTCTTGTCCAGCTGCCGGATCGCCTCCGAGAGCGGCTCGCCCAGATGGAAATGCCGGGACAGCACCGCCATCACCCCGGCCCGGTCGGCCCCCGACTT
>CAZGPS010000208.1:0-5218 GCA_964527675.1 uncultured Brevundimonas sp. | reverse complement strand
GGGAACATGGAGCAGATATGGCCATCCTCCCCCATGCCGAGAAGGACCGCGTCGAGACGCCGGCCGTCGAAGGCCGCAGCCAGCCGGTGGGCGGCGAGGGCGGCGGCCCGGTCGACCGTGATGGCCGGGTGGTACAGCGGCAGGAAATCCGCCCCCCCGGCCTTGCCGGTCAGCAGGTTGCGTTTGAGCAGGGCGGCGTTCGATTCGGGGGAACTTTCGGGGACGAAGCGTTCGTCGACGAGGGTGACGAGGGTGCGCTGCCAGCCGCCGAACGAGCGGAGCTCCGAGAGCCGGCGATAGATCGGCGCCGGGGTCGAGCCGCCGGCGCCGGCGAAGGCCGACAGGCCGTCCTGCCCGGCCGCGCCCTGGTCGAGCGCCTCCGCAAGGCGTTCGGCGCAGGCCTCGGTCCAGTCGGCGGCGTCGGCGAAACTGCGGATCTCAGTCATGACCGGAGTTCCAGGTGCGGCCGGTCCGGTCCAGCAGGGCGCTGGCCTCGGCCGGGCCCCAGGTTCCGGCTGCGTATTCCTTCGGTTTGAAGGCCGCGCCCTGCCAGGCTTCAGAGACCTCGTCGACCCATTTCCAGGCCTGTTCGGCCTCGTCACGGCGCACGAACAGGGTGGAGTCGCCGGTCAGGGCGTCGAGCAGCAGTCGCTCATAGGCGATGCGGCGGCGCGGCGGCCGGGCGTCCTGGTCGAGCTGGCCCCACGACAGGCTCATGCGGATCGGCTGCAGCTGCATGCGCTGGTCGAGGCCGGGCTTCTTGTTCATCACCGACAGGGAGATGTCTTCCTCGGGCTGCAGGGCGATGACGAGGCGATTGGCCTCGATGGCGCCGCGGTCGCCATGGTCGAAGATCGAGTGGGGCACCGGCTTGAACTGGATGACGATTTCGGTGCGCTTTTCCGGCAGGCGTTTGCCGGTGCGCATGAAGAAGGGCACGCCGGCCCAGCGCCAGTTGTCGATGTCGGCGCGGACGGCGACGAAGGTCTCGGTGTCAGAGTCGGCTCCGCGCTCCTCATCATAGCCCTTGACCGGCGCGCCATCGACGGTCCCACCGATATATTGTCCGCGTACGGTGACGCGTTCGGCCTCTTCCGGCGTGATCGGGCGCAGCGAGCGCAGGACCTTGACCTTTTCGTTGCGGACCGAGTCCGGGTCGAGGTCGGAGGGGGGCTCCATGGCCACGAGGCAGAGCAGCTGCAGCATGTGGTTCTGGAGCATGTCACGCAGGGCTCCGTACTCGTCGTAATACGGCCAGCGGTCGCCGACGCCGACGGTTTCGCCGATGGTGATCTGGACGTGGTCGATGCTGAGGTTGTTCCACAGCGGCTCGAAGATGGTGTTGCCGAAGCGCAGGGCGATCAGGTTCTGGACCGTCTCCTTGCCGAGATAGTGGTCGATGCGGAAGACCTGGTTCTCGGAGAAGGCGTCGGCCACCGCGTCGTCGATCTGGCGGAAGCTGTCGAGGTCGCGGCCGATCGGCTTTTCCAGCACGACGCGATCCTCGGGCTCGGCCAGGCCGGCGGCGCGCATGGCGGTGACGATGCGGGCGTAGAGGGAGGGCGAGACGGCGAGGAAGGAGGTGCAGGCGCCGTCGCCGACCTTGTCCTTGAGCGGCCTGAGGCTTTCGGCCGAGGTGGCGTCGACCGCCAGATAGTCGAGGCGGGCCTCCATCCGGGCCCAGGCGTCATCGGCCCAGGCGTCGTCGGCGCGGGCCTTGGTCTCGACCGACTGGCGGACCTTGGCGACATACTCTTCGCGGCTCTCGTCCGAGCGGGCCGCGCCGATGATCTTGAGACCGTCGGGCAGCAGGCGGTCGTGCTCGAGAAAATAGAGCGAGGGCAGGAGCATCCTCATGGCGAGGTCGCCGCCGCCACCGAACAGCACCAGGGCCGCCATGCGCTCTCCTCAGGTTCAGGTCCCGTCGTGACCCGGGGTTTGTCTGGCCGCTTCCGCCCGTTGAGCCAAGACGTCGAGGACGTCCTGAAACACCATGTGACGGGCGCGGAGCAGCACCAGCAGATGATAGACCAAATCCGCGGCCTCGGAGGCGAGTTCCGAATCCGGGCCGGCGGCGCCGGCCAAGGCGGTCTCGACACCTTCCTCGCCGACCTTCTGGGCGGCGCGTTTGGGGCCCTCGGCGAGCAGGCGGGCGGTCCAGCTTTGCGCCGGGTCGGCGGCGGCGCGGACGGCGATGGTCTGCTCCAGCCGGGCGAGGCGGCCGAGGCCGGGGGCGTCTTCCGCGCCGAAACAGCTGATGCGGTTCAGATGGCAGGCGTTGCCGACGGGCCGGACCTTGAGGACCAGGGAGTCGGCGTCGCAGTCGGGGGTGATGGAGACGACGTGCAGCCGGTCGCCGGAGGTCTCGCCCTTGCGCCAGCGGCCGCCGCGCGAGCGCGAGAAGAAGGTCGCCTCGCCCGAGGCGATCGTCTCGTCGAGGGCGGCGCGGTCCATGTAGGCCAGCGTCAGGACCTGCAGGGTGGCGGCGTCCTGGACGACGACGGGGAGAAGGCCGTCGCCCTTGGCGAAGTCGAGGGTGGAAGGATCGATCATGGTCTCACCTCAACGCCCGAGCCGGCCAGGAAGGCCTTGAGGTCGGGAATGGTCAGGGATCCGGTGTGGAAGACGCTGGCGGCGAGGGCACCGGAGACGCCGGCCTGCTGGAATACATCGCGGAAATGGGCGGCCTCTCCGGCGCCGCCCGAGGCGACCAGCGGGATGGTCAGCCGCTCGCGCGCGGCGGTCAGCTGGGCGATGTCGTAGCCGCGGCGGACGCCGTCCTCGTCCATGCAGTTGAGCACGATCTCGCCGGCGCCGAGGGATTGCGCCTCGACGATCCAGTCGAGGGTGCGGCGGCCGGCGCCGCGGCTGGCGGTCGGGTCGCCGGTGTACTGGTGGACGAACCAGTCGTCGCCGGCGCGTTTCGAATCGACGCCGACGACGACGCACTGGGCCCCGAAGCGGGCGGCCATTTCGGCGATCAGCTCCGGGCGTTCGAGGGCGGGGGAGTTGATCGAGACCTTGTCGGCGCCGTTGTCGAGGCAGCGGCCGGCCTGTTCGACCGAGCGGATGCCGCCGGCGACGCTGAACGGAATGTCGAGCAGGCGGGCGATGTCGCGCACCCAGCCGTAGTCGAGGGTGCGGCCCTCGGGGCTGGCGGCGATGTCGTAGAAGACCAGCTCGTCGGCGCCCTGGTCGCGGTAGCGGGCGGCGAGCTCGGCGGCGTCGCCCATGTCGACGTGGCCCTCGAAGCGGACGCCCTTGACCACCCGGCCGTCCTTGACGTCGAGACAGGGGATGATGCGCCGGGCGGTCACTTGACCGCCCTCTTGCTGGAGAACTGGCCGGTCATGCGGAAGCCGTCTCCAGCGCCTGTTGCAGGGTGAAGCGGCGCTCGTACAGGGCGCGGCCGACGATGACGCCGGCGGCGCCAACGGCCTTGGCGCCGGTCAGGTCGTCGAGCGTGGCGACCCCGCCCGAGGCCTGGAGTTCGAGGTCGGGGCGACGGCGGCGCAGCTCGGCCAGCAGGTCGAAATTGGGGCCGGTCAGGGCCCCGTCGCGGCCGACATCGGTAACCAGCAGGTGCCGGGCGGTTCCCGGCGGATAGCGGTCGAGCGCGGCCCACAGATCGACCTCGGCGGCCTGGGTCCAGCCCTTGAGGGCCGGCACCCAGCGGTCGCCGACGGCGCGCACGTCGATGGCGAGGGTCAGGCGGTCGGCCCCGAAATGCTCGAGCCAGCCGGCCACCGCCTCTGGGCGGGTGACGGCCTGGGAGCCGACCACGACGCGGGCGACGCCGGCGGCGAGCAGGGCGCGGATGTCGTCGTCGGACCGGACGCCACCGCCCGACTGGATCAGGATGTCGCCGGAGCGCGCCAGCTCGCCGATCAGGGCGTGCTGCATGGCGCGGCCGGCCTCGGCCCCGTCGAGGTCGACGATATGGGCCCAGGCGGCGCCGGCGGCGGCGAAGGCGGCGAGGCGGGCGGCGGGATCCTCGTCATAGAGGGTGGCCTGGTCGAAGCGGCCGTGCATCAGCCGGACGCAGACGCCGCCGCGCAGGTCTATGGCCGGGTAGACGATCATGGCGTCCCCCGGTCTCGGCTGCGCCTCGCCGGAGGATGACGACGACGGAGGGGTCATGGTTCGATTTCCAGAAAATTCTGCAGGATGCGGGCACCGGCGGCGGCCGATCGCTCGGGGTGGAACTGGCAGCCCCAGCGGGATCCGTTGCGGACCACGGCCGGCACCGGGCCGCCGTAGTCGGCGCGGGCGAGGGTCGCGTCGCCGTCGGGACAGACGTAGCTGTGCACGAAATAGGCGTAGGCCCCCTCGTCGATCCCCTCCAGCAGGGGGTCGGGACGGATGATCGACAGCCGCGACCAGCCCATGTGCGGCACCGGCCGTTCGGGGGCCGGCTCGATACGGCCGACCCCGCCGGGGATCAGGCCGAGCAGGGGCACGCCGCCGCCCTCGTCGCTGGCGTCGAACAGCAGCTGCTGGCCGAGGCAGACGCCGAGCAGGGGGCGGGGGAAGGCGCGGATCGGCTCGACCAGGTTCAGGTCGGCCAGCCGGGCCATGGCGTAGCCGGCGGCGCCGACCCCGGGCAGGATCAGGCGTTCGGCCGCGGCGACTTCGGCCGGGTCGGCGGTCAGGCGGACGGTGGCGCCGAGCCGCTCCAGCGCGAACTGGACCGAGGCGACATTGCCGGCGCCATAGGACAGGACGGTGACCGTGGTCACAAAACCCCCTTGGTGCTCGGGACGGCGTCGCCCTCGACGCGGATGGCCTGGCGCAGGGCGCGGCCGAAGGCCTTGTAGACGGCCTCGGTCTTGTGGTGGTCGTCGTCCCCGGTGACCGAGACGTGGATGGCCGCGCCGAGGTGTTCGGCCAGCGAACGGAAGACGTGGGCCGTCAGATCGGTGCGGTACTCGCCGATGAAGGGGGTGTCGAAGCTCCCCTCGAACACCGGATAGGGGCGGCCGGACAGGTCGATGGAGACGGCGGCGTTGGCCTCGTCCATGGGCAGGACGAAACCGTAGCGGGCGATGCCGCGACGCTCGCCGAGCGCCTGTTTCAGGGCCTGGCCGAGGGCGATGGCCGAGTCCTCGATGGTGTGGTGGGGATCGGTGTGCAGGTCGCCCTCGCACGACAGGCGCAGGGAGAAGCCGCCGTGGGCCGCGATCTGCTCCAGCATGTGGTCGAAGAAGCCGACGCCGGT
>CAZGPS010000207.1:0-5225 GCA_964527675.1 uncultured Brevundimonas sp. | reverse complement strand
ATCTGGCCCTGGTGGAGCAGACCGGGGCGCGCTTCCTGGTTGACCAGATATCGACCGCGGGGGCGCTGGAGGCGCTGGCGCGGACCGGGGCGGGCGAGGACGCCGGGGACCCGACCGGGCCGGGGCGGGAGGCGGGGCGGGCCTTCCTGCGGCGGGAGGGGGCGATCGATTGAACGCGCAGCTGGCGGCGGACGCGGCGCTGGCGACGGCGGCGTGGCGGCGGACGGCGCATGACGGACAGTGCGCGCCCGCCCATCTGCCTGGAGGGGGGGACTGGCGCACCTGGGTGTTTCTGGGCGGGCGCGGGGCGGGCAAGACGCGGGCCGGGGCGGAATGGGTGTGGGAGACGGCGATGCGGCTGGGGGCCGGGGGACGGATCGCCCTGGTGGCGCCGACGCTGTTCGACGCGCGGGCGGTGATGCTGGAGGGGCCGTCGGGGGTGTTGAGTCTGCCGTACCGGTCGGGGGCGACGTATGAGCCGTCGCTGCGGCGGGTGCGGTTTCCGGGCGGGGCGGTCGGGCTGCTGTTCTCGGCCGGGGAGCCGGAGCGGCTGAGGGGGCCGCAGTTTCACGCCGCCTGGGGGGATGAGGTGTGCGCGTGGGAGCGGGGGGCAGAGGCGCTGGCGATGCTGCGTCTCGGCTTACGCCTCGACGCCGATTCCTTGGGCCGCGGTCGTCGGCCCGTCGGGACCTCCCGACCCGACGCGGCCTGGGCTTCGCCGAAGCTGGTTCTGACGACCACGCCTCGACCCGGGCGGTTGATGCGCGGGGTGCTGGGCGAGTCGGGGTGCGTGCGGACCGATGCGCCGACGGCGGCCAATGCGGGCAATCTGGCGCCGGGGTTTCTGGCGGCGATGCAGGATCTGTACGGCGGCACGCGGCGGGCGGCGCAGGAGCTGGAGGGGGTGCTGCTGGAGGCCGAGGGGGCGCTGTTCACGGCGGCGGATGTGGCGCGGGCGAAGGCGGCGGGGGCGAGCTGGGAGGGGCGGTGCGAACGGGTGGTGGTGGCGGTCGATCCGCCGGCGGGGACGCTGTCGGGACGACCGCGCGATGCGTGCGGGATCGTCGTGGTCGGGCGGCGCGGCGGGCGGCTGTTGGTGCTGGCCGACCGGACGGCGGCGGGGCTGTCGCCGGAGAGCTGGGCCGACCGGGTGCGGCGGACGGCGGAGGATTTCGGCGCCGCGCGGGTGGTGGTCGAGAGCAACAACGGCGGGGCCATGGCCGAGGCGGTGCTGCGGGCGTCCGGGCTGACGCGGGCGGTCAAGCGGGTGCATGCGTCGGTCGGCAAGGTCGCGCGGGCGGAGCCTGTGGCGGCGCTCTATGAGCAGGGGCGGGTGGCGCATGCGGCGGGGCTGGAGGCGCTGGAGGCGGAGCTGATGGGGCTGGGCGGGGAGGACGCCGGGGGGCGGTCGCCGGACCGGGCGGATGCGCTGGTCTGGGCGGTGTGCGACCTGACGCCCGGACGCGGCGGGGCGGGGCCGAGCCTGCGGGTGCTGTGAGGATTGTGGCGCTCCGGCGCCGTGTAACCTTATCCATATCCGTGCGTTACGGCTCAGCTGATGATGAGAGGACGCATGACCAAGGGTATCGACGACGGCCGGGACCAGGCCGAATTCGGGATCACCGGACTGGACGACATCCTCGCCGGCGGGCTGCAGCGCGACCGGCTGTATCTGCTGGAGGGCAATCCGGGGACGGGCAAGACCACCGCCGCGATGAATTTCCTGATGCAGGGCGCGGCGCGCGGCGAGCGGGTTCTGTACATCACCCTGTCGGAGACCGAGGAGGAGCTGCGCGCCACGGCGGCGTCGCACCACTGGTCGCTGGACGGGATCGAGATCTTCGAACTGGCGCCGGCCGAGAGCCTGCTGGACGAGCGGCAGCAGCAGAGCCTGCTGTATTCCTCGGACCTGGAGCTGGGCGAGACGACGCGGATGATCCTCGACGCGGTCGAGCAGGCCGATCCGTCGCGGGTGGTGGTCGACAGCCTGTCGGAGATCCGGCTGCTGGCCCAGGGGTCGCTGAGGTACCGGCGCCAGGTGCTGGCGCTGAAACACTATTTCGCCCGGCGCGGGGTGACGGTGCTGCTGCTGGACGACCTGACCACCGACATCAACGACAAGACCGTGCACAGCGTGGCGCACGGGGTGATCCAGCTGCAGGAGCTGGCGCCGGAGTATGGAGCCGAGCGGCGGCGGGTGCGGGTGATCAAATACCGCGGGCGGCGCTTCCGCGGCGGCTATCACGACTTCACCATCAAGACCGGCGGGCTGGAGGTCTATCCGCGCATCGTGGCGTCGGAGCATCGCACGGCCTTCGACCGCAGCCCGATGTCGAGCGGCTCGGCCGAGCTGGACCAGCTGCTGGGCGGGGGGCTGGAGCGCGGCTCCAGCGCCCTGATTTTGGGCCCGGCGGGGACCGGCAAGTCGCTGTTCACGATCAATTTCGCGGTGGCCGCGGTGGAGCGCGGCGAGAAGGCGGCGCTGTTCATCTTCGATGAGGAGCTGGGCCTGCTGTACGACCGGGTGAAGGGTCTGGGCATCGATCTGGAGGCGATGCGCGACGCCGGCTCGCTGATCATCGAACAGGTCGACGCGGCCGAACTGTCGCCGGGCGAGTTCGCCGCGCGGGTGCGCAAATGCGTGTCGCAGGAGCAGATCAAGACCGTCGTGATCGACAGTCTGAACGGCTACCAGGCGGCGATGCCGCAGGAGCAGTTCCTGGTGCTGCACATCCACGAGCTGCTGCAGTATCTGAACCGCCAGGGGGCCTCGACCTTCCTGACCGTGGCCCAGCACGGCCTGGTCGGGGATATGAAGGCGCCGGTCGATGTAACCTATCTGGCCGATACGGTGATCCTGCTGCGCTATTTCGAGGCCGCGGGGCACGTGCGCCGGGCCGTGTCGGTGATCAAGAAGCGCGCCGGGCGGCACGAGAAGACCATCCGCGAATACGACATCGGGCCCGACGGCCTGACCTTGGGCGAGCCGCTGCATGGCTTCCAGGGCGTGCTGCGCGGGGTGCCGAATTTCGTCGGACAGGGTTCGGGGCTGATGGGTGAAGCCTCGGCATGAGTCACGGCGGCGATCTTTCGCAGCGGGCGCTGGTGCTGGCGCCCACGGGGCGCGACGCCGCCGTGGCCGCGGCCATCCTCAAGGAGGCGGGAGCCCCGGTGGAGGTGTGCGACTCACTGGAGGCCCTGCGGGCGCGGCTGGACGAGGGGGCGGGGCTGGCCGTGGTCGTCGAGGAGGCCCTGCGCGACTGCGACCTGACCGGACTGGCGGCGTGGATCGAGGCGCAGCCGTCGTGGTCGGACTTTCCCTTCCTCGTGCTGACCCGGCGGGGCGGCAGCGTGGAGCGCAATCCGGCGGCGCGGCGGCTGTCGACGACCCTGGGTAATGTCAGCTTTCTGGAGCGACCGTTCCATCCCACCACCCTGGTCAGCGCCGTGCAGACGGCCCTGCGCGGACGTCGGCGGCAGTATGAGGCGCGCGAGCGGATCGAGGAGATCCGCCGCGCCGAGGCCATGCTGGAACGGCGCGTGGCGGAACGCACCGCCGAGCTGGAGGCCGCCAACCGGCAGCTGGCGGAGCAGATCGCGGAGCGGGAGAAGGTGGAGTCGGCCCTGCGGCAGGCGCAGCGTCTGGAGGCGGTCGGGCAGCTGACCTCGGGCGTGGCGCACGACTTCAACAACCTGCTGACCGTGATCCTGGGCAATGTCGAACAGATGCGGAAGCGGGCCGAGGACCCGGCGCTGATCCGCCGGCTGGCGATGATGAGCGAGGCTTCCCAACGGGGGGCGCGATTGACCGCCCAGATGCTGGCCTTCTCGCGGCAGCAGAAGCTGGAGCCGCGGCCGGTCGATCTGAACGGCACGGTCAGGAGCATGCACGATCTGCTGCACAGCACGATCGGCGGCAGCGTCCGGATCGCCGCCCCGCAACTGGCTGACGATCTGTGGCCGGCGATGATCGACCCGACCCAGATCGAACTGGTCATTCTCAATCTGGCGATCAACGCCCGCGACGCCATGGAGGTCGGGGGGTCGCTGACCATCACCACCGCGAATGTGGCGCTGGGCGAGCCGGAGACGCCCGAGGCCCCGCCGCCGGGGGACTATGTGATGGTCTCGGTGAGCGACACCGGCTCGGGCATGAGCGACGCCGTGCGGGCCCGGGCTTTCGAACCCTTCTTCACCACCAAGGAGGTCGGCAAGGGATCGGGTCTGGGACTGAGCCAGGTGTTCGGCCTGGCCAAACAGTCGGGGGGCGGCGTCGCCATCGAAACCGAGGTCGGCCGCGGCACGACGATCAGGGTCTTCCTGCCGAAGGCCAGCGGCGCGCCGGCGGTCCAGGGCGCCGACGCCGAGGCGGGCCCCGTCGCCCATGAGGATCATCTGGTGGTGTTGCTGGTCGACGACGACGACGCCGTGCGCGAGGTCACCGCCGGCCTGCTGGCGGACCTGGGCTATGACGTCGTCGAGGCGGGCAGCGGCGGAGCCGCGCTGGACCTGTTCGAGCGCAATGACGAGATCAGCGCCGTGGTGCTGGACTTCGCCATGCCCGGCATGAATGGCGCGGACCTGGCCCGGGAGCTGCGGGCGCGGCGCCCGCGGGTGCCCATATTGTTCGCGACCGGATACGCCGACGCCGAGGCCTTGACCGGGGTCGGCGAGCACCAGATCGTGCACAAGCCGTTCGTGCAGGCGGAGCTGGCGCGCAAGCTGTCGCGCAGCTTTGCGACAGCCTGAGCCGGCAGACGCGGGACACAGGCGAGCGCCGGGAACGGGTATCGCCGGCGGCCGCAGCCAGACACGGTTCGGCAACCGAATGGAGGGAAGAAGCGTTGCAGCCGGTCGCAGGATTTGCGGAGGGGGAGGTCTGATGCGTCAATTCCGGCGAGGAGCCGCCGCGGCAATTCTTCTTGTCCTGCCTGGGGTGGCGCGGGCGGATGAAACGCCTGCGCGATCGCCGGGCGATACGGCCGGCGGCGCCCGGCAGGCGACAGCGGCGGGCCAGGACGACCAGGACCTGACCCGGCTGTCCCTGGAAGAACTGTCGATGGTCGAGGTGACCTCGGTGTCGCGGCGGCCCGAGGCATTGGCCGACGCCGCGGCCGCGATCTTCGTCATCAGCGCCGAGGACATCCGCCGCTCGGGCGCGACCAGCCTGCCCGAGGCGCTGCGGCTGGCCCCCAATCTGAATGTGCAGCGCGTCAACGCCGTCG
>CAZGPS010000206.1:0-5229 GCA_964527675.1 uncultured Brevundimonas sp. | reverse complement strand
GGACGTACGGCGGTTCTGAATGCGGATTCCGACGCCTACTCGGCCTTCGCTTCGGCCTCGATCATGGCCGGTCTGGGCGTGAGGGGCGTGGGCGAGCGCGGGCGCGACCTGACCCTGCTGGCGCGCCGGGCGACGCCGGAGGGCCAGCGCCTGACCCTCGATGCGCGCGGCCGGGTGCATGACATTCTGCTGCCTCTCGCGGGCGCGTTTCAGGCGTCCAACGCCCTGGTGGCGGCGGGCCTGTGCATCGCGGGCGGCGAAGATCCCGACCGCGTGATCCCAGCGCTGGAGCTGATTCAGGGCGCGCAGGGCCGACTGCAACGCATCCCCGGCGGCGCGCGCGGCGGCGAGGTCTATGTCGACTACGCCCACACGCCCGACGGGCTGGAGACGGTGCTGAACGCCCTGCGTCCGCACGCGACGGGCCGCCTGATCGTCGTCTTCGGCGCGGGCGGCGACCGGGATCGGGCCAAGCGTCCGCTGATGGGCGAGATCGCCGGCCGTCTGGCCGACGTGGCCATCGTCACCGACGACAACCCGCGCTCGGAAGACCCCGCCGCGATCCGCAAGGCCGTGCGCGAGGGCTGCCCGGGCGCGCATGAGATCGGCGACCGCCGTGCCGCCATCCGTCACGCCGTCGACCAGATGCGCGACGGAGATGTGGTGGTGATCGCCGGAAAAGGGCATGAGCAGGGACAGATCGTCGGCGGGGTCACCCATCCCTTCGACGACGCCACCGAAGCCGCTGAAGCCCTCCGCCTCCATGCCTGACATCGCTCCCCTCTGGACCTCCGCCGAAATCGAGGCCGCGACCGGCGGACGCCTGTCCGGCGCCCCGTTCGAGGTCGTCGGGATCACCTACAACAGCCGCGAGATCGTCCCCGGCGACCTGTTCCTGGCGCTGAAGGGCGCGCGGGACGGCCATGAGTTCGCCGCCCTCGCCTTCGCCGCCGGCGCGTCCGGGGCGATCACCGAACACCCGGTCGAGGGCGGGCCCTCCGTCGTCGTCGCCGACACCCTGCGCGCGCTGGAAGCCCTCGGCGTCGCCTCGCGCGAGCGCAGCCCGCAGGTCCGGCGCGGCGCGGTCACCGGCTCGGTCGGCAAGACCAGCGTCACCCAGGCGATCAAGGCGGGGCTGGACCTCGCCGGCCCGGCCCACGCCTCGATCAAGAGCTACAACAATCATATCGGCGTGCCGCTGACGCTGGCCAGAATGCCGCGCTCGACGGCCCGCGCCGTGTTCGAGATCGGCATGAACGCGCCGGGCGAGATCGCGCCCCTGTCGAAGATGGTCCGGCCGCACGCCGCCTGCGTCACCACCGTCGGTCCGGTCCACATCGAGGCCTTCCCGGACGGCGAGGCGGGAGTGGCCAAGGAGAAGGCGGCCATCTTCGAGGGCCTGGCGCCCGGCGGCGTCGCCGTACTGAACGGCGACGGCGGCTTCGCCACGGTGCTGGAAGCGGCCGCCGCCCGGGCCGGGGCCCGCCGCGTCACCTTCGGCGCCGAGGCGGGCCACGACGCCCGCCTGCTTGACTTCATCCCCGGCGCCGATGGCGCGCGGGTCAAGGCCGAGCTCTATGGCAAGCCGCTCGACTTCCCGGTGCGCCAGACCGGCTTCCACTGGGGCCTGAACAGCCTGTGCGTGCTGCTGATGCTGGAGGCGCTGGATGTGCCGCTGGAGACCGGCCTCGCCGCCCTGGCCGATTTCCAGCCGTTGGCCGGCCGGGGCCAGACCCTGGTGGTCAGGGCCCCCGGCGGGGCCTTCACCCTGATCGACGAGAGCTACAACGCCAATCCCCTGTCGATGACCGCCGGCTTCCGCAGCCTCGGGGCCAAGCCGGTGGGCGCAGGCGCCCGCCGGGTCGTGGTGTTGACCGACATGCTCGAGCTCGGCGACCGCTCGCGCGAGCTGCACGAGGGGCTGGCCGCGCCGATCGCCGTCGCCGGCCTCGACCTGGTCCATACCGCCGGGCCGGAGATGAAGCGGCTGCATGACGCCCTGCCACCCGCACGCCGGGGCCTGTGGCGCGAGACGGCGGCCGAACTCGCGGCCGAGGCCGGCGATCTGGTCGCGCCCGGCGACATCGTCATGGTCAAGGGATCGAACGGGTCAAAGGCCACCCTGGTGGCCAAGGCTCTTGCTGCTCTGGGAGGGGCCGCCTGATGTTTTACCTGCTGTATCTCCACTACGCCGACATCGCCCAGGACTATCCGCTCCTCAATCTGGTCCAGTACCAGACGGTGCGGGTCGCCCTCGCCATGGCCACGGCCATGATCGTCGCCGTGGCCATGGGCAGCCGCTTCATCGCCTGGATGCGGCTCAAACAGGGCAAGGGCCAGCCGATCCGCTCGGACGGCCCGGTGTCGCACCTGTCCAAGGTCGGCACCCCGACCATGGGCGGGCTGATGATCCTCGCCGGCATCGCCGTGGCGGTGCTGCTGTGGGGCGACCTGACCAATCCCTACATCTGGATCGTCAGCTTCGTCACGGCGGCGTTCGGCGTGCTCGGCTTCATCGACGACTACGCCAAGGTGTCGAAACAGACCTCGGCCGGCCTGACCTCGAAACAGAAGCTGGTCGCCCAGGTGATCGTCTCGGTCATCGCCGGGGTCATGACGGTGCTTTGGATGACGGCCTCGCCTACGACGCCGAATCTCGAGACCTCGATCGCCTTTCCCTTCTTCAAGGCCGTGCTGTTGAATGTGGGCTGGTTCTACGTCCTGTTCGCCGCCTTCACCCTGGTCGGGTTTTCCAATGCGGTGAACCTGACCGATGGGCTGGACGGCCTGGCCATCGTGCCGGTGATGATGGCGGCGGGGGCCTTCGGCATCATCGCCTATCTGGTCGGCAACTTCATCTTCTCCAACTACCTCGGCGTCCACCATGTGCCGCGCGCGGGAGAGCTGGCCATCTTCTGCGCCGCCATGATCGGCGGCGGGGTCGGCTTCCTCTGGTACAATGCGCCGCCGGCCAAGATCTTCATGGGCGACACCGGCTCCCTGGCCCTCGGCGGCGCGCTCGGGGCCATCGCCGTGGCCACCAAGCACGAGCTGGTGCTGGGGATCGTCGGCGGCCTGTTCGTCATCGAGGCGCTCAGCGTCATGATCCAGGTCGGCTACTACAAGGCGACGAAGAAGCGCATCTTCCTGATGGCCCCGATCCACCATCATTTCGAGAAGATGGGCTGGCCGGAATCGACGGTGGTGATCCGTTTCTGGATCGTCTCGGCCATGCTGGCCCTCGCCGGCCTCGCCACGTTGAAGCTCAGATAGATGATCCCGGTCCCCGGCTTTGAGGGGCGGCGCGTCGCGGTCTTCGGCCTCGGCCGGTCGGGACTGACGGCGGCGCGTGCGCTCAAGGCCGGCGGGGCCCTGCCGGTGCTGTGGGACGACAGCGTCTCCAGCCGCATGCAGGCGGAGGCCGAAGGGTTCGCGGTCGAGGACCTGACCGCCGCCGACTGGTCCGGCTTCGCCGCCCTGGTGCTGTCGCCGGGCGCGCCGCTCACCCATCCCGAACCGCACTGGACGGTGGGCAAGGCGAAGGCGGCGGGCGTCGAGATCGTCGGCGACATCGAGCTGTTCGCCCGCGCCGTCGCGGCCTTGCCGGAAGCGGAGCGGCCGAAGGTCGTCGCCATCACCGGCACCAACGGCAAGTCAACCACCACCGCCCTGATCGGCTGGGTGCTGAAACAGGCGGGAATGACCGTCCATGTCGGCGGCAATATCGGCATCGGCGTGCTGGCCCTGCCGGGCTTTGGGGAGCGCGGACCTCCAGGTCCGCCTTCCCATATCTCGCACGATGCGGACCGGGAGGTCCGCGCTCCGGCGAAGGCGGTCTATGTGATCGAGGCCTCCAGCTACCAGCTGGACCTGACCACCCGTTTCGCGCCCGACGTGGCGATCCTGACCAACATCAGCCCGGACCATCTGGAACGGCATGGCGGCATGGACGGCTATGTCGCGGCCAAGATGCGCATCTTCCAGGCGCAGGGGCCGGCGGCCATGGCGCTGGTCGGCATCGACGATCCCTTCGGGCTGAACATCGCCGAGGAGCTGGTCGGGCGGGCGGATCGGCTGACCCTTGTGACGACCGTCAAACACCATGACCGGGACGACTGGCGCATCGGCTTCGAGAAGACCGCCGCCATCACGGCCATCGACGGGATTCTGGCCAGCGTCGGCGAATATGTCTGCGACCTGTCTGTCGCCCGCTCGCTGCCGGGCCGCCACAACGCCCAGAACGCCGCCTTCGCCTATGGCGCCGCCCGCGCCCTTGGCGTGTCCCGGGAGGCTGCAGTAGAGGGCCTCCTGACCTTCCCCGGCCTCGCCCACCGCATGGAACACGTCGCCACCCTCGGCCGCGTACGCTTCATCAACGACTCCAAGGCCACCAACGCCGACGCGGCGCGGCAGGCCCTGTCCTCCTACGGTCGCAGCTACTGGATCGCCGGCGGCCGGGCCAAGGCGGGCGGGATCGACGATCTCGAGGACCTGTTCCCGCGCGTGGTCGAGGCCTTTCTGATCGGCGAGGCGGCCGGGTCCTTCGCCGCCCGGCTGGGCGACACGCCGCACCGCACCTGCGGCGACATGGCGACGGCGGTGAAGGCCGCCGCCGAGGCCGCCGCCGCCACCGGGCGCGACGAGGTGGTGCTGCTGTCACCGGCCGCCGCCTCCTTCGACCAGTATCCCGACTTCGAGGCCCGTGGAGAGGCCTTCCGCGCCGCCGTCCTCGCCCTCGGCGCGGTTCCCGCGAGCGCGTCATGACGGAAAGCTACAGCCCCGCCTTTTCCCGCAACGACCAGAGCCCGATCGCCAAATGGTTCTGGACCGTCGATCGCGCCCTTCTGGCGGCGGCTCTGACGCTGATGGCCCTGGGCGTGGCGCTCAGCTTCGCCTCCAGTCCGGCGGCGATCAACGCCGACCAGTCGATCAGCGACCCGTTCCACTACTCATGGCGGATGCTGGTCTGGGGCTCGATGGGGCTGGTGCTGATGCTGACCAGCTCGCTCCTGTCCCCGTGCGGTGTCCGCCGCATCGCCGTGCTGGCCCTGCTGGGGGCCATCGTCACCATGATGGCCCTGCCGTTCATCGGCGATGAGGTGAAGGGCGCGGCGCGCTGGATCAACCTCGGCCCCTTCAGCCTTCAGCCGTCCGAATTCGCCAAGCCCGGCCTGATCGTCTTCGCCGCCTGGATGTTCGCCGAGGCGCAGAAGGGGCAGGGGGTGCCTG
>CAZGPS010000205.1:0-5290 GCA_964527675.1 uncultured Brevundimonas sp. | reverse complement strand
CCTTCTCGGCGAGGGCCTTCCAGTCGGCGGGGGACGGGGTCGCAAAGGTCATGCGCCTCCAATGCCCGGACGGACGCGCCGGGTCCAGACGGCGCTGTCCGCTCCAGAAGCGCCACTGCGCCGGTTGCGGTCCACCCTCGCCCGCCTACATCCCTCCGGAACCCCGCAGGAGCTTCCGATGGCCGACCTCTCCGCCTTTCCGATCACCCGGCGCTGGCCGGCCCAGCATCCCGACCGCCTTCAGCTCTATTCCCTGAACACGCCGAACGGGGTGAAGGCCTCGATCATGCTGGAGGAGACCGGCCTGCCGTACGAGCCGCATTTCGTCGACATCGGCAAAGACGAGACCTGGGGCCCGGAATTCCTGTCGCTGAACCCCAACGGAAAGATTCCCGCCATCCTCGACCCCGACGGCCCGGGCGGTCAGCCGCTGGCCCTGTTCGAGTCGGGGGCCATACTGATCTATCTGGCCGAGAAGACCGGCCGGTTCCTGCCCGCCGACGCCGCCGGCCGTTATGAGACGATCCAGTGGGTCATGTGGCAGATGGGCGGCCTCGGTCCGATGTTCGGTCAGCTGGGCTTCTTCCACAAATTCGCCGGCCGCGCGTACGAGGACAAGCGGCCCCTGCAGCGCTACGTCGCCGAGTCGAAGCGGCTCCTCAGCGTGCTGGACGGCCGGCTGGAAGACCGCGACTGGGTCATGGGCGACTACTCCATCGCCGACATCTCCATGCTGGGCTGGGTGCGCAATCTGATCGGCTTCTATGAGGCGCGCGAACTCGTCGACTTCGACGCGCTGGAAAACATCCGGGCGTGGCTGGAGCGCGGCCTCGCCCGCCCGGCGGTGCAGCGCGGGCTCGAGATACCGGCGCGGCCCTGAGCCGCCCCTCCGGGTGGAACTCACACCCCTCTGCGTCGTTGGCCCGGCATGGCTCGCAGCATCGACAAGACCCTTCCCGACCGCCCCGCCCCGGGCTCCGCCGGCCTTGTGGTCGGCGGCCTGGGCGGGCCCGAGGACGAGCTGCTCGAATCCGGTCAGGAGGAGGTGTTCTCGCGCACAGAAGTCGAGAGCGGCCGGATCGAACACCAGGCCGACACGGGCCGGGCCGGCGAGGGTCAGGCCGGCGGCGGCAAGCGCCCCGTCTGAGGCTCAGGCGGCCCGCCGGGCGGCCAGGGCCGCGGCGATCACCGGCTCGAACACATGGCGGGCCAGATGGCGCACGACGGGGACCGCCACCCCGTCTCCGGTCAGGTGGTAGGCGTCGCTGTAGTTCCGCGGCAGCACATAGGCGTCAGGCAGGCCCATCAGCCGCGCCGTCTCCCGCGCCGAGATCAGCCGCGACCGCACGGCGGGTCCGTCAACGACGAGGATGATCTGGCGGCTCGACCCGCCGCCCGGAGTCCTCAGACAGCCGGCGACGTCGTCGAACCGGACCTCGGCCCGCTGAACCTTCGATCCGGCCTCGACCCGCGTGCGGCGATAGACGCCGCCGACCATGCGGCGGCCGGCGCGCCGGGCCGCCTCGACCTTGGCGGCGTTGACCGGCGACATCAGGTCCAGCAGCCGCTTCGTCTCGGCCTGGTTATGCCAGCCGACGCTGTCCGGCTCGTCCTCGATCAGGTCGGCGAAGGTCGCGGCCCGGCGCGGCGGCGTCGGCAGGTTCCACCACAGCAGCCGGTCACGCGCCGCCTCCGGCAGGGCCGCCGTCGCCCGTCGCACGGCGGGGGTGTGGAAAGGCTCGACCGGTTCCGGCGACAGCAGTTCCGGCGCGATCTCCACGCCGTCGCGCACCCCGACCACGAACAGGCGCGGCCGGCTTTGCGGCACGAACAGGTCGGCGTTGATGACCAGGACGCCGTAGCGATAGCCGGCCTCGGCAAAGGTCCGGCAGATGGTCTCGAAATCCCGTCCGCCGTGGGAGGTCAGGGTCCCGCAGACGTTCTCGACCGCCACCAGGCCGGGGGCGCGTCCCTGTTCGATCAGGCCGCGGATCACATCCCAGAAGGCGTGGAAGGTCCCCGAGCGCGCGCCGTCCAGTCCGGCGCCGGCGCCCGCCAGCGACAGGTCCTGACAGGGGAAGCTGCCCCAGACCAGGTCCGGCTCACCCGGCAGGACCGTCGGGTCAATGCCGCGGATATCGCCGACGGTCAGCTCTCCGCCCGTGCCCCAGTTGGCCTGGTAGGCGAAGCCCTTGCGGGCGTCAAAGTCGTTGGCGAACAGGCAGGTCCAGTCTTCCCCCAGCCCCGCACGCACCATGCCGCCGCCGGCGAAGAACTCATAGAAGCTGGGCAAGGGATCCCCGAATCTGCAGCGGCCCGAAGGCGAGGCGTCGACTGTAGGGAAGGAATGGTGGACGCGACAGGGATTGAACCTGTGACCCCCTCGATGTCAACGAGGTGCTCTCCCGCTGAGCTACGCGTCCGCCGAAACGGCCCCGGGTCACCCCGGGGGCAGGAAGGCGCGGTCTATAACCCGCAGGGCCAGCGGACCGCAAGGGCGAAACCAGGGCGATTCGATCTAAAGATCGTGACCACCCGAGGCGGTATTCAGGCCGCCGCGACCATCCGCTCGACCTCGCCGACCAGGTCGCGCAGGTGCACCGGCTTGGACAGCACCTTGGCCTGGGGGCTGGCCTGGGCGGCCGACAGGGCCACGGCGGCGAAGCCGGTGATGAACATGATGCGGATGCCGGGCTGGCGGGCGGCGGCGACGCGCGCCACCTCGATGCCGTCGGCGCCGGGCATGACGATGTCGGTCAGCAACAGGTCCCAGGGACCCTGGTCGAGGGCGTCGATGGCGTCGTCGCCATTCTCGCAATCGACCACGGAATGACCGGCCCGCTCGAGGGCGCGGGTCAGGAACCCGCGCAGCGAGTGGTCGTCCTCGGCCAGAAGAATGCGCGCCATGTGTTTTCGCCCCGAACGGTCTTTCGGTGAAGCTAGGCCGGCACTGGTAAACCCGCCATGAAAATCCCCGGGATGGGGAAGCGCGACGGAGGTGCGAACCTGTGGATCGATGCGCGAAACAGGCTATGGAGCGGCCATGGCGAACAGTCCCGAACACAGCGCGGAGCCGGCGGCATTCACCGTCCTCGCGCCCGCGACGCCGGGCCCGTTCGTCTTCGCCTCGCCCCACTCGGGGCGACACTATCCCGCCGGGATGGCGGCGGCGGCGGGGCTGGACGCCGGCAGCCTGCGCAGCGCCGAGGACGCCCTCGTCGACCGGCTGATCGCCCCCGGGCTCGAGCGCGGGGCGACTCTGCTGCTCGGCGGATGGGGCCGGGCCTATGTCGATCTCAACCGGGACCCGGACGACCTCGATCCCGCCCTGATCGAGGGTCTGGAGGGCCGGACGGCCTCGCCACGGACCGCGGCCGGCTATGGCGTTGTGCCGCGTCTGAGCGGCGACGGCCACTCGCTCTATGACCGGCGGTTGGCGATCGACGAGGTCCACGACCGGATCCGCCGGGCGCATGCCCCTTATCACGCCGCCCTCGACGGGCTGATGCAGACGGTGCGGAGCCGACATGGCGAGGCGGTGCTGGTCGACTGGCATTCGATGCCGTCCCGGGCCACCCGGGGCGTCGGCGGCGCACGTGGACCGGACGTGGTGCTGGGCGACCGCCATGGCGCGTCCTGCGCGGGGGATCTGACCCGGCGGCTGAGAAGGGCGTTTGAGGCCCTCGGCTGGCGGGTGGCGCTGAACCAGCCCTATTCGGGCGGCTGGACCACCCAGAGATGGGGTCGACCGGCGGACGGGTTTCACGCGGTGCAGATCGAACTCAACCGGGCCCTCTACCTCGACGAATCGACTCTGGAGCCGGGTCCGGGCTGGTCGCGCTGCGCCCGCGGCGTGGCCGGGGTGATCGGTGACCTGCTGACCGGGCCGTCCAGCTTCAACCGGACATAAAAAAAGCCGCGCCCGAAGGCGCGGCATTAAGTCTTTAGGGAGGAAACGCCCAGGAAGGGCATGACGCCGCGAGGCGTCGAAAATCAAGCTAGTGTGCGGTGCACAAATCGTCAACCAGATATTTCGCACCTGCGTTCACGCCGTGTAACGGCAACCTTCGTCTGATGTTGGATCGCGTAACCGGTTTCACGGGTGTAAATTACCCCGGGCGTGGGCGTGTGCGAAACAGCGTCACCGCGGCGGCAGGTGTGGTTCCAGCAACCGCCTCGAGGCGCGGATGGCGCGGGCCGCGGGAGAGCCGACCTGGCGCCAGACCAGCAGGGAGAAGATCGCGGCCACCCCGAGGGCCAGCCAGACCGGACCAAACAGCCAGGCGGCCGCCGCGAGAGCGAAATAATAGCCGCGCACGCCCTGGCTGAAGGCGCTCAGGGCGGGGTTGAGCAGATTGGCCGCCGCCTCCCCCAGCGCCACGCGATCCGCCTCCGTATGGATCTCGGGCGACGCCCCGATCAGGGCCAGGGCGTAGTTGAGCTGGCGAATCGACCAGATGAAGTCCAGAAGGCCGCGCGCTAGGCAGATCAGCACCAGGGCCAGCTTGGCCTCCAGAACGCGGGCCGGCACAGATTCGGCGCCGACCGAGGCGAAGCCCTCCAGCGCCTGTTCGCCGCCGAACAGGACGCTGGCCACGGCCGCGATCAGCAGCAGGTTGGTGGAGGCGAAGAAGCCGCCGGAGTTGATGGTGTGACCCATCAGCTGGCTGTCGACGATGCGCACCTCGCGGTGGGTCATGACCTGCATCCACGCCCGCCTGACGATGATCATGTCATCGTTCAGCGAGCCGACGCGGCGCGCCAGCGCCGACAGCAGCGGCCCGTAGCCCAGCCAGCACAGGAAGAAGAGGGCCAGCGCCAGACCGTCCGAAATCGTCATGACCGCTCCTGTTCGACCGCCAGCCTGTCGTGCCGCGTGGAACCCTTCAGGGCAAGTCCGCCTTGCTTCGGACCCGTTGCGCGCCTATCACGCCCGCCTCCCCGTATCGCACTGCACCATGGACGAGACCCGTCATGAATATCGACGCCATTCCCGCCGGCCCCAACCCGCCCTGGGACGTCAATGTGGTCATCGAGATCCCGCAGGGCGGCCTGCCGGTGAAATATGAGATGGACAAGGCCTCCGGCGCCCTGTTCGTCGACCGCTTCCTGCACACCGCAATGTACTATCCGGGCAACTACGGCTTCATTCCGCACACCCTGTCGGACGACGGCGACCCCTGTGACGTCATCGTACTGAACCCGACGCCGGTCGTGCCGGGCTGCATCATCCGTTCGCGCCCGATCGGCGTGCTGAAGATGGAAGACGAGGCCGGCGGCGACGAAAAGA
>CAZGPS010000204.1:0-5301 GCA_964527675.1 uncultured Brevundimonas sp. | reverse complement strand
AAACTGGCCGAGCGCTGGTCCCGCGCCGCCGGGGGCGGGCAGGGCGGCGAGGCCGACCCCGGCGCCCTGCTGGCCGAGGCCTTCCCGGAACGCGTGGCGAAAGCCCGGGGCAAGCCGGGAGAGTTCTTGCTGGCCTCCGGCCGCGGCGCCTTCCTCGACCCGACCGACCTGCTGGCGCGCGAGCCGTGGCTGGCGGTGGCCGAACTCGGCGGGGGGGACGCCCGCGACCGCATCCGCCTCGCCGCGCCGCTCGACCCGGCCGCCCTCGAGCCTCGTCTCGAGATCGAGGACCGCCTGACCCGCGAACCCTCCGGCCGGATGGCGCTGCGCCGCCTCCGGCGTATCGGCGCCATCGTCGTCGACGAGAAGATCGTCGGCGCCCCGGACCGCAGCCAGATCACGGCCGCCCTGAAGACCGAGGTGGAGCGCGACGGCCTCAAGGCCCTGCGTTGGGGCGAGCGCGCCTCGGCCCTGCGCGCCCGGCTCGCCTTCCTGCGCACACTCGACGACGCCTGGCCCGACGTCTCGGACGAGGGCCTCTTCGCCGACCGCGAGGCCTGGCTGTGGCCGCTGCTGGACGGCGTCCAGTCGCTGGAGGCCATCGCCGACGCCGCCCTGGAGCAAGGCCTGCGCGCCCTGATCCCGTGGGACCGCCAGCGCGCCCTCGACGACCTCGCCCCGGCCCGGCTGGAGACCCCGCTCGGCTCGGCCGCAATCGACTACGCCGCCGAGGGCGGACCGCGCATCGACATCCGCGTGCAGGAGCTGTTCGGCGTCACCGTCCACCCGGCGGTCGGCGGCGGCCGCATTCCCCTGACCCTCGCCCTGCTGTCGCCCGCCCGCCGTCCGGTGCAGGTGACCAAGGACCTGCCCGGCTTCTGGTCCGGCAGCTGGGCCGCCGTCCGCGCCGAGATGCGCGGCCGCTACCCCCGCCACCCCTGGCCCGAGGACCCGACGCAGGCCGAACCGACCACCCGCGTCAAGCCGCGCGGGACCTGAGGCTTACGAGGCGCTGTTCAGCAGCCGCCCGTAGCTGTCGACCAGGCTGGAATAGGTCGGCACGAACATCACCGTCGCCCCGCCGCCGTTCGCCACCGGCGCCTTGATCTCGAAATGCAGGTGGATGGTGGTGGCGTTGCCGCCGAAGTCGTTGGACACCTTGCCCAGATGCTGGCCCCGGGTGACGTCGCGCGAGGCCGGCGTCGGGAACAGGGCGTTCACCCCCGCCATGTCGAGATGCAGATAGCGGTAGATGCGTCCGGAATCGCCCAGCAGGGTGACGGTGTAGCTGCCGATCGAGGTGACCCGCCCGGTCTCCGCCGCCACCGCCCAGTGCACCTTCTTCTCGCAGGTGGCGGGGCGGATATCCTGTCCCTGATGACCCTTGCCGGCCGGGCACATGCCATTGGTCCACGAGCGGGTCTCGCAGAAATTGTCGCGCCAGGGATAGGCGTAGTTGCGCGAGTCGCACTGACCGCCCGGGCCGGGGGCCAGATAGCCGCCGTAGCCATAGACCTGCGAATTGGCCCAGGCCGGCGCCGCCTCCATCGGAAAGCGCATGCCGGCGGCCCACAGGGTGGCGTCGGTCGCGCCCGAGCCCGAGCCCGGATGCAGGGCGCCTCCCGGCTCATGCGGCCACGAGACCGGCTCGGGCGCCGGCGGTGTTTCTGATTCCGGCTCGGGCGCGGGAGCGTCCGGATCGCCGGGCAGGGGCTCCTCCACCGGGTTTGGATCGCCGGGCTCCGGCGTGCCCGTCTGCTGGCAACCGCCCGGCGCGCAGGCCGTCAGCGACAGCAGCAGGGCCGCAACCGCCAGCCGCCTCACGCTCCGCCTCCGCCGATCAGCTGCAGCCCGGCCGCGAACGTGACGGCGTCCGCCTCGGTGCAGTTCGGCGCCCCCTCGCAGATGAAACTGACGCTGTAGGCGGCTCCAAAGCGGTTGAAGGCGACATCGACGCCGTATTCGGTGCGCTCGGTGCGGACATTGGTCAGGCCGCGGGTCTGCGCCAGCGCCAGGGCGCGGGCGGCGGCGTCGGGAACCTGGGCGGCGGCGATGCGCGGCCCTCTCGCCGCTGTGGCCGTCGGCGCGACGCGCGTCGCCGGGGCCCGCACAGCCGTCGTCGCCGTCGGAGCGGCCGCCTGCGCGACGGGCGCGGCCAGCGGCGACTGGAAGGCCTTGGTCGCCCCGTAGATCTCGATGATCTGTTCGCCGCGCTGCACCGTCATCATGTAGAATCGGTCGCCGGCGTCGAACTCGGTCGACTCCAGCAGGCCGACCTCGCCGGGCGCCAGCACCGGCACGGACGAGGCGTTGACCCGCTGTATGAAGTCGGCGCTCTTGTTCTGCGCCAGGACGCCGCGCAGCCGCGCCGCCACGGGATCCTGCCGCGCCTGCGCCAGGGCCGCGTTGTCGACCCGGCTGCGGGTCAGGTCCACCTGGGTGGCGGCGACCGGCGATGGCGGTTGTTGCTGCGAGGTGGCCACCCCCGCCCCTGCGGCGGCCGCGACGACGCAACCGGCCAAGGCCCAGTTTCGAATGCTCATGTGGAACCCCTCCCGGAATTCACCATAGCGCCGTTATGCCAATCTTTCGACCCCTGTCGGCGGGTGACGGCGGAGCGGAACCCGGGCATCGTCCGGCGATGAACGACGCCGACGAGCCGCGACCGCCCGACCTGTCCCACGCGGCGTTGTTCCTGCGCTTCCTGCGGTTCGGCCTGATGGCCTTCGGCGGGCCCGTGGCCCAGATCGCCATGGTCCGGCGCGAACTGGTCGACCAGGAGGGCTGGATCTCCAGCGCCCGTTTCAACCGGCTGCTGGCGGTGATGCAGGCCCTCCCGGGACCCGAGGCGCACGAGCTCTGCGTCCATATGGGCGTCCGGGCCAAGGGGCGGCTGGGCGGCCTCCTCGCCGGGCTGGGCTTCATGCTGCCCGGCTTCATCCTGATGCTGCTGGCGGCATGGGCCTATGCGCGGTTCGACATCGACCACGGCTGGGCCGCGGCGGGTCTGCTGGGCGCCCAGGCGGCCGTGGTGGCCCTGATCATCCGCGCCACCCACCACATCGGCGCGCACGTTCTGCTGGACCGGGCGCTGTGGCTGATCGGCGGCGTGGCGGCCGCCGCGACCCTGCTGGCGGCGCCGTTCTGGATCGTCTTGCCCGCTGGCGCCGGCGTCTACGCCCTCGTCCGCACCGGACGCCGGGGCAGGGCGCTCGTCCTGCTGGGGGCGGCGGCCATCGTGAGTCTGGCCTGGGTCATGACCCGCGAGGCCGCCGGCGCGGGCCCGATCACCGGCGAGGCGACGCCGGAAGCAGCGGCGGCCTGGCCCGGCCTGCTTCTGTCCGGTCTCAAGGCGGGCCTGCTCACCTTCGGCGGCGCCTATACGGCCATCCCCTTCCTGCGGCAGGACCTCGTCGGGCGCGGCTGGCTCGACGACGGGACCTTCCTGGACGGCGTCGCCGTGGCCAATGTCCTGCCCGCGCCCCTGATCATCTTCGCCACCTTCGCCGGCTATGCCGCCGGCGGGCTCGCCGGGGCCGTGGCGATGACGGCGGGGATCTTCCTGCCCGCCTTCGCCTTTTCAATGATCTTCTACGACCGTCTGGAGGTTATCGTCTCCGAACCGCGCATCCGCGCCGCTCTCGATGGCATAGCCGCTGCGGTCGTCGGAATCATCGCCGCCACGACGATCAGTCTCGCGGTCGGTCTGTACGATCCGGGCGGCGCTGGTCCGGCGCTGTTCGCCATCGCCGCGGCGGCGCTCCTGGCCCTCTACACGGTGAAGAGCCGCTATGCGCCGCCGGTCGTGATCATACTGGCCGGTTTCGCGGGTCTGGCGCTGGCGGCGGCCTGACCGCGGCGCTTGCCTTTTGTCCCCAACCCGCCTACATGCCCGCCCACTTCACACGCAGGCGTGGCGCGGCCGGGGAGACATCCCGTCCGCTCCAATCCGAGGGCTCCGGCCTTTACAGCGCCTGCGGCGGATCAATCGGATAAAGGACTACCCCTCATGGCTCTGCCTGAATTCTCCATGCGTTCGCTGCTCGAAGCCGGCGCCCATTTCGGCCACCAGACGCACCGGTGGAACCCGAAGATGGAGCGCTACATCTTCGGCTCGCGCTCGAACATCCACATCATCGACCTGTCGCAGTCGATCCCGCTGATGCACCAGGCGCTGGTCGCCGTGCGCGAGGTCGCCGCCAAGGGCGGTCGCGTCCTGTTCGTCGGCACCAAGCGCCAGGCCGCCGAGCCCGTCGCCGAGGCCGCCCAGCGCTGCGCCCAGTACTATATGAACAACCGCTGGCTTGGCGGCACCCTGACCAACTGGCGCACCGTGTCGGGCTCGATCGCCCGCCTGCGCGAGCTGGAAGGCCTGCTGGAGACCGGCGGCGAGGGCCGCGTCAAGAAGGAGCTGCTGAACCTGCAGCGCGAGAAGGACAAGCTCGAGCTGTCGCTCGGCGGCATCAAGGACATGGGCGGCATCCCCGACATCATGTTCGTGATCGACACCAACAAGGAGGCCATCGCCATCCTTGAGGCCCGCAAGCTGAACATCCCGATCATCGCCATCCTCGACACCAACTCCGATCCGGACGGCATCACCTATCCGATCCCCGGCAACGACGACGCCGCCCGCGCCATCCAGACCTATTGCGACCTGATCGCCGACGCCGTCCTCGACGGCCTGGCCGCCGGCGCCGCCTCTTCGGGTGTGGATCTGGGCGCTTCGGAAAACCCGGACGAGCCGATGCTGCGCGAAGCCAAGGCCCCCAAGGCCAAGGTTGAAGACGCCGTCCCGGCCGGCACGGAAGCCGTCGCCGAGGAAATGATCGCCGCCGCCGAGCCGGCCGCTGCCGAACCGGCCGTGGCCGACGAAGCCGCCCAGGCCGCGACCTCGGACGCCAACGACGCCGTCGAAACCGAGAAGGCCGCGGTCTAGCCCGACCCGCCTTCCCGACGGCGAAACTGACATACGGCCGGGCTAGATCAGCCCGGCCGTTCCCGCATACGCATACCAAGGAGCTACCCAATGGCCGAGATCACCGCCGCCCTCGTGATGGAACTGCGCGCCAAGTCCGGCGTCGGCATGATGGACTGCAAGAAGGCCCTCCAGGAAACCGACGGCGACATCAACGCCGCGATCGACTGGCTGCGCGCCAAAGGCCTGTCCAAGGCCGCCAAGAAGGCCGACCGCGTCGCCGCCGAAGGCCTCGTCGCCGTCGCCTCGAAGGAAGTCGGAGCCGGTGAAGTCGGCGCCGCCATCGAGTTCAACGCCGAGACCGACTTCGTCGCCCGCAACGA
>CAZGPS010000203.1:0-5329 GCA_964527675.1 uncultured Brevundimonas sp. | reverse complement strand
GAATATTTTGATAACCAGACTATAGATTCGCGGATTGTCAGCACAGCGTCACGGCGATTTCCTTCTCCCCTCCGGGGGAGAAGGTGGCTCGCGGAGCGAGACGGATGAGGGGGATGGCGGGTCAGGCTGTCGGGCGGCCGGCCCTGAGCCGGCCTACCCCTCATCCGGCCCTTCGGGCCACCTTGTCCCCCAAGGGGAGAAGGAAGCCGCGCCGCGGTCCCGGAACGCCTCTCCCGCCCCGCCGTTGATCCTGCTGGACCTTGGGAGAAACGCGATGCGACATCTGTTGGGCGTGACGGCGGCGGCGGCCTGCGGGCTTACGCTGGCGGGGTGCGCCACCACCGATAACTACGCCTCAGCCTGCGAACGGGACTATGCCGAGAACCGCAACCGGGCCATGGCGGCCGGGACCGCGCTCGGCGCGGCCATCGGCGCGGCCGTGGCCGGCAAGGACGACCGGGAGGCCGGGGCGGCCATCGGCGCCGCGGCCGGCTATCTGATCGGCCGCGAACTGTCGGCGGAGGACGATCCCTGCGGCTACGGCTTCGGCGGCTATAACCAGGATCGCCGCTACGGCCGCGAGCGGGTCTACTGGCAGGACGGCGGCCGTCGCTGGTGACGGACGGGCGGCTGAAGGCTATTTCGATTTCGCCGGCGGCGTCCGTCGGCGCGCCCGGCACAGGTCGCAGAACTCCCAGCCCTCGTAACGACGGTCAATGCGCCAGCGATGCCGCTTGCATTGCAGGCGCCTGACGAGTTTCCGAAGCCAGCGCAAGAACATCTCCTGAAGGTCGAATATCGGCCTTGGCGGATGTCTGGCGACACGCCGGGACGAAGGGGACGGGTGGACGCGCCCGGATAGGCTCTAGCCGAAACGTCTCCGGTGGTCCGCGCTTCTCAAGGTTGAGCGGATGAAGTCAGCCGGGGGGTCGGTTTCGGCGAGAACCGCTTCCTTGATGGCGCGGGGTTCGCCGAACAGATGCCCCTGGCCGACCGAGATGTCCAGTTCGAGGATGTCGACAATTTGACGCTCCGTCTCGCATTTCTCGGCGATCAGCTCGATGCCGTAGCGGCGGGTGACGCCGGCGAAATCGGCGGCGGAGATGTCGCGCAGGGCCGGCAGGGCCGAGGCGGCGTCGGTGTCGAGCAGGGTCTCGATCAGCAGGTCGGCGCTGACCTTCATGAACTTGACGTCGGACCTCTGCAGGTCCGCGAAGTCGAGGTCGAGGGTCTGGACCTTGTCGATCGAGAAGCGGAAGCCGAGGTCGGCCAGCTTGGCCATGTTGCGCGCCTCGACGGCGCCGCGGGCGTCGAAGGTGGCCTGGCCCAGTTCGAAGATCAGCGCCTGGTTGAGGTCACGGTTCTCGCTGAGGAAGTCGAGGAACTGGGGGAAGAAGGTCTCGTCGCCGAGCGAGGACAGGGCGACATTGCAGAAGACGCCGACCTTGCGGTCCTGACGCGCGAGGCGGCGGACGATCTGGGCGCAGCGGAACAGCAGCAGATTGTCGATGGCCGGGACCAGGCCCTCGCCCTCGGCGACCGAGAGGTATTCGGCGGGCATCATGACGCGGTCGTCCGCGGCGCGCAGGCGGGTGAAGCTTTCGTAGAAGATGGTGCGGCGCTGCGGCAGGGAGACGACCGGCTGGAGGTAGAGGTCGACGCGGTTCTGGGCGAGCGCCTCGTGGATGGTCTGCAGCAGGACGTTGGACTGCTCGCGGTGGCGGGCCTCGTAGCTGTTGTCGGGGGTCGGCTGGGAGATGCGCTGGTCGATCGACTCGCTCATCTGCTGGATCAGCGATTCCAGCATGCGCACCTCGCCGGACAGCTGTTCGGTCGAGGACAGGGCGCCGGTCTCGATGGCCTGGGCCAGTTCGGTGAGCGCGCCCTGGGTCGATTCCATGGCGTCGGCGAGCAGGCGGTGGGCCTCGCGGACCTGGTCGATCTCCTTCTTCAGCACGGCGCGCTCGGCCTTGCCGGAGACCCAGGTGTGCACGGCCAGGAGCAGGCCCATGCTGGCGATGCCGGCGGCCGCGCCCGCTCCGGCGCCGAGACCCGCGCGCCACACGAAGGCGCCGACCGTCAGGGACAGGAACAGGTAGCCGAAGAAGAGGAAGCCTTGAGTGAGGGCGCGCATGGAAACGGTTGTTCCGCCTTCCCGGATGGAATCGCCCGAGTATCGGGGTATCAGGACAGATCGCCTAGCGTCCTGCACGGATTCTCCCCAACTCTTCGAGGTTAACGATGGAATTGTTCGATCTGAGCGGCAAGGTCGCGGTCATCACCGGCTCATCGAAAGGGATCGGCAAGGCCATCGCCGAACGGCTGGCCGAGCACGGCGCCCGGGTGGTGATCAGTTCGCGCAAGGCCGGGCCGTGCGACGAGGTCGCCTCGGCGATCAATGCCAAACACGGCGAGGGCCGGGCCATCGCCATTCCGGCCAATATCGCCTCGAAGGAGGATCTGCAGCGGCTGGTGGACGAGACCAACGCCGCCTTCGGCCAGATCGACATCCTGGTCTGCAACGCCGCGACCAATCCCTATGCGGGGCCGATGGCCGGGATTTCGGACGACCAGTTCGGCAAGATCCTTCAGAACAACGTCATCTCCAACCACTGGCTGATCCAGATGGTCGCGCCGCAGATGCTGGAGCGGAAGGACGGGTCGGTGATCCTGGTCTCGTCGATCGGCGGGCTGAGGGGCAATGCGCTGATCGGCGCCTACAACATCTCCAAGGCGGCCGACATGCAGCTGGCGCGCAACCTGGCGGTGGAGTGGGGGCCGTCGAATGTGCGGGTCAACTGCATCGCCCCGGGCCTGGTGCAGACCGACTTCGCCAAATATCTGTGGGAGAACCCGGAGCTGCTGAAGCAGGTGACCGACCCGGCCCCGCTGAAGCGGATCGGCCAGCCGGACGAGATCGCCGGGGCGGCGGTGTATCTGGCCGCGCCGGCCTCGGCCTATATGACCGGCCAGACCCTGGTCGTCGACGGCGGGATCACCATTGCCTGGTGACGATCCGAAACGGGTCAGCCTTCGCCAGGACCTGATCTGGCGGCTGGAAGGGCTCGGCTTCGCCGGCTTCGTCGGTTTCATGCGCCTGCTCGGCGTCGAGCGGGCCTCGGCCCTGGGCGGGTGGCTGCTGCGGACGCTGGGCCCCAGGACGGGGACGCAGAAGACAGTGCTGCGCAACCTGCGCATCGCCTTTCCCGGGATGCCGCGGGCCGAACGCGAGGCGCTGGCGATCGCGCAGTGGGAGCAGACGGGCCGGGCCTTCGCCGAGACGGCGGTGATGGACCGGCTGGTCGCCGAAAACCGGATCGAGGTGGCCGGCCTGGAGCGGCTGCAGGCCATTCGCGACTCCGGCCGGCCGGTGGTCTTCGTCGGCGGGCATTTCGCCAATATCGAGACCATGGCGGCGGCGATCGTCGGGGCCGGAGTGCCGTGCCAGATCACCTATCGCGCCGCCAACAACCCCTATGTCGACGCCCAGATCATCGCGGCGCGGGCGCGCTACGGGGTGCGGCTGTTTGCGCCAAAGGGCGGCGACGGGGCGCGCGAACTGCTGGCCGGTCTGGCGCGCGGGGAGTCGGTGGCGCTGATGAACGACCAGAAATTCTCCGAGGGGCCGGAGGTGACCTTCTTCGGCCAGCCGGTCAATGCGGCGCCGGGTCCGAGCCGGCTGGCGCTCAGGTTCGGGACGGTGCTGCAGCCCATGTCGGTGGTGCGGCTGCCGGGCGTGCGCTTCCGGGTGACCGCCTGTGAGCCGATCACGCTGGAGACGACCGGCGACCGCCAGGCCGACATCGCCCGGGGCGTGCAGGCCATCACCCGTTTCATCGAGGCGCAGGTGCGCGACCATCCGGTCGACTGGTTCTGGGTGCACCGGCGCTGGCCGGACCGGGTCTATGCGGCGCTGGAGGCGGAGGAGGCCTGACCCGCGTTCCGGGCCGGCGGTCGATCAGGCCGTGGCCTCACCCGTGGGGTCGGCCGGCCCGCGCGCGGCGTCGGTCGCCCGGCGGAAGGGCCCGTGATAGTCGGGCGCCGCGACGCGGCGGCGGTCCGGGCCGAAATAGCCTTCGGTCTTGACGAACGGACGCGGCTTCCAGATCACCGACTGGATGCGGTCGAGCACGGCCTTGGCGGTGATCGGCTTGGCGAGGAATTCGGTGACGCCGGCGTCGCGCGCCTCATAGACCCGCTCCTTGCCCGAATGGCCCGTCATCATGATGATCGGCAGATAGGGGTTGGCGCTGTCCGGGCTGTTGCGAACCAGGCGGGTGAATTCGACGCCGTCCAGCGGGAACATCTTGTAGTCGACGAGGGCCAGGTCGATGGCGTGGTCGCGCAGCATCTGCAGGGCGGCGCCGCCGTCCGAGGCTTCCACCACCTTGCGGATGCCCGCCGACTTGAGGACCGCCGAGGCGATGGTCCGCATATGCGGATTGTCGTCGACCAGGAGAACCTGGATCGCGGAGAGGGACGTCGTCATGGGCGGCAGGCCGGAAAGGCGCGGTCGGGAGCGCGGCAGCGAATGGTAGGGCCCGATCGGCCGGCCGTCCATGACTGAACGGCGATCAGGGGAGGGTTGAACGCTTACTTCCGCTCAAGTGTGGACCAGAAGCGACGGGTCGAGGTTGCGATTGCGCCATTTCATGCGCCAGCACAGGTGCGGACCGGTGGCGCGGCCGCTCATGCCGACCCGGCCAACCGAATCACCGCGACGCAGATCCTGGCCCGGTCGGACGTCGAGGCGCGACTGGTGCAGATAGGCGGTGATCAGCCCCTGGCCGTGGTCGATCAGGACCAGGCCGCCCTCGAAATGCAGGTCGGTCTCGGCCAGGGTCACCCGGCCGGCGGCGGGGGCGCGAATGACGGTTCCCGCCGGGACGGCGAGGTCGATGCCGTAGTGCGGCCGGGCCGGCGTGCCGTTGAGCACCCGCTGGGCGCCCCAGCGGCTGCTGACGCGGAAGCCGGTCACGGGCCAGTCGAAGCCGTCGCGGAAATGGTCGGCGTCGAGGCGGCCGGCGAAGCCCTCGGTCTTGCGCTCGACCTCGCGGGCGATGCGTTCCAGCAGGGCGGGATCGGTGGGTGTCACCGTCGCGGGCGGCAGGCCGTTGACGCGGGTGACGGGGAAGTCGCCCGTGGCGATGTCGAGGGTGCGGCGGGCCGAGCGGCCGTCGGCGCGCGCCTCGATCTGGACGCTGCCGGGGGCGTCGCGGTCGAAGCCGACGATGAAGACGCCGTCGGCCGAGGCGGCGGTGAGGGCCTCGCCGTCGACGAAGATCAGGGGCCGCGGCCAGGTCCGGCCGAGGGCGTGGCCGCCCTGGAC
>CAZGPS010000202.1:0-5423 GCA_964527675.1 uncultured Brevundimonas sp. | reverse complement strand
CGCTTCCCGTTCCGGGTGAACGGCAAGGCCGTGGCGGCCGGCGAGATCGAAGGCTTCGTCAAGGTGATCTTCGATGCGAAGACCGGCGCCCTGATCGGCGCCCACATGATCGGGGCCGAGGTCACCGAGATGATCCAGGGCTTCGTCACCGCCATCGCCATGGAGGCGACGGAGGAGGAGATGCACGGCATCGTCTATCCGCACCCGACCATGTCCGAGGCCATGCATGAGGCCTCGCTCGACGCCTATGGGCGGGTGCTGCATCTGTGACGATCCTGCCGGCCGAGGATGCGGATTTCGGGACGCTGAAGGATTCGGGGCTCGTGCGCGGGCGCCCGGTTGCTGACGGGGGTGTCGCGCCCGCGCCGGTGATGGAGATGCTGCGGGAGCTCGCGCGGAAGATCGAAGGCGGCTTCAGCCCCGCGGCCTGGTGGATTGTGGATGACGGCGAGATCGTCGGCCTGTGCTCGATCACGGCGGGGCCGTCGGAGGAGGGGGCCATCGACATCGGCTATGGCGTGGCGGCCAGCCGCCAAGGCCGCGGCGCGGCCACCCGGGCGGTAAGCGAGATCCTCGCCTGGGCCCGGCTTCATCAGGACCTGACGGCCGTGACCGCCGAGACCTCCGTCAGCAATCCGGCGTCGCAGCGCGTCCTTGAGCGGAGCGGATTCATCCGGATCGGGACGCGGACGGATTCGGAGGACGGTGAATTGATCTGCTGGCGGGCGTCGGTGTCCGCCTAGAGGAGTCCGCCGGGCTTGCGTTGGACGGAAAGCGCGCGCTCACTCCCGGCATGAGAAGCCACCGCGAAACGCATCTGATCTCCCGTGTCGGCTGGATGCGCGCCGCCGTGCTCGGGGCCAATGACGGGATCGTCTCGACCGCCAGCCTGATCGTCGGCGTCGCCGCCGCCGGTTCGCCCAAGTCGGCGATTCTGGTCGCGGGCGTCGCCGGACTGGTCGCCGGAGCCCTGTCGATGGCGGCAGGGGAATATGTTTCCGTCAGCTCCCAGTCGGACACCGAGAACGCCGACCTCGCCCGGGAGCGGCTTGAGCTGGCGACGGCGCCGGAAGCCGAACATCGGGAGTTGGCCGACATCTATGTGGGGCGGGGGCTGACGCCGGATCTGGCGGACCAGGTGGCCACCCAGCTCATGGCCGCCGATGCCCTGGGCGCCCATGCCCGCGATGAGCTCAATATCTCCGACATCACCACGGCCCGGCCGCTGCAGGCCGCCTGGACCTCGGCCCTGACCTTCGCCATCGGCGCGGGGGCGCCGCTGACCGCTGTGGCCTTGGCGCCGACGGCGTGGATCGTGCCAACGGTCAGCATCCTGTCGCTGATCTTCCTGGCCGTTCTGGGTGCGCTGGGAGCCGGCGCCGGCGGCGCGGCGATGCTGCGGCCCGTGACTCGCGTGGTGTTCTGGGGCGCCGTGGCGCTGGCGGTCACCGCCGGCATCGGCCGGGTGTTTGGGGTCGTGGCCTAACGCTTCTTGCCCAGCTCGGCGGCGATATCCTTGACCATGCGGCCGGCCTTGCGGTGGGCGGCGGTGATCTGGTCGCGGGTGACGCCCCAGCGTTTCATCCAGTATTCGACCGCCTGACGCTCCGACAGGTCGAGCCGGTCCTTGTCGATGAAGCCGCGCTTGTCCTTCAGGCCCGCCATGGTCGCTCCTTGTTCGCGCGGAATCCGTAGCGTGAGGGGACGGGATTGGCGAGATCGGAAACGCGATCCTGTGTGCGCCTAAGATATATTATGCGAAACAGGACGTCATCCAATATGTCTCGAAGCACCGGTATCTACCGGAAATCCCTCAATCAACGATCGGCAGTTCGATATAGGACGCATCGTCGCCAGCGTGATGCACGACATTGTCGGCCACCACGCCTGCAGCCTCCGTTTCGTTGGCGCCGCCTGTGTTCAGGTTGCGCACGAATTTCGGGAAGTTCGAGCTGGTCACCTCGACCCGAATTCTGTGACCAGGCATGAAGGTGTTGCTGGTCGTCATCGGCGTCGGGCGGATGGTCGCCACCTGTCCCGGAATCAGCGGCGTGGGTCGATCATAGCCGTCGCGATAGCGGGCCCGAAAAATCGTGTCGCCCAGGATGTAGGCTGTTCCGTCGGGCGCGACATCTACCAGCTTGACCGCGAAGTCAGTGTCGGCGGCCGAGGACGAGACCTTGAGCACGGCGTCGACGAAGCCGGTGACTTCCATCGCTTCGGTCAGCGGCTCTGACGTATAGACCAGAACGTCGTTGCGGGCCTCGATCGGGCGCTGGTCGAAGGCGCCGGCCGTGACCAGTCCGCCGTTGCAGCAGTCGCCGCCGCCAATGGTCTGGACCGGATTCATCGGATCATAGCGATAGCGGTCCGGCGCCTCGCTGGCCGGCGGGGCCTCGAGGCTGAGGCGTCCGTCGCCGTTCAGGCTGTTGGCGGCGCCGTCCGAGCGCAGATACATCCGCACCGTGCGCGCGCCGCGCGGCGGCCATTGCTCGCCGGACTGCCAGCGGTTCTCGCCCATGGTGAAATACTGCACATGCGGCGTGGAGGCCGGGAAGGCCTGCCGCTCGCCCTTCAGCCAGCGGTCGAACCAGGCGTAGACTAGGGCCTCGCTGTCGAAGCTGGCGTCGCCCAGATCTCGGTCGCCCGACTTGAAGTTCGGCCTCAGCCCCGCGAAGGCGCAGTGGTTGTTGGGCCCGACCACGACATACTGATTATCGGCGGCCTCCCGATCCTGCGTCGTCTGCCGGGCGTGGTTGTACAGCTCCATGTTGGGGCCGATGGACACGTCGTACCAGCTGTTGAACCACAGGGCCGGCACGCCCCAGCCCATGTCGTCGTGATACAGGCCCCCTTCCCGCCAGGCCGGGTCGTTCGGTTCGCGCGCGATCAACTCCTCGAAGGTGCCGCGCGGCTCGCCCAAGGCGGACAGGAGTTCGCTGACCGGCAGGTGTTTGATGTGGGTCTTCCAGTCGACGGCGGGCTTGTCGGCGTCGAGATCGTTGTAGCGGACGATGCGGGCGCGGGTGGCCTGATCCATGTCGGCGGGGATCTGGGCACGCAGCGGATTGTCGACGCCGTACAGCCAGATGAAGAACAGGTTGCGGGGGACGCCGCCGGTGTACCAGTTGCCCTGTTCCTGGAACCGCCCGACCTTGCCGATGCCGGCGCCGGAGGCCTGGGGCACCATGGCGGCGTGGGCCGGATGGTTCTGCGCCGCCAGGGCCAGCTGCCATTCCGCCGATGAGGAACAGCCGAGCGTCCCGACCTTGCCGTTCGACCAAGACTGGGCCGCGATCCAGCTCAGGGCGTCGTAGCCGTCCGTCTGGGGGTAGCCGAGAATCTCATAGTCGCCGCCCGAGAAATACCGGCCCCGCTCGTTCTGGACCACGAAGGCGTAGCCGCGGCTGACCGCGCCCAGCGCCCGGCGCGTGGTGGCGGCGCTGTAGGCGAGTTCGTTGTAAGGCGTCTTCCAGAAAATGGTCGGCAGGGGCCCCTCGGCGTCGCGGGGACGGTAGACATTTGTGGCCAGGCCGACGCCGTCGCGCATGGGCGTCATCACCGCCATCTCGACCTCGGCGATCCGGGCCAGTTCGCCGGCGGCGGCGGTGTCGCTGTAGCGGCTGTAGTCCTGGGCGGTGGCGACGACGGGCGCGGCCCCAATGACGACCATCACGAAGGCGGCGACAAGGCGTTTCATTCGGCAATTCCCCCGCCATGACGGCGAGTCCAGCCTAGGGCTTAAAATTGCGCCGACGCAAGCGTCCTCACAGTCAGGACCGCTGGAGCCGGGCCGCGAGGCTGGACGTGTCCCAGCGCGAGCCGCCCATGGCCTGGACCTCGGCATAGAAGCCGTCGACCAGAGCCGTCAGGTCCAGATGCGCGCCATTGGCCCGGGCCTCGTCCAGCACCAGGCCGAGGTCCTTGCGCATCCAGTCGACGGCGAAGCCGAAATCGAACTGGCCGGCGGCGGCGGTTTTCCAGCGATTGTCCATCTGCCACGACTGGGCCGCGCCCTTCGATATGGCGTCATAGACCGCATCGGTGTCGAGACCGGCCGACTGGGCGAAATGGATGGCTTCGGCCAGACCCTGGACGACGCCGGCGATGGCGATCTGGTTGACCATCTTGGTCAACTGGCCGGCGCCTGAAGGCCCCATCAGTTTCACCGCCCTGGCGTAATGCATGAGGACCGGCTCGACCCGGGCCAAGGCGGCGGCGTCGCCGCCGGCCATGACGCTGAGCTGACCGGTCTCGGCGCCCGACTGACCGCCGGAGACGGGGGCGTCAATGAAGAAAGCCCCCTGCCCCGCCGCCCGTCCGGCCATCTCGCGGGCGACCCGGGCTGAGGTGGTGGTGTGGTCGACGAGGACGGCGCCGGGCGTCAGGGCCGGCAGGGCCGCGGCGACGACCTGGCGAACGTCGTCGTCATTGCCGACGCACAGGATGAACAGTTCAGCGTCCGCGGCGGCCTCTTCCAGCGTGGCGGCGAACCGTCCGCCGGTGGCCGCGGCCCAGGCCCGGGCCTTGTCCGGCGAGCGGTTGAAACTGGCGACCTCGTGGCCGGCCGCGACCAGATGACGCGCCATCGGCCCGCCCATGACGCCCAGACCCGCGAAGCCGATCTTCATGCCGTTTCCTCATCCCGGGGTTCGGTCGCGGCCCCGTAGCGACCGCGGTAATAGGTGAGAGCGTCGCCTGGGCGGGTCTCGAAGCCCTGCACCGCGCCGACGATGGTCAGATGGTCGCCCATGATGATGCGCTCGTGGGCGAGGCAGTCCAGCCGGGTCAGGGCGTTCTTGAGGCGCGGCGGCTCGGGGCTGGAGCTGTCGAACTCCTCCTCCGAAAGGCGACAGACACCCCAGGCGAAGCGATCCGACATCTCGCGATCCTCGACGGGCAGCATGTGGACGGCGAATCGGTCCGCCCTGGCGAAGGCGTCGTGCCGCCATGAGGCCCGATCAAGGCACCACAGGATCAGCGGCGGCTGCAGGGAAACCGAGGTGAAGGAATTCACCGTGATGCCGAAGGGCCCCTCGTCCGTATGGGCCGTGATCACGCAGACCCCTGTCGCAAACCCGCCCAAGGCCCGGCGATAGGCGGAAACGTCGAATGCGTCAGGAGTGGCTGGGCTGGTCACCCGGCACGACTAGGCGAGGGTCCGACGCCCGGCAAGTTCAGATTCGTCAGGGCGGTCGCCCGGACGGGATCGCGGTGTAGGATTATCGCAAACGGGTTCTTAACGCCCACTGCCGACTCTGGGGGGAGCGTAGAAGTCTGGCGAGTCTCCCCGATGTCCATGAGCGATCGTCCGGTCCTCATCAAGAAGGTCAAGAAGGTCGTCGGCGGCGGCCACCACGGTGGCGCGTGGAAGGTGGCCTATGCCGACTTCGTCACCGCGATGATGGCCTTCTTCCTGCTGA
>CAZGPS010000201.1:0-5478 GCA_964527675.1 uncultured Brevundimonas sp. | reverse complement strand
AGCTGGCCGACAAGATCACCGAGGCCCTGGCCTTCATGGAGGCGGTCGGCGTCACCCCCGACACCCATCCCGACCTCAGCCGGGTCGAGGTCTTCACCAGCCACGAGGCCCTGCTGCTGAACCTCGAGGGCGCCCTGACCCGTCTCGACGGGGCGACCGGCGAATGGTTCGACACTTCGGCCCACATGGTCTGGATCGGCGAACGCACCCGTCAGCTGGACGGGGCCCACGTCGAATTCGCCCGCGGCATCCGCAATCCGGTCGGTCTGAAATGCGGCCCGACCATGGAGCCGGACGACCTGCTGGCCCTGATCGACGTGCTCAATCCCGACAACACCCCGGGGCGTCTGACCCTGATCGGCCGCTTCGGCTCGGACAAGGTGCACGATCGCCTGCCGCGCCTGATGAAGGCGGTGAAGGCCGAGGGCCGGCGCGTGGTCTGGTCGATCGACCCGATGCACGGCAACACGCTGAAGGCCGGCAACGGCTACAAGACCCGCCCCTTCGAACGCATCCTGGCCGAGGTGCGCGGCTTCATCGACGTGGCCGAGGCCGAGGGCGTCCACCCCGGCGGCGTCCACCTCGAGATGACCGGCCAGAACGTCACCGAATGTCTCGGCGGCGCCCAGGCCCTGACCGAGGACGACCTCAGCAGCCGCTATCACACCCACTGCGATCCGCGCCTCAACGCCGACCAGGCCCTTGAACTGGCCTTCCTCGTCGCCGAACGGCTCAAGTCCGGCCGCCGGTCGCGGTCCGAGGCGGCCTGAGGTGGAGGCCGTCGGGCGCCCGGGGGAGGACGAGGTCCCCGGTCGCTGCGCCTATCAGGGCGCGCCGGGCGCCTTCAGTCACGAGGCCTGCATCGATCTGCGCCCCTGGGACGAGCCGGTCGCCTATGACAGTTTCGAAGCCGCCATCGGCGCGCTCAAGTCCGGCGAGGTCGGCTGCGCCCTGATCCCGGTCGAGAACAGCACCATCGGTCGGGTCGAGCCGGCCGCCTCCCTCGTCGAATCCTCCGGCCTGACCGTGGTCTCCGATGCGTGGCGGCCGATCCGCCTCGCCCTGATGGCCGCCCCCGGCGCCCGGCTGGGCGACATCAAGACCGCCGAAAGCCATCCCGCCGCCCTCGGCCAGTGCACCGAAACCCTCACCAGCCTCGGCATCCAGCCGGTCCAGGCCTTCGACACCGCCGGGGCCGCCCGCGCCGTCGCCGAGGCCGGCGATCCGACCCGCGCCGCGGTCGCCCCGGCGCGCGCCGCCGAGGTCTATGAACTGTCGATTCTGCGCAACGACCTTCAGGATTCGGCCGACAACCGGACGCGATTTGTCCTGTTGAGCGCCTGAATCGCTTGACGGCGCACGATCCTTGCGCCCAATGACGCTCATGGTCCGTTCGCAAGCCATCGCTGCGACTTCTTTCGCCCGCTTCAACGCGGCCGCGGACCTGTATTTCTACGGCTTTCGATACGCCGGCTGAGGCTCAGGCATCGCGTCCTGACCGCCTCGCCGGCGACCGCCCCGCGACGGGGCGGCGGCTCGCAAATCGCCCCGAAGCCCGTATCGAAATCGAAAGTCCCCCCGTGCCCCACACCCATACCCCCGCCCTCCAGCAAGTCTGGCCGGCCCCCCTCGAACTCTCCGCCGAACAGATGGCCCTGGCCGCCCTGCGTCATGAGATCGACGAGCTGGACGACCAACTCCTCGCCCTGTTCGAGCGCCGCCTCGCCATCGCCGCCCGCGTCGGCCTGGCCAAGGACGCCCCCTCCGGCCCGCACGTCAAACTGCGCCCGGACCGCGAACAGACCGTCCTCGACCGCGTCCTCGCCCAGGCCGAACCCGACAATCGCGAGGCCGTCGAATCCCTCTGGCGCCAGATCGTCGGCTGGGGGCTGGCGCGTCAGGGTCGGATGCAGGTCCAGGTCTGGTCGCCGGTCGAACCGACCCGCGCCTTCGACGGCGCCCGCCTCCGCTTCGGCGCCGCCGCCGACATGAAGGCCGTGCGCGATCCCCAGGCCGCCCTCGCCTGGGCCGCCGAGGGCCACGGCGTCGCCGTCCTCGCCGTCAACGCCGGCGATCCGTGGTGGACCGGCCTGCGCCGCGAATGGTCGGGCCTCAGCGTCTTCGACGGCTTCGGCGGCGAAACCCCCACGGCCCTGGCGGTCGGCCGCATCGATCCGGCGGCCCTGCCCAGCGGCCGCCGCGTGCTGGTCACCGCCGGCGGCGACGCCGGCGACGGCTCGGGCATCCGCCGCCGCGGCCTCGACACCCACCACGGCTGGACCCTGTGCCTGACCGACGCCGCCCTCCCGGTCGGCGGCGACGAAGGCTGCGTCGGCTCGATCGGCTAGACGGCCATATTGTCGATCAGCCGGGTCTTGCCGATCCAGGCGGCGGCGAGGACGCGGGCGGGGCCGTCGACGGTCCCGCCCTCGAACTCGCCGAGGTCGTCCGCCCGCCGCACGGCGACATAGTCGACGTGGCTGAAGCCGGCCCGCAGCAGCGCCTCTCGGGCCTCGGCTTCGACGCCGGGGAGGGGAGCCCCGCCCGAGGCGCTCGCGCCGGCTTGCGCCAGCACGCCGTTGAGCCGCCGCGCCACGTCCAGCTCGTCCGGCGCCAGATAGGCGTTGCGCGATGACAGGGCGAGGCCGTGGCCGTCGCGGATGGTCGGCTGGCCGACGATCTCGACCGGAATATCCAGGTCCCGCACCATACGGCGAATGACGATCAGCTGCTGGAAATCCTTCTCCCCGAACAGCGCCACATCCGGCTGGACCTGGTTGAGCAGCTTGGCCACCACCAGCGCCACCCCGCCGAACATCTGCGGCCGGAACGCCCCCTCCAGCCCCTCGGCCGGCGCGCCGACGGACACGGTCGTCGTCGCATCCGCCGGATACATCTCCTCGACGCCCGGCGCGTACATCAGGGCGCAGCCGGCCCCGGCCAGCAGTTCGGCGTCGCGCGCCTCCTGCCGCGGATAGGCGCCGAGATCCTCGTGCGCCGCGAACTGGGCCGGATTGACGAAGACGCTGGCCACCACCCGGTCGGCCCTCTGACCGGCCTCGCGCACCAGGGTCAGGTGGCCGTCATGCAACGCGCCCATGGTCGGCACGAAGGCGACGGTGAACCCTTGCCGCCGCCATTCGCTTACCCTCTGGCGCAGGGCCGCGATGGTGCGGGCGATGGGCAGGTCTGGAGTCTCGGGCATGGTGAATGGATTAACCCTTCGCCTTAAGCGTGCTTGTGAACCGCGCTTCAAAGCCCGGCGTGCCAGTCTGCCGCTTATGACGCCGAGCCTCCTCATCCGTCCAGTGCTGGCCTGTCTCGCCGCCGCCGCCGTGTCGGGTTGCGGCGTGATCGACGCCGACCCGCACCGCTTCGAATCCATGGCCGAGGCCGTCGCCGCCATTCCCCTCGACGGACAGCCGAAGGCGTCACCCGCCCGCGCCCCGGTCGCACGCACCGCCGCGGCGGCCGGCCTGCGTCCAGCCCTGCAAGTCCAGGTGATGGACCCCCACGCCCTCTGGGACGCCCGCGATGGCGGCCTGCGCGGCATGGCCGAAGAACAGGGCCAGCGGCTCGCCGCCGCCGCGGCTCCCGTCGTGGCCGAGGCCATGGTGCGGAACGTCTCCGCCCGCATCGACAGCGCCGTCGTCCAGACCGGCCTGCGCCCGGCGAAGGCTGCGACCACGATCGCCGCGCCTCGCGCCGGCGGGCTGGTCCAGATCGGCGCCTATTCCAGCCAGGCCGCGGCCGAGGCCGCCTGGAGCCGTCTTAAATCGGGCGGTGCGGCCTGGGCCCTCAACGGCCTGACGCCGGTATTCGAGGGCGTCGAGGTCGGGGGTCGCCGGCTCACCCGGCTCAAGGTTCGCACGCCTGCAGCCGGGGCCGCCGCTATCTGCGCCGCGGCCGGCGTCGACGATCCGTGGTGCCATCGCACGGCCTAGACGTCTTCGCATCCACAGGCCGTTGACCGTCGCTCGTTGACGGCGCGGCCGCGCCCGGCGATTCTGTGGTTCACGGGCCGCGCATCGAGTCGGCGGCCGGCGGAGCATCGAGAGTTCATGGCTGACCCCACGGTCATCGTCGTCGGCAACGAAAAGGGCGGGGCGGGCAAGTCCACCCTCGCCATCCACATCGCCTGCGGCCTGCTGCATGCAGGCAAGACGGTCGCCATCCTCGACCTCGACCTGCGTCAGCGCTCGATGGCCAAATTCTTCGCCAACCGCGCCGCCTGGATGGCCGGCAACCACCAGACCCTGCCGATGCCGTTCGAGCCTGACATGGGCGACGGCAAGGCCCTGGCCCGGGCCGACGAGGCCGAACAGTTGGCCCGTTTCAACGCCGCCTTCGCCGAGGCCCGCGCCAAGGCCGAGGTCATCCTGATCGACACCCCGGGCGGCGACACCCTGCTGTCGCGCACCGCCCACGGCCTCGCCGACCAGATCGTCACCCCGATGAACGACAGCTTCGTCGACTTCGACCTGCTGGGCCAGATCGACCCGGTCACCCTCGATCTGCTCAAGCCGTCGATCTATTCTGAAAGCGTCTGGGAGGCGCGCAAGCACCGCGCCGTCACCCAGGGGCGCCACGCCCAGATCGACTGGATCGTGGTCGTCAACCGCATGGCCGTGGCGGCCGCCCGCAACCGTCAGCGTCTGGAAGAGCGGATGGAGAAGCTGGCCCGCCGCGTCGGCTTCCGCATCGGTCCCGGCCTGCGGGACCGCGTCATCTATCGCGAGCTCTTCCCCTTCGGCCTGACCGTCGCCGACCTGTCCAACGACGTTCGCCCGGTGGCGGTGTCCCTGGCCCATGTCGCGGCGCGGCAGGAGTTGCGCAATCTGATGCAGGCGCTCGGGCTCGACGGCGGCTCGCTCGACGCCCCGCTGGACGAAGCGGCGTGAGGTTTTGAGCCTCGTCTGGCTGGCGCTGGCGGCCATCGCCGTCTGGGCGCTGGTTCGACTGGGCCGTCAGACCGAGCGGCGCGGCCGCGGCCACTGGCGGATCACCGCCACCCTGTTCAGCGCCGTGCTGATCGCCGGCGCCGTGCTGCTGGCCGCGCGCGGCGCCTGGCTGCCCGCCGCCGCCCTCGCCGGGGCGGGGGGCTGGCTGACCCTCTCGTCGCGTCAGCGGACGGTCGGCCCGCGCACCGAGGCCATCACCGCCGCCGAGGCCCGCTCGTTGCTGGGCGTCCCGGCCGACGCCACCCGGCAGGAGATCAACACCGCCTGGAAGCGGCTGATGGCCCGCGCCCACCCGGACCAGGGCGGCACGGAAGGCCTCGCCTCCCGCCTCAACGCCGCCCGGGACCGGCTGCTCAAACCCTAGGTCGCGGTCGTCTTCTTCGCGGCCGGCTTCTTCGTCGGCGCCTTCTTCGGCGCCGCCTTCTTGGCGGCGGGCTTCTTCGCCGCCGCGGGCTTCTTCGCGGCCGGCGCCTTCTTGCCCTTCGGCGCCGCCAGGGCCCGCGCCGCCAGCAGCGGC
>CAZGPS010000200.1:0-5521 GCA_964527675.1 uncultured Brevundimonas sp. | reverse complement strand
CGTTCTCGGGGGTCCAGCGGGCCGTCTCGTCCCCGACCGGGTCGGGGATGGCGGCGATCGATTCGAGGGCGGCGATGACGCCGTCCAGCCGTTTCGGGTCGAGCGCGAGACGATCCATCATGGCAGCGGCCATGCCCTTGGCGCGGGCGTCTTCCAGATCGGCGGCGTTGGCGGCCAGAACCTGACCGGCGCGGGCGCGCAGGGCCGAGGCCATGCCGGCGATGGCCTTTGTCCGGGTCGCGGGCCCGGCCAGGGCGAGGGCGCGGGCGGCGGCGCGGGCGCGGCGGCCCATGGCCGTCATGTCGGCTTCGAGGGCGGAGTCGGCGGTCGGGGCGGGGGCGTCCTGGGTCATGGTCATCTCCTTAAGGTCGCCCTCACGCCCGCGGTTTCAAGGGGCGGCGGTCTCGCGCAGGGCCAGATCGTCGGCGTGAATCACCACCGGGCCGCCGGCGTAGCCGAGCGCCGCCTTCAGTCCGGCGGAGCGGACGCCGATGATTTTCGAGACGTCATTGGCGTCGTAGCGCGACAGGCCGCGGGCGATCTCGACGCCCTGCTCATTGAAGATCTCGACCGGATCGCCCTTGCTGAAATCGCCCTCGCTGGCGGTGATCCCGACGGCCAGCAGCGACTTTCCGCGCGCCAGGGCGCGGGCGCAGCCCTTGTCGATGGTGATCCGCCCCCGGGTGGCGAGAGAGCCGCCGATCCACTGTTTATAGGCCGCCTTCACCGTGGTGGCGGGGGCGATCAGGGTGCAGCGGCGGCCTTCCTCCAGCGTCGGGACAACCCGCTTTCGGGTGCGCCCCTGGGCGATCAGGGTGGCGCAGCCGGCCTCGGCGGCGATGCGCGCCGCCATCAGCTTGGTCGCCATGCCGCCGGTGCCGACCCCGGCCGCGGCGTTGGCGCCGGTGGCCATGGCCTCGATCTCGGGCGTCAGGGTCTCGATCCAGGGGATGTGTTCGGCCCTGGGGTCGCTCCGCGGATCGGAGGTGTAGAGACCATCGACGTCCGACAGCAGGATCAGCAGGTCGGCGCTTATCATCTGGGCCACGCGCGCCGCCAGCCGGTCGTTGTCGCCGTATTTGATCTGGTCGGTGACGATGGTGTCGTTCTCGTTGACGATCGGCACCGCCCCCATGTCGAGCAGGGCGCCGACCGTGGCCCGGGCGTTGAGCCAGCGACGGCGCGTCTCGGTGTCGTCGCGGGTCAGCAGGATCTGGGCGCAGATGATGCCGTGCGGGTCGAACACCGACTCCCAGGCGTGCATCAGCATTGACTGGCCGGTGGCGGCGGCGGCCTGCTTCTTTTCCAGACCGGGGCCGCGCGCCCGGGCGCCGAGACGGCGGCGGCCGAGCGCGACCGCGCCGGAGGAGACGATGAGCACCTGTTTGCCGGCCGCCTGGAAGCCGGCGACGTCGGCGGCGAGGCTGCGCAGCCAGACCAGATCGACCGCATGGGTCTTGCTGTCCACCAGCAGGGACGAGCCGATCTTGATGACGATCCGTTCGGCGGCGGCGATGGTGGTCGCGGCGAGGGGCGGGCCGGAAAGGGTCACGGGGCCCAGCCTCCCGGCGTCTCCACCACGGTCTCGTCGGTCTCGGCGGGGGCGACCTCGCCGCGATCGCGGCGGACCTCGGTCCAGGCGGCGCGCAGCAGGTCGGTGACGCCTTCGCCGGAGACCCCGGAGACCAGCATCGGCCGGCGGCCGGCGACGGCCTCAAGCTCGGCCGCCTTTTCCTCGCGCGCCTCGGGGGTCAGGGCGTCGATCTTGTTCAGCGCCAGGACCTCGGGCTTGTCGGCGAGGCCGGCGCCATAGGCCTCGAGCTCGTGGCGGATGATGCGGTAGGCGCGGGTGACATCGTCCTGGGTGCCGTCGATCAGGTGGATCAGACAGCCCGAGCGCTCGACGTGGCCGAGGAAGCGGGTGCCGATGCCGGCCCCCTCATGCGCCCCCTCGATCAGGCCGGGGATATCGGCGATGACGAAGCGCTCGGTGGCCGACAGGTCGACCACGCCGAGGTTGGGCACCAGGGTGGTGTAGGGATAGTCGGCGATCTTGGGCCGCGCGGCGCTGGCGGCGGCGAGGAAGGTCGACTTGCCGGCGTTGGGCAGGCCGGCGAGGCCGACGTCGGCGATCAGTTTGAGCCGCAGCCAGATCCAGCGCTCCTGGCCTTCCTGGCCGGGGTTGGCGTAGGTCGGGGCCTGGTTGGACGGGCCCTTGAAGCGGACATTGCCCCAGCCGCCGTTGCCGCCCTTGAGCAGCAGTTCGGTCTTGCCGGCCACGTCCATGTCGAGCAGCACGGTCTCCTTGTCGTCGTCCAGCACCTGGGTGCCAACCGGGACCTTGAGGATGACGTCCTCGCCCTTGGCCCCGTGCATCTGGCGGCCCATGCCGTGGACGCCGGTCTGGGCCTTGAAATGCTGCTGGTAGCGGTAGTCGATCAGGGTGTTCAGCCCCTCGACCGCGGTGATCCAGACATTGCCGCCATTGCCGCCGTCGCCGCCGTCCGGGCCGCCGTTGGGGATGAATTTCTCGCGCCGGAACGAGACGGCGCCGGCGCCGCCGTTGCCGGAGCGGATATAGATCTTGGCCTGGTCGAGGAACTTCATCGCGGGCTTATGTAGGAAAAGCGCGGCGAATTACAGGCGGGGGAGGGAATAGGGGCTAGGGGCTAGGGGCTAGGGTGAACCAGCCTTCCTCTTATCTAGCCCCTAGACCCTAGACCCTAGACCCTGCTCTTCAGCTTCAGGCCTTCGCCCAAACCCCGTACGGATCGCTCCACGGCATATCCAGCGCCTCGGCCACCGCCGGATAGGTGATCTCGCCCTTGAGCACGTTCAGGCCGCGGGCGAGGTGCGGATTGGTCTTGAGGGCGTCGAGGCCCTTGTCGGCGAGGGCCAGGCCGAACGGCAGGGTGGCGTTGTTGAGGGCTTCCGACGAGGTACGCGGGGCGGCGCCGGGCATGTTGGCGACGCAGTAGTGGACCACGCCGTCGATGACATAGGTCGGGTCCTCGTGGGTCGTGGCCTTCGAGGTCTCGAAACAACCACCCTGATCGATGGCGACGTCGACCAGCACCGAGCCGGGCTTCATCTGCTTCAGGTGTTCGCGCTTGATCAGCTTGGGCGCCTCGGCGCCCGGGACCAGCACGGCGCCGATGATGACGTCGGCCTTGACCAGTTCCTCCTCGATCGCGCCGATCGAGGAGTAGCGGGTGACGACGCGGCCGTTGGTGACCTCGTCGATATAGGCCATGCGCGGGATGGAGCGTTCGAGGACCACGACCTCGGCGCCGAGGCCCATGGCCATGCGGGCCGCGTTGAGGCCGACGACGCCGCCGCCCAGCACCAGGACGCGGGCCGGGGCCACGCCCGGGACGCCGCAGAACAGCAGGCCCATGCCGCCGTTGTGCTTGAGCAGGGTCTCGGCGGCCGAGAAGACGGCGATGCGGCCGGCGACTTCCGACATCGGCGCCAGCAGCGGCAGGCCCTTGCGGTCGTCGGTGACGGTCTCATAGGCGATGGCGGCGCATTTCGAGGCCAGCAGGCCCTTCGTCTGCTCCGGGTCGGGCGCGAGGTGCAGGTAGGTGAACAGGATCTGGTCCTCGCGGAGCATCTCCCACTCGACCTTCTGCGGCTCCTTGACCTTCACGATCATGTCGTTGTCGGCGAAGATGGTCCTGGCGTCGGCGACGATCTTCGCGCCCGCCTTCTTGTAGTCGGCGTCGGTGAAGCCGGCCCCGAGGCCCGCTCCGGTCTCGATCGAGACCGTGTGGCCGTGGGCCACATATTCGCGCACGGCGGTCGGCGTCAGGCCGATGCGGTGCTCGTTCTTCTTGATTTCCTTAGGGACGCCGACGCGCATGGGAATTCCTCTTCCGACGGGGTGCGGGCGCGCTCCGCGGCGGCCTCGCCTGCCGTGCAATCTAGCGAGGGTCCGCGCGCAGGTTCCTGTTCTTTTCGGCGGGTGAATGGCGTAAAGTCGCAGAATCTGCGAATGGGGCCGGCCGTGAAGACTGTTTCTGCTGTCGCCCTCGACGACACCGACCGCAAGATGCTCCGCGCCCTGCAGGCGGACGGGCGGATGACCAATGCGGATCTGGCGAAGACGGTGAACCTGTCGGAGAGCGCCTGCCTGCGGCGACTGCGGGCGCTGGAGGCGGCCGAGGTGATCAGCCGCTACGCCGCCATCATCAACGAGCGGGCCGTCGGCCTGCCGATCAGCGTCTTCGTCACCGTCACCCTGTCCTCCCAGTCGGAGGCGTCGCTGACCGCCTTCGAAACCGCCATCGCCACCGTGCCGCAGGTGGTCGAATGCTATCTGATGACCGGCGGCTCGGACTATCTGCTGCGGCTGGTGGTGCGCGACGTCGACGATCTGGAGCGGGTCCATTCGCGCGAGCTGACGCGGATACCGGGCGTGACGCGCGTATCGTCCAGCGTGGCCATGCGCACGGTGGTCAAGCGGGGCGCATTGCCGGTTTGAAACTGGACCTGCGCCGCTTGCCCCCGCACATCTGGGGCGATGCGACACCCGCTGTTCCAGACCCTGACCCCCGGCGGCCACATGGAACGGCACCGGCATGGTGGCGCCTATGCGGCGCTGGTGCTCGAGGGCGGTTATGTCGAGGCGGGGGATCGGGGACGGTTCCGGCCCCGGGCGGGGCAGGTTCTGATCCACGGGGCGTGGGAATCGCACATGGACGCCGTCTCGCCCGGCGGGGCGGTGGTGCTGAACCTGCCGCTGACCGGCGACGTCGCGTTCGGCGCGGGGGTGGTGACGGACCCCGACGCGCTGGCGCGGGCGGCGGAGCAGGACCTCGTGCAGGCCGGGGTCCTGCTGCGCGAGACGATCCAGCCACTGGACCCGGCGCCTGGCGACTGGCCCGACATTCTGGCGGAGGCGCTGCGGCGCGATCCGGATACGGCGCTGGAGACCTGGGCGGAGGGCGCGGGCCTGGCGCCGGCGACGGTCAGTCGGGGGTTCCGGCAGGCGTTCGGGGTCAGCGCCCGGCGATACCGGGCCGAACAGCGGGCCCTGCAGGCGGCGCGGGCGCTGCTGCGGCGCGACGATCCGCCGGCGGCGCTGGCGGCGGAACTGGGATTCTTCGACCAGGCCCATATGAGCCGGGCTGTGGCGGCGCTGACCGGGCTGACGCCGGGCCGTCTCAGGGTCAAGTCGATACAATCCGGGACCGCCGCCAGCGGCTAGTCACGGGCGATGAACCGTCGCTCGCTGCTGATGTCCGCCCTCGCCGCGCCGCTCGCCGCCGCGCTTCCCGCCCTTGCCCTGGCGCAGCAGCGACCGCCGCCGCGCACCGTCTGGCGGGTCAATCCGTCGGAGGGACAGGACGCCATCGCCTTCCTGGGGCCGCTGTCAGGGCGCGAGCTCTACGCCGGCTACTATGCGGAAGAAGTCGCGCTGTTCGGACCGAGGCTGACGGAGGAGGTCCGGACGGTCGTGCCGGCCCTGTGGCGGTCGGCCGAGGAAGAGGGGGTCGGTCTCCTCTCGCCGAACCTGGCG
>CAZGPS010000199.1:0-5559 GCA_964527675.1 uncultured Brevundimonas sp. | reverse complement strand
TGAACCCGCGTCCGGCCCCCGGCACCGCCCGTCCCGGCGGCGCGCGCACCGGCCCCGGCGGTCGTCCGACCCCGAACGCCCCGCCGACCACGCCGGACGTCGCCCGTCCGGCCCGCGCCGGCTTCGGCCGTCCCGCCGGCAGCAAGGTCGAGGAGGATCGCGACAAACGCTTCTCGGACGCCGGACCCGGCAAGGCCGTCAGCCGGACGCGCGGCGAGCCCAAGCGCCGCGAAGGCCGCCTCACCATCCAGGCCGTGGCCGGTGGCGACGAGGACGCCGCCGAGCGGATGCGTTCGCTGGCCTCGGTCCGCCGCGCCCGTGAACGCGAGAAGGAAAAGCGCAAGGGCGGCTCGACCGACGCGCCGAACCGGCCGCGCGAGGTCGTCATTCCTGACGTCATCACCGTGCAGGAACTGTCCAACCGGATGGCCGTGCGCGGCGTCGACATCATCAAATTCCTGATGCGTCAGGGCCTGATGATGAAGATCACCGACGTCATCGACACCGACACCGCCGAACTGGTCGCCGACGAATTCGGCATGGCCGTGCGCCGGGTTTCGGAATCCGACGTCGAGACGGGCTTCCTGTCCGACGCCATCGACGACGAGGCGGTCACGCCGCGCGCGCCGGTGGTGGCCATCATGGGCCACGTCGACCACGGCAAGACCTCGCTGCTGGACGCCCTTCGCACCACCGACGTCGCCTCGGGCGAAGCCGGCGGCATCACCCAGCATATCGGCGCCTACCAGGTGCGACTGCCCGACGGTCAGCGCGTCACCTTCCTCGACACCCCGGGCCACGCGGCCTTCTCGGCGATGCGGGCGCGCGGCGCCAACGTCACCGACATCGTGGTGCTGGTCGTGGCCGCCGACGACGGCGTCATGCCCCAGACCATCGAGGCCATCCAGCACGCCAAGGCGGCCAACGCCCCGATCATCGTGGCGGTCAACAAGATCGACAAGCCGGACGCCAATGCGCTGAAGGTGGTCAACGAGCTGCTGCAGTATGAAGTCATCGCCGAGAGCCTGGGCGGCGACACCCAGATCATCGAGGTCTCGGCCAAGAACCGCACCAATCTGGACGGCCTGATAGAGGCCATCCTGGTGCAGGCCGAGATGATGGATCTGAAGGCCGATCCGGAACGCACCTCGGAAGGCGTGGTCATCGAGGCCAAGCTGGACAAGGGCCGCGGCCCGGTCGCCACCGTCCTGGTCAAGCGCGGCACCCTGAAGCGCGCCGACATCGTCGTCGCCGGCTCGGCCTGGGGCAAGGTTCGCGCCCTGCTCAACGAGCGCAACGAACAGCTGAGCGAGGCCGGGCCTTCGGTTCCGGTCGAGATCCTCGGCCTCGACGAGGCGCCCAGCCCCGGCGAACCGTTCGCCGTGGTCGAGAGCGAGGCCCGCGCCCGCGAACTGACCGAGTACCGCGCCCGCATCAAGCGCGAGAAGGCCACGGGCGGCATCAACCAGGTCTCGCTGGTCGACATGATGTCCAAGCTCCAGTCCAAGAAGGTCTCGGAACTGCCGGTCATCATCAAGGCCGATGTGCAGGGTTCGGCCGAGGCCATCGTCAGCTCGCTGGACAAGATGGGCAACGACGAAGTCCGCGCCCGCACCGTCATGTCGGGCGCCGGCGGCATCACCGAGAGCGACGTGCAACTGGCCAAGTCGGCCGGGGCGCCGATCCTCGGCTTCAACGTCCGCGCCTCGAAACAGGCCAAGGACCTCGCCGAGCGCGAGGGCGTCGAGATCCGCTACTATGCGATCATCTACGACCTGCTCGACGACATGAAGGGCGTGCTCTCGGGCATGCTGGCGCCGCTGCAGCGGGAAACCTTCCTCGGCAACGCGCAGGTGCTGCAGGTCTTCGACATCTCCAAGACCGGCAAGATCGCCGGTTGCCGGGTGTCCGAGGGCGTGGTCCGCAAGGGCGCCAAGGTCCGCATCATCCGCGACGACGTCGTGGTGCTGGAGCTGGGCACGCTCACGACGCTCAAGCGCTTCAAGGACGAGGTCAACGAGGTCCCGTCGGGCCAGGAGTGCGGCATGCATTTCCAGGGCTTCCAGGACATCAAGGCCGGCGACTACATCGAGTGCTTCACGGTCGAGGAAATCCAGCGCACGCTGGAGTAGGTTTCTCCCTTCCCTTCATGGGAAGGGAGAAGGGCGCGCCGCGTTTCCGCCGCATCCGTCGGAGATCAACCCCCATGCGCCGTTTCCTGATCGCCTGTCTCGCCCTGCTCTCCGTCGCCGGACCGGCCGCGGCAGAGACCCGTTATCTGGCCTTTGACGCCTCTGACCGGATCACCCAGGCCCTGACCCGGGGCGTGACGCTCGAGGCCGACCGGGGGCTGTTCGGGGCCATCAGCGTGCGGCGGATCATCTCCACCTCGCAGCGCGGCTCGGCCGAAATCCGACGCGGCGGCCCGGACGCGGTGCGCCGCGTCCTGCCGGACAGCGCGAGGGAAACCTCGATCTACGCCATCGCCCCCGAAGGCGATGGCCGCGGCCTGTCGCGGGCCCTGTGCCCGAGCTCGGACGAAGTCTGGCTGGCGATGGGCCGGGTCCGCCTCGGTCATCCGCTGACCCTGCATGCCGTCGGCCGCTGGTCGGACGGAACCTTCCGCCACTGCGTCCAGCTGTCCTACGCCTGGCGCGGGGAGTGGGCGATGCCGCCGGCTTCGGGCGTCCGGGATGATCCCGGCGCCCCTGTCGGGCGATAGGCGTTCACCTGCCCGCCCGCGCTCGCTAGATTAGGCCATGACCGCCGCCACGGCCCGTTCCCCGACCGCGATGAAGCGCCTCGCCGGCGTGCTGGCCTTCGTCTGTCTGGTGCTGTTTCTGCTGGCCATCGAGCAGAAGCATACGGTCGCCGCCGTGGAGGCCGTGCGGGCGGAGGCCGGGCCCGCTGCGCGCAGGGCGGCCGACTGGGCCGCCGGCCTGTCCTCGAACGCGGCGGACGGATTTGGCGAGCTGGGATCGAAGGTCGCCCGCACGACGACGGCGTGGCGCGCCGCCTCGGCCGCCGCGCCCGTGCGCGATGCTGTCGTGAAGGATGGAACCGGGTCCGCCCCCGGCGTCGCGCCTCCCGCCGCCGGATCGCTGACGGTCGCCGGCGCCGAGCTGCGCTTCGGAACGGGCGAGACCATCCGGACCCGTCCGCTGCGCATCGCCCGGGGAGGCGACAGCTTCACCCCCGGCCGGACCTTTGCGGCGCGGCTGGGCGCGCCGGCCGACGCCCAGATCGAGCTGCGCGAGGTCGTGGCCCCGGCCCGCGGCCGGCCGATCCCGCCGCTGAGCCTGTGCGGCGGCGAGCCCGCCGGTGCCGCCCCCCTGCTGTACCGCCCGGCCCGCACCGAGCTGATGCTGTTCCGCACCCGCACGGTCGGGCCCGACACCCCGGCCGCGGCCCTGTGCGGCGTCTGGAGCTTCCCGGTCCAATGAGACTCCGACACCGTTCGCGGACCGGCCTCGGCGCCCTGATCGCGGCCGCTTTCGTCGGCCTGATTGCCGCCCTGTGGACCTGGACCGCGCCCGGCGATCCGGTCCGGTGGCGCGCCGCCCCCGGGGGGGCGGGCGTGGAGCTGCATCTGCTCGACAACGGCTTCCACACCGATCTGGCCGTGCCGCGGGCGGCGCTGGAGGCGCGCGGCGGACCGCTGGCCGGGGCGGTGCGGGGCCTGCCGGCCGGGGACTGGATCCTGATCGGCTGGGGCGACGCCAAATTCTATGTCGACCAGAGCCCGATGGAGAGCCGTCTGCCGGACGGCGTGCGGGCCTTTTTCCGGCCGGGCAACGCCTCGGTGATCATGCTCGATCCGGTCCAGCGCGACCCCCGGGAGCTCTTCGCCAAAGCCCGTCGCCGCAGCTTCCGGATCACCCCGGCCGGCTTCGAGGCCATGGCCGCGCGGATCGAGCGATCGCTGGACCTGTCGGCCGGCGCGCCGCGTATCGCCGCCGCCCGAGCCGGGGACGACGCCCGCTTCCTCGCCAGCCGCGAGCATTTCTCGATCATCCGCCTGTGCAACCACTGGACCGGGGGCGTGCTCAATTCCGCGGGTCTGCCGGTGCGGCCGGCGCGGTCCATCGTCTCGGCCGAGCTGATGGCGGCGATCGACCGGGCAGAATTGGACAGCGCGCCGTCCGGAGACTAGACCCCGCCCCTTCGCTTTTTTCCAGGCCGGGTCCGAGCCCCGGCAGGCGACGAGGACAGAGTCATGAGCAGCCGCAAACCCAATCCGAAAGCCGGGACCGTCAGCCAGCGCCAGCTGCGCGCCTCGGAAATGATCCGCCACGCCCTCGTCGAGGTGATGCGCGAGAACGAGATCCGCGACCCGGCCCTGACCGGCGTGTCGGTCACGGTCACCGAGGTGCGGCTGTCGCCGGACCTCAAGCACGCCACCTGTTTCGTCGAGCCGCTGGGCGCCGGGGTTGATACGACCGATGTCGGCGGCCATGTCGACGAGATCGTCAAGGCGCTGAACGCCCACGCCAAATTCCTGCGCGGGGCGCTGGGACGGCATATCGACATGCGCTTCACCCCCGACCTGCGATTCCGCCACGACGTCAGCTTCGAGGCGGCCGAGCGGCTTAACCGGCTGCTGGACGATCCGCGCGTCCAGGCCGATGTCTTCAAGCCCCTGCCCGACGACGACGCCTGATGGCGCGCAAGAAGCGCGGCGAGGTCGTCAACGGCTGGGTCTGCCTCGACAAGCCGTTGGAGATGGGCTCGACCGAGGCGGTGTCGAAGGTGCGGCGGCTGTTCAACGCCCAGAAGGCCGGTCACGCCGGGACGCTGGATCCCCTGGCCTCGGGCATCCTGCCGATCGCCCTGGGCGAGGCGACCAAGACGGTCCCCTTCATGATGGAGGCGCAGAAGGTCTATCGCTTCACCCTCAACTGGGGGATCTCGACGGACAGTCTCGACCGCGAGGGCGAGATCACGGCGCGATCGGACGTGCGGCCCACGGTCGAGGCGGTGAAGGCCGCCTTGCCGGCCTTCGTCGGCGAGATCGATCAGGTCCCGCCGCAGTTCTCGGCCATCAAGGTCGACGGCCAGCGGGCCTATGACCTGGCCCGAGAGGGGGCCGAGTTCGAACTGGCCTCGCGCCGGGTGACCATTCACGAGGCGGCGGTCACCGATGCGCCGGACGCGGATCACGTCGAGATCACCATGCGCACGGGCAAGGGCGTCTATGTCCGCTCGCTGGCGCGGGACCTGGCGGTCATGCTGGGGGCCGAGGGGCATGTTTCGGCTCTGCGCCGCGAACGCGTCGGGCCGTTCTCGACGGAAAACGCCGTCACGCTGGATTTCCTGACCGATCTGGTGCATAGGGACGCCGCCTCGGAAGGCTTGCTTCCCGTCGCGACCGCCCTGGACGACATCCCGGAGCTGGCCGTGACGATCGAAGACGCCTTCTCGCTTCGTCAGGGACGACCGATCGTTCTGCTCCCCCGACAGGTCGAAACGTTGAAGAGCCGCCTTCGGGAGGGCTCCAGAACCGTTTCAGCCTTTCAGGGCCAGACCCTCGTCGCTCTCGGTCAGTTGCGGGCCGGCCGG
>CAZGPS010000198.1:0-5576 GCA_964527675.1 uncultured Brevundimonas sp. | reverse complement strand
CGGACAGATAGTCGCGCGAGCGGAACAGGGCCCCCAGCACCGGCAGGTCGCCGAGGCCGGGCAGTTGGTCGATGTTCTGGCGCGTATCCTCGCGCAGCAGGCCGGCGATCATCAGCGAGCCGCCGGATGGCAGTTCGACGGTGTTGGAGGCGCGCCGGACACTCAGGCCGGGGATGACCAGGGCCGCCCCGCCGCCCGTGCCTCCGCCCAGGGTGAAGGCGCCGAGAGAGGTCAGTTCCGAGACCTCGGTCGACAGCTGCAGAGAGATCCGCCCCGGCGACAGAACGATCGGCCGCACGGCCAGCCGCACGCCGTAGGGCTTGAATTCGATGGTCACCTTGGTGCTGCCTTCATCGACCTCCTGGCCGACCGGCACCGGGAATTCGCCGCCGGCGAGGAATTCAGCGCTCTCGCCGTTGGCGGTGGTGATGTTCGGTTCGGCCAGGATGCGCACCAGGCCGGCGCGTTCGAAGGCGCGCAGGGACGTGTTCAGGCTGCTGCCGTCGCCGGCCGAGTCGCGATAGTTGAGGGCCCCGCCGCCCAACTGGTTGCCCGATATGGCGAATGTCGCGGCCTGGGTGAGGCTGAGACCGTCGCCGACGGAGGCGAGCACGGCGGTTGCGTCGAACCCGAGTTGCTTCACCGCCGTGCGCTGGACCTCGACGATGCGCGCCCGGACCGTGATCTGGTCTGACCCTTCGATGGTCATCATATTGATGACCTTATCCGGCGAGGAGACGAAGGCGCGGGCGACCTGGCTGGCGCGATCGGCCTCGCCGGGGCTGAATACGGTGCCGGTCAGGATGACGCTGTCATTGACCGCCTCGGCGCGAACATTGGCGCCCGGCATGATGCGGCCGAGGGTGTCCTGAAGCGCTGACACGCCGGCGTCGACGCGGATTCGCAGCGACAGGATGGTGCGGCCGGCGTTGTCCAGCACCACGGCGTCGGTCTCGCCGGGGGCGAGGCCGATGATGGTGATCCGGCGCGGCGAGTGCAGCATGGCCTCGGCCACAAGCGGGTTCGGCACTATGACGTCGCGCGCGTCCGCCGGCAGGTCGACGGCCATCGAAGAACCGCGCGGCAGGCTGATCAGCTGGGATTGCGCGCCCATGGAGACGGCCGCGCGGGTCTGGGCCAGAGCCGGCGAAACGGGCGATGCCGCCGCCACCAGCAGACCGGTGAGGGCGACGGCCGCCAGACGCATCAGAGGGCGATTCATTGGACCACCACCACTTCTGGAGCGCCGCCGCGATAGACGCGAACGGCGGACGATTGGCGCGGCCCCGCGGCCACCCGGCCCGACGGGCCGCCGGTGTCGGCGTAGGAGCGCAGGATCAGGCTCAGCTCGCCCTCGGACTTGGCCAGGGCCATCGCCTCGGCGTCGCGCGGGGAGACCTCAAGAGTCGCGGTCGCGCCGATGACCGTCTGCTCGTCGTCGCCGGCGCGGGTCGACTGGTCGATGGCCAGAACCTTGATGTTCTGCATGACCGTGGCCGAGGTGAATTTGGCGCGGTCGCCCTCGGTGACGCCCATGTTCCCCAGGGTGGTCTCGCGCGTCAGCACCACATCGACCCGGTCGCCGGGCAGGATGAAGCCGCCGGCGGCGGTCTCGACCGTGACGCGGATGGCCATGGCGCGCATGCCCGGCTCCAGATAGGCGGCCATATAGCCGCTGTCGCCGGCGCGAACGATCTTGCGCATGACAATGGGTTCGCCGGCCAGAATAGGCTCCCGCACCACCGAGCCGACATAGTCGGCCTTGGCTCCGCCGGTCGCGAGATTGGTCGCGGCGCGGGTCACGGCGGCGACGGCGCCCGCGGGCTTGGCCTCGGCCTTCTCGGGCGCCGCGGCGGCGCCGGGGATGGGAGTCGAGCCGTCGGTTATGAAGACGGGATTGACCTCGTCGACGGGCCAGTCCTTCCATTCCATGTCGGATTCGTCGAGCCGCTTGCCAGCCTGCAAGTCCTTGGCCGCGACCAGCACCTTGGCCATCGGCCGGACCGGAACGGCTGCGGCGGTGGCCACGGCGGCCGGTTCCCTGGATGGCGATCCCATGGCGCGCACGACCAGGGCCAGCCCGATGGCGGCCACTGCGGCGACGCAGATCACGATGATACGGGCAGGCTTCATCCGCTGTCTCCGGCAGGGCCGCCCGGACCCGTGTATCGGTCCTTCGGCCCCCTACCGTTAACGAACATGCCGGGCGCGGGTTAACGCGGGCCTAAGTGCGCCCGACGCTTTCGCCGGGGGAAGAAGGCTAGCCCGCCAGGAAGGCGACCATCAGGGGTGAGGCGGGCCAGGCGACCAACGCTCCGGCGGCGATGGCGACGCCGTAGGGAATGTCGCCCCTCGGCTCCATGAGTCGTCCCAGCCATCCCGGTCCGCGAGACGCGTAGGGCTGCAGATGTGATCGGGCGAGCAGCAGGAGCAGACAGAAGGCGCCGCCGACCACGGCGGTCGACAGGATAAAGAGGCCCGAGCCGGAGACGCCCAGCCACAAGCACGCCGCCGCCATCAGCTTGACGTCCCCGCCGCCAAGGAATCGCAGGGCGAACAGGCCCATGCCGATCAGCAGGGCGACGACAGCGACGCCCAGATGGGCCGCGAAGGCCATTGGCGGAAGGCCCAGCAGCAGGGCGGCAGGGAAGAACCCCAGGATCAGCAGGCCGGAGATCCAGTTCGGGATCTTCATCGACGTCAGATCCTTCAGCGCCGCGACGATCGCGAGCGCCGGAAAGATGGCGAGGAAAGGCAGTTGCAGGGCTTCCATCCGCCCATACTGCCCCGCGACCTTTAAGGCCGCGTTGCCTGACGCCTCAAAAGCAAAGGGCCGGAGCGTTTCCGCTCCGGCCCCCGCCTGGTCTCAGCGTCGGTGGCCCTTAGGCCATTTCGGCGGCGACCTTGTTGAAGGTGGACTCGATGTTGGTTCCGAGGGCCGTCACAGCCGCGATGATGACGACGGCGATGAGGGCCGCGATCAGGCCGTACTCGATGGCCGTGGCGCCCGACTCATCGGACATGAACTTCGAAATGAACGTCTTCATGATTATGATCCCTTTGCAGAAGAGGAAGCGAGCTACTAACGAGGGGGGAGCCGGTAGCCCGCTTGACCCCCAAAACGCATCGTCGTTATCGCCTGTATGGGTTAAGGCCAGGTCGCCGGGTGTGGTTACCGCAAGATTTACTTTGATTTGTCCGGGCCGCCCCGCCGAATGCCCCGCCACAGGGCGCGCTGACTCCTGTTGATCGCCGGCGCTTCGGGTGATGTTTCAACCTTTATTGATGTTTCAGGATCAGGTTCGCCGTCGCGCTCACGCGCGCGCTCGCTCAATGGACACGACGCCATGATCCGCTCCCATCGCCTGCTCCTCGCCCTCGGTGGTTTCGCCCTGCTTGCCGGCCCGGGTCTCGCCATCGCGCAGTCCGCCCGGATCAGCGTCGAGATCGATCAGGCCCAACGCGTCCAGCTGAGCGGCCCGGCGGGTTCGGTCATCGTCGGCAATCCGGAAATCGCCGATGTCACCGTCGTTGACGCCAACACCCTCTACATCACCGGCAAGGGCTACGGCGTGACCGAGGTGGTCGCGGTCGACCAGATCGGTCGCACCGTGTTCCAGAGCCAGGTCGTCGTCACCGCGGGCGACGGGGCCGGGCGGGTGCGCGTCTGGCGAGGCGCCCAGGCCACCGAAATGGCGTGCGCCGCCTCCTGTTCGCCGTCCGTGCGCGGGACCAGCGGCCCAGCCGCCGCCTCCGAGTAGCGCCGCCGTGACCCCGCGCCGCCGTCGCTGGACGTTCCCGGGTCGCCCGGGCGGGCGCGGCTTGCTGCGCAACCGCGCCGGGTCCGGGGCGGTTGAGGTCGCCCTGGTGGCGATACCTTTTTGCTTCATGATTTTCGCCATCCTGGAAGTCGCGCTGGTTTTCACGCTCGATTCTGTGCTTGAGAACGCCGCCATCGATACCGGCCGGCTGGTTCGCACGGGCCAGGCCAGCGCCCAGGGCATGACCGCCGCCCAGTTCAAGAACGAGCTGTGCAGCCGGATGAGCATCTTTTCGGATGACTGCGCGACCAGCGCCACAATCGACGTCAGGGTCATCCCGCAATTCAAGACGACGCCGCCCGATCCCGTGTCTGGAGGGGTCTTCAACCCCGCCGGCCTGACGTACGCCAATGGCAATCCCGGCGACCTGATTCTGGTGCGGGTCTGGTACCAGCATCCCCTGCTGACCACCTTCCTGTCGCAGGCCCTGTCAAAGGTGGGCGACCGCACCGCTGTCCTGACCGCCACGACCGCCTTCCGCAACGAGCCGGCGGGATGAAGCAGCGCAGCCTCATCCGACGCCTGACCGGCGATGAGCGCGGCGTGTCGGCGATCGAATTCGCCATGCTCGCCCCCATACTCATCGCCTTCTACATGGGCATGACCGAGTTCTGTCAGGGCTTCATGGCCCAGAAGCGGATGGGACACGTCTCGGCCATGGTCGCCGACCTGGTGGCGCAGGAGGAGACGGTGACACCCGCGACCCTCGACGACATCTTCAACATCGGCGGACTGCTCATGAAGCCGTTTCCGATCACGACCCTTCATCAGCGGGTGTCCAGCGTCACCAATATCAACGGCGTGCCGACGGTGGACTGGAGCCGCGCTGACGGCATGGCGCCCCGCGGCGTCGGCTCGACCATGAGCTTGCCGGTCGACCTAGTCTCGGCTGGCGAGAGCGTGGTCGTGTCGGAGGTCACCTACGACTATGACTCTCCCGTGGACTATCTGATGCCCGGCCTGACGCGGTTCTCTCACATCTACTATTTGCGGCCCCGGACCGTCGACAAGACCGGCTGCCCGACCTGTCCCAAGACCTAGAGCTTGATCGGTTGAGGTGGAATCGCTTCGCGATTCCGCCGAGGCCGTGAATCCGGCTCCATGGGAATGCCGCTCCAGGCCCCGATCAGGGCCTCGCGCAAGGCGAGGATCTTGACCTCGGTCTCGGCCAGTTCCGAGGCGGGGTCGCTGTCGGCGACGATGCCCGCGCCGGCCAGGGTTCGGAAGCGCCAGCGCCCATCCGCTCGTTCGAAGGACGCCGTCCGGATCAGCACCGAGGCGGTCAGGCTCCCGTCTCCGCCGATATGAAACAGGCTTCCACACCAGGGCCCGCGCGGCGGCTCGTGGGCGGCGATCACCTTCATGGCCTGGTGTTTGGGCGCGCCGGTGATCGACCCCGGGGGGAAGGTGGCGGCCAGCAGACCGGCCACGCCGGTCCCGGAACGCGCCGTCCCGGTCACGGTGGAGACCAGGTGGTGCACGGTCGGGTGGCTCTCGATCCCGAACAGTTGCGCCACCGCCACGGACCCGGGTTCGGCCACGCGGGACAGATCGTTGCGCATCAGGTCGACGATCATCAGATTCTCGGCCCTGTCCTTGGCGCTGGCCTGAAGCTCGGCGGCGAGGGCGGCGTCCCGGGCAGGGTCCGGGTCGCGCGGACGGGTGCCCTTGATCGGACGGGTCTCGATCCGGCGACTTTGGGGATCGAAGGTCAGGAACAGCTCGGGCGAGTTCGAGACCAGGGCCCGGTCGCCC
>CAZGPS010000197.1:0-5749 GCA_964527675.1 uncultured Brevundimonas sp. | reverse complement strand
GCGCTGGTCGAGTGCGTGCGGCGGTTCGGGCACCGGTCGGTGCACGCGCTGGAGAGCGTCGAGGCCCTGCCCGGCGTGATCGCGGCGGAGGCCAAGGCGGGCGATCTGGTGGTGCTGCTGGGGGCGGGCGACATTACGCAGTGGGCCTATGCGTTGCCGGGGCAGTTGGAGGGGTTGGGTTGAGCGACACACCGTCGTTGCCTGAATTCTGCGCCGAAATGCATCGGCTTGCCGCCGTGATCGAAGCACGGTCTGAAATTCTGCCTGCCTGCGGCGGTCCAGATGGAGACGGCTTGCGCATCAGTTTGTCGGAGGGCGCGGCCTACGTGCTGGCCTACCGGGAGAAAGGCGAACTCAGTGTCGTCATCGAGAAGACCGATTCAGAAGCTGTCATGGAACGGGTTTTTGTGGAGGTGACCGACCGGATGGCGGCGGAGGCTCGATCAGCTGGAGAGTCGCCGATCACCGCCCCAGATCTGGCTGTGTTTCAGCAGCTCTCAGCGGACCAGAGCGAACAGATGGCTGTCGAGTATCAGGCGGAGATCGGGAGCATTCAGCTCAGTCTGATGTCCCGGCTTAACCCCGAGTGGGGTGCCCGGCAGGCGGAGCGCAATGCCGCGCGAGCCCGCTTTGTGAGAGCCTTCTTTGCTGGAACGGACGGCAAGTGACCGCGCGTGTCACCCTCCCTGCTGCCCGCGGCAAGCTCTTACGCGACGAGCCGCTCGGGCCGTTCACCTGGTTCCGGGTGGGCGGGACCGCCGATGCGCTGTTCATTCCGGCCGACCCGGACGACCTGGCCGACTTCCTGAAGGCGCTGAACCCGGCTGTCCCGGTGACGGTACTGGGCGTCGGCTCGAACGTCATCGTCCGTGACGGCGGCGTCGAAGGGGTGGTGATCCGGCTGGCCGGGCGACCGTTCGCCGGGATCACGACCGAGGGAGAGACCATCACCGCCGGGGCGGGCGCGCTGGACTCGATGGTGGCGCGGGCCTCGGCCAAGGCCGGGCTGGCCGGGCTGGAGTTCTACGCAGGCATTCCGGGGACCATCGGCGGGGCGCTGACGATGAACGCCGGCTGCTATGGCGCGGAGACGAAGGACATTCTGGTGTCGGCCTGGGGGCTGACGCGGGCGGGGGAGCGGGTCGACTACAGCCTCGCCGACTTCGGCTACACCTATCGGCACTCGGAGGCGCCGGCCGACATCATCTGGATCGAGGCGACCTATCGCGGGACGCCCGACGATCCCGAGGCCGTCGCGGCCCGCATCGCCGAGATCACCGCGCGCCGCGAACTGACCCAGCCGATCCGGGAGAAGACCGGCGGTTCGACCTTCAAGAACCCGCCCGGACATTCGTCGTGGAAGCTGGTCGACGAGGCGGGCTGGCGCGGCAAGCTGTTCACGGCGACCGGCGGCGGGGCCATGTTCAGCGAGCTGCATTCCAATTTCATGATCAACCCGGGGGAGGCTACGGCGGCCGATATCGAGGGGCTGGGCGAGGCCGTACGGGCGGATGTGCGGGCGAAGACCGGGGTTCAGCTCGACTGGGAGATCAAGCGGATCGGGCGACCCTAGATCTCCCCTTCCCCTCGATGGGGAAGGGGTCGGGGGATGGGGTGGAGGCAGGCGGGTTCAGGACCGGGCGCGTGAGGCGCGGTCGGACTTTCTGTGCGACGGAGCCCATCCGCCCTAACCAACAAGCACCGTGCGTCCACCCCACCCAACCCTCCCCATCGAGGGGAGGGCTTTCAGTGGGTGGGCCCGATCAGCTGGGGACGGCTTTTTACGGGGCGGACGCGATTGGTTGACCGGCTGTTAAGAACGTTCGTCGCATTGCGTTGACGGTTCCGGAGCTTCGCATGACCCGCCCCTTCGCAGACCTGCACGTCGCCGTCCTGATGGGCGGGCTGTCGTCGGAGCGCGAGGTGTCGTTGAGCTCGGGCAAGGAGTGCGCCGACGCCCTGGAGGGGCAGGTGGCGAAGGTCAGCCGGGTCGACGCGGGGCGCGACATCGCGCAAGTGCTGGCGGCGCTGAAACCGGATGTGGTGCTGAACGCCCTGCATGGCGAATGGGGCGAGGACGGCTGCGTCCAGGGCATCCTCGAGACGCTGCAGATCCCCTATACCCACTCCGGCGTGCTGGCCTCGGCCATCACCATGGACAAGGACAAGACCAAGTCGATCCTGCGCGCGGCCGGCGTGGTGGTGCCTGGCGGGGGCCTGTTCGACCGGCATGAGGTGGCGCGGCGCCACGTCATTCCGCCGCCCTATATCGTCAAGCCCAACGCCGAGGGTTCCTCGGTCGGGGTCTATCTGGTGCCCGAGGGCGCGCCGCCCCAGGCCGAGGTCGGCGCCGACGACTGGACCTATGGCGACCAGGTGATGGTCGAGCCCTATATCCGCGGCAAGGAGCTGGCCGTGGCGGTGATCGGCGAGACCACCGGCCCGCGCGCCCTGACGGTGACCGACATCACCCCGGTGAAGGGCTTCTACGACTACGAAGCCAAATACGCGCCGGGCGGCTCGGTGCACCAGCTGCCGGCCGATCTGCCGCCGGCGGTGTTCGAGGCGGCGATGCGCGAATCCGAGCTGGCGCACGCGGCGCTGGGGTGCCGCGGGGTGTCGCGATCCGACTTTCGTTATGACGATCTTAACGACGTTCTCGTTCTTCTGGAGGTCAACACCCAGCCCGGCATGACGCCGACCTCGCTCGTCCCCGAGCAGGCCGCGTTTGCGGGGATGGGATATAAAGACCTGGTCCGGTGGATGGTGGAGGACGCCTCATGCCCGCGGTAGTTCGCGGCGGTCGGCGACAGAGTTCGAAACAGCCCGTCAAGCGGTCCGCGGCTCCGAAGGGCGGAGGCCGGGGCCGCTCGCCCCGCAACGCCCCGGCGACGCCGGGCAAGCTGGCGGCGATCGGCCGCCTCGATCTGTCGCCCCGCGCCGTCGTCATCTCGATCGTCGCCGGCGTCGTGCTGCTGGCCGGCGTGCTGGCGACCGGGGCGCGGGCCGACCGTATCGGCGCCTCGATCAGCGACGGGGTCGACGGTCTGGCCGTCGGCATGGGGCTGAAGCTGGACAGGGTGTTCATCGAGGGCGAGTCCGCCGAGGCGACCGCCGCCATCCAGCGCGCGGTGCAGCTGAACGGCGGCCAGGCCATGACCTCGATCGACCTGAACGCGGTGCGCGAGCGGGTCGAGGGGGTGGGCTGGGTCAAGGAGGCGCGGATCGTGCGCCTGCTGCCCAACACCCTGATCGTCCATGTCGTCGAACATGACCGGCTGGCCATCTGGCAGGCCGGCGGGCGCAACATGGTCATCGACAGCCATGGCCAGGTGATCCGCGGCGCGGACGCCGGCCGCTATCCGAACCTGCCGCTGGTGGTCGGCAAGGGCGCCGAACAGGCCGCCGCCGAGGTGCTGCCGCTGATCGCCCAGCGGCCCCGGCTGATGGCCCGTCTGGAGGCGCTGGTGCGCGTCGACGAGCGCCGCTGGGACCTGCGGCTCAAGGACGGCAGCCTGATCCAGTTGCCCGCCACGGACCAGGACGCCGCCCTGATCCAGCTGGATGCGCTGGACCAGCGCGAGCGGCTGCTGGAGCTCGGGTTCGCCCGCATCGATCTGAGGACGCCCGAGGAGGTCGCTGTCCGGCCCTCCGCCGGCGACGCATAGGGCTGGATTTGTAGTATGGCTGGACGTCTTGTGGACAAGTCTGTGGATGGTGGAAAATCCGCCGCCGGCCGCGCGCCCGTCGTGGCGGCGCTGGATCTGGGCCAGTCCAAGGTCGGCTGCTTCATCATGAAGCCCGACGGCGTGCGCCACGCCGACCGCACCATCCGGGTGGCGGGGGCGGGTCACGTCCAGTCGCGCGGCATCCGCGGCGGCGGCATCGTCAATATGGACGAGGCGGCCCAGGCCATCGGCCACGCCGTCGAACGGGCCGAGCGCGCCGCCGGCTCGCCGGTCTCGGGCGTGGTGGTGACCACGGCCATCGGCCAGATGGCCAGCCATCGGGTCCAGGCCCGGGTTTCGCTGGGGGCCAATCCGGTCGGCGACGCCGATCTGGCGCGCGCCATCGCCATGGCCCTGGCCCAGATCCGCCTGCCCAACCGCCGGCCGATCCATGTGCTGCCGATCGCCTGGTCGGTGGATGGCGCGAGGGGGGTGCACGATCCACGCTCGATGAAGGGCCATTCGCTGGGGCTGGACCTGCTGGTGGTGTCGATGGCCGAGAGCGCCTTCACGGCGCTGAGCCATTGTCTGGAGCTGGCCCACCTCGACCTGCAGGGCGTGGTGGCGGCGCCGGTGGCCTCGTCGCTGGCGGCGCTGGAAGACGACGAGATGGATCTGGGCTGCGTTTGCATCGACATGGGCGGCGGCGCGACCTCGGCGGCGGTGTGGGGCGGGCGTTCGCTGCTGCATATCGAGAGCCTGAACGTCGGCGGCGACCATGTGACGGCGGATATCGCCCGTGGGCTGTCGACCTCGCGGGCCGGGGCCGAGCGGCTGAAGACGCTGCACGGCTCGGCCATGGCCAGCGCCAATGAGGATCGCGAGATGCTGGAGGCCCCGCCGCGCGGCGAGGATCCCTCGGCCGGTCCGGTGGTGGTGCCGCGCGCCATGTTGAAGACGGTGATCGCGCCGCGGGTCGAGGAGACGCTGGAGCTGCTGCGCGACCGGCTGCGCAATGCGGGCGTGGGGCTGGAGCCGGGCGCCGGCCTGGTGCTGACCGGCGGGGCCAGCCAGCTGAACGGGGTGCGCGAGCTGGCGGTGCGGGTGTTCGACCGGCCGGTGCGGCTGGGCAAGCCGCAGCGGGCGCCGCACCTGGCCGACGCCGCCTCGGGTCCGGCCTTCTGCTCGGCCGCCGGGGTGCTGCTGCGCGCCGCCTATGGGCCGCGCGAGGCGGTCTCGGCGCGCAAGCTGATGTCGCGCCAGATCACCGCCGCCGACGCGCCGCGCATGCACCGGGGCGGACTGGTCGCCCGGGCGGCGGGCTGGCTGCGCGAAAACCTGTAGCGCCGGAGAGGGGCGGGCGGTTGTCCCCGCCCTTGTCCACAGTGGAAAACTGCGGCGAAGGTTAACGAATCCCGTGGCCCCGGCCCCGACTCACCGTATCCGGTAACACTCTCTTAAGCAGATAGGGTGTTTCCTTAACGCGCTCATAACCAATGCGAATCGTGGGGGATTTCGCATCGGGGCTTGACGGGCAGGGTCGGAACCTAAGGTCGGAATTAGAATGTCTCTCTCGCTTGTGCGTCCGCAACACACCGAACTGAAGCCCCGGATCGTCGTCTTCGGCGTCGGAGGCGCGGGCGGCAACGCCGTCAACAACATGATCGACGCCGGCCTTGAAGGGGTCGAGTTCGTCGTCGCCAACACCGATGCGCAGCATCTGTCGTTCGCCAAGACCGACCGCCGCGTCCAGCTGGGCGAGACCATCACGCAAGGCCTGGGCGCGGGCGCCCACCCCGAGGTCGGGATGAACGCCGCCGAGGAATCGGCCGAGGAAATCTACGGGCACCTGGACGGCGCCCACATGGTCTTCATCACCGCCGGCATGGGCGGCGGCACCGGCACCGGCGCGGCCCCCGTCATCGCCAAATGCGCCCGCGACCGCGGCATCCTGACCGTCGGCGTGGTGACCAAGCCCTTCACCTTCGAAGGCCGTCACCGCATGCGTCTGGCCGACGCCGGCATCGCCGAGCTGCAGCGCTACGTCGACACCCTGATCGTCATCCCGAACCAGAACCTGT
>CAZGPS010000196.1:0-5765 GCA_964527675.1 uncultured Brevundimonas sp. | reverse complement strand
CGCGCCGGCGGGACCCTGATCACCGCCTGCCGCCGTCGGACCCAGGCGCGCCCCCGCGCCGACGCCATCGAACGGCTGCAGGGACTGGTCGACAAGGCCTCGGTGGCGCCGGTCTATCGCGTGCCGACGAAACCGACCCGCGCCTCGAAGGAACGCCGTCTGGAAGGCAAGACCCGGCGGTCGACGATCAAGAGCGGTCGCGGCCGGCCGGCCGGCGACGACTGACGCCTATTCGGCGGGGCGGAACAGCAGGGCGGCGACCTTGCCCTCATCGTTGAAGCCGATCACCCACTCGGTCGCGGCGTTGGCGAAGATGGCGCCAAACAGGTCAGCGCCGTTCTGGCTGCCCACGAAGCCCAGCGAAACCAGCGGCCCGAAGCCCTCGATCAGGGGCAGCACGGTCGCCTCCTGCTCGCGCACCTTGGCGGCGAGGTCGTCGGTCATCAGCGCATAGTCCACCGTTCCCGCCTGGGCGCCGGCGATGATGGTGCGCAGAGTCTCCTCGGAGGCCGGATTGACCGGGACCGCCGCGGCCGTGGCCGCGGCGGGAGCGGGCGGCGCCGCCTGGGCTGGCGCGTCAAAGGAATTTGGCAGGGCGCCGGCGGCCACCTGGGCATGGGCGGCGGGCGCGATCAGAAGGACGGCGGCGGCGAGCAGAAGCGGCTTCATGGGATCGTCTCCGAATGAAGTCAGAGGATGGCGGGCCAAAGCGACAGAACAAGGGCGGCGGTCGAGGCCGCCACCGCCAGGGTCACCCCGACGATCATCCACGCCGGGGTCCGGGTCTCGCGCACGATGATGGTGCGGGTCTCGGGCGGGTTCTGCACCTGGCGCGACAGCGCCTTCAGCGTGGCCCGGGCCTCCTCGAAGGCGTCCCGCACCTGGGCCTGGGGCCCCAGCTCGCGCCGGATCCAGCGCTCGACCACCGGCTGGGACGCAGCCCACAGATCGTGGTCGGGATTCAGCCTTCTGGCCACGCCCTCGACCGAGACCATGGTCTTCTGCAGCAGGATCAGCTCGGGGCGCAGGTGCATGTCGAACAGGGCGGTGATCTCGAACAGCTGGCCCAGCAGCCGGCCCATAGAGACCTGGGAGGCCGCCTTGCCGATGACCGGCTCGCCGACCGCGCGCAGGGCCTGGGCGAAGGCCTCGACCGAATGTTCGGGCGGCACATAGCCGGCCTCGAAATGGACCCGGCTGATGCGGTCGTAGTCGCGGCTCAGGAAGCCCCACAGGATCTCGGCCAGATAGCGCCGCTCGGCCGGGCCCAGCCGCCCGACGATGCCGAAATCGATCGCCGTCAGCTCGGCCGGCGCATGGCAGAACAGATTGCCCTCGTGCAGGTCGGCGTGGAAGGTCCCGTAGTCCAGCGCCTGGGTCAGGAAGGCCTGGACCACATTGTCGGCCAGGGCGTTGCGGTCCAGCCCCGGCTGTTCGGCCGCCAGCGGGTCGGTCATGGCCACGCCCGGGGCCCACTCCAGCGTCAGCACCCGCTTGCCGACCCCGTCCCAGACCACGGCCGGCGCCGTCATGTGTCCGCCGTCGCGGTCGCGGGCCCGGTCCATGATGTCCTTCAGCTCGGACGCCGCCGCCGCCTCCAGCCGCATGTCCAGTTCCAGCTGCAGCGCCCGGGCGATGGTCTCGACGAAGGCCGAGGGCTCCAGCCGCCGCGCCGGGGCCACGAACCGCACCGCCAGCCGCGCCGCCAGCCGCATGGAATCCAGCCCCTGGGCCACGCGCCGCTCGACCCCGGGCCGAAGCACCTTGACCGCCACCTTGCGCCCGTCGGCCAGCCAGGCCGGATGGGCCTGGGCCAGCGACGCCGCGCCCACCGGCGGACCGAAATCGGTGAACAGGGACTCGACCGGCCGGCCCAGCGAACGCTCGACCTCGCGCCGCGCCTGATCCAGCGGGAAGGGCTCCAGCGCGTCCTTCAGCCGGCCGAGGTCCCGCGCGAACTCGACGCCGAAGATGTCGGCCCGGGTCGCCAGCACCTGTCCCAGCTTGATCGCCACGGGCCCCAGATGCTCGAACGCCTTGCCCAGCCGCTGGCCCGGCCGTCCCTCGCGCCCCTCGCGCCCGGCGAAGGCGTGCAGCAGATGGGCGATCCAGCGCACCCAGACCGGCAACAGGGGGGTGATCTCGCGGGGCACGAGAGCGTCGTGCCGAACCAGCACCCAGCCCCAGCTGAGCAGCCGCAAACTGGCGTCCACCGGCCGCCGCACGGGCACGGTGGCGGGCGGCGGCGGCGGGGTGGCGGGGTCGATCCGGCGGCTCAGATCGCCCACCCGTGATGGATCGCGGCCACGCCGCCCGACAGATTGGTCACCGTCACCCGGCTGAAGCCTGCGTCCTCGATCATGGCCTTGAAGGTCGGCTGGTCGGGGAAGCGGCGGATGCTCTCGACGAGGTACTGATAACTGTCCCGATCCCCCGCCACCCAGCCGCCGATGCGCGGAATGGCGTGGAACGACCAGGCGTCATAGGCCTTGCGAATGGCCGAGGCCGTCGGCCGCGAGAACTCCAGGCACAGGAAGCGTCCGCCCGGCCTGAGCACCCGCCGCGCCTCGGCCAGGGCCTGCGGGATGTCGGCCACATTGCGAATGCCGAAGCTGATCGAATAGGCGTCGACCGAGGCGTCGGGCAGGGGCAGGGCCATGGCGTCGCCGACGCTCCACGACATCTCCGGCTCGCCGCCCTTTTGGACGCCGGCCATGATCATCCCGGCATTGTAGTCCAGCACGATGACCGAGGCGTCCTCGCCCCCCCGCCGCTGCTGCGCCGCCCTCGCCATCTTCGAATAGCGCCGCGCCATGTCGCCGGTCCCGCCGGCCACGTCGAGAATGGTCTCGCCCGGCCGCGGGTTCAGCTTCGCCGCCGCCGCGTCCTTCCACAGCCGGTGCACGCCCCCGCTCATCAGATCGTTCATCAGGTCGTAGTTCGAGGCCACGCTGTCGAACACGCCGCGCACCAGTTGCACCTTCTCCTTCGCGTCCACATCGCGGAAGCCGAAGGAGGAGGTCTTGCCGGAGGAGGGATCGGAGGCGGCGTCAGTCATTCCGGCGGTCTAGCGTTTCCCGCCGCCGCCGTCATCCATCCGCGTGGCCGCAGGTCCGCCACGGAGCCGTCAATGCACCGGCGCACGGGGGCGCGGCACGCCGAGGTCCTTCATCACGCCGCGCATCAGGGCGTAACAACCACACGACGCCTCCTCCAGCGCCTCGCGGTCCAGCACCTCGACCCAGCCGCGCCCGCGCCGGATCAACCCCTTGTCCTCGAGCACGGAGCCGACCTCGGACACCGTGGCCCGGCGCACCCCCAGCATGCCGGCGATATCCATCTGGGTCAGGGCGACGCGGTCCGTGTCGGCGCGGTCGTGAATGGTCAGAAGCCAGCGCGCCAGCCGCTCGTCCAGTCGATGCTGGGCGTTGCAGGCCGCCGCCTGCTGAATCTGGGCGAACAGGCTCTCGGTGAATTTGGCGAGGGCCGTGCGCATCGTCTCGCTCTGCTCGAGGGCGCCGGCGAATACATCCGAGGGACAGCAGGCCGACACGCCGTCGACCTGGGCGACGGCCCGGCTGGCGGCGCGGGCGTTCATGGGCCCGCAGGTGACCCCGACCAGCCCCTCGCGTCCGATGGCGGCCGTCTCGATCATCCGCTCCTCATCGACCAGGGTCATCAGGGAGACCACGCCGCTCATCGGGAACCAGACCTCGTCAACCGCCTCGCCGGCGTCGTACAGCATCTGGCCCTGGCTGAACGGCCGCTCGTTCAGGTGCGGCTCGATCCGCTTCCGATCGACTGCGTCCAGCGAGGCGATCCACAAATTGTCCATCACAAGGGCTCCCGGTTCGAACAGCGTCGCTTGGTAACGCCCAAGCTTTGAACAGCGTTCCTGCGTCGGGACGGGCGTCTTGTGGCCTTGCGGCGTGCACGATACGGCTCTTGGGGATCGGCGCGGAATGAGGACGGCGGACATGATTGAGCGGCTGGATGTGGACGACGTGCTGAAGGCCCTGCCCTTGTGGCGGGCCCATGAGGGCGACCGGCCCGCCATCGGACGGAAGCTGGCCTTCGCCGACTTCAACGCCGCCTTCGGCTTCATGACCCGTGTGGCCCTGCTGGCCGACAAGGTCGACCATCACCCGGAATGGTCCAACGTCTACAACCGGGTCGACATCGTCCTGACCACCCACGACGCCGGCGGCGTGACGCGGCGCGATCTGGACATGGCCCGCTTCATAGACGAGGTCGCCGCCGCCCTGGGAGCGAAGGCGTGAGCGGCCGGGTCGCCGGCAAGGCCGCGCTGATCACCGGCGCCGCCGGCGGACTGGGCCAGGCCATGGCGTGGATGCTGGCCCGCCAGGGCGCCCGGGTCGCCGTCACCGACACCAACCTCGACGGCGCGCGGGCCCTCGCCGCAGCGATCAACGCCGAAATCCCCGGCGTGGCCTTTGCCTTCGCTCATGACGTCACCGACGAGTCCGACTGGGTCGCGGTGGTCGACCAGGCCGCCGCCGCCATGGGGGGGCTGTCGATCCTGATCAACAACGCCGGCATCGGCGGCCAGCTGGTCTGGGCGGAACAGGACACGCTGGAGAACTGGCGTCGCGTCCAGGCGGTCAATGTCGAGTCGATCATGCTCGGCTGCAAACACGCCATGCCGCATCTGCGGGCCTCGGGCGCCGCCTCGATCATCAACATCAGTTCGGTGGCCGGCCTCGCCGCCGCCCCCGGCATGGGAGCCTATAACGCCACCAAGGCCGCCGTCTGGATGTACACCAAGACCGTCGCCCTCGAGGCCGCCAGGGCGGGCTGGAACGTGCGCTGCAACTCGGTGCACCCGGTCTTCATCAAGACGCCGATTCTCGACCCGTTCGTGGCCATGGCCGGCGGCGACGAGGGCGTGGCGCACGAGAAGCTGGCGCGCGGCATTCCGCTGAAACGCATCGGCGAGCCCGACGACGTGGCGTATTGCGCCCTCTACCTCGCCTCGGACGAGAGCAAATTCGTCACCGGCGCCGAGTTCAAGATCGACGGCGGCATGCTGGCGCAATAGGCGGCGCGGTCAGTCGATATCGGCGGGCAGGGTCTGGCTGCTGAGCAGCGTGCGCATCGCTGACCAGCGGTCCGGCCCCTGCCGCTCGACCCAGGCCTGCACCACATCGCGGCCAAGGCCGTAGTTGATGATGTAGCTGCGGTAGGTGTCGATGAAGCGCAGCCGTTGCGTCGCCCTGGCCCGGTCGGCGAGGCTGTATTTCATCAGCTGCTCGATGGCCGCGTCGCGGTCGATGCGGCCCGCCAGATACGCGTCGGCGATGGTGTATTCAGCCCGCGCCAGCCGGCGGGTCAGCGCCTGCAGCTGCGCCTTCTTCTCCGCCGTCGACGGGTCGAGGCCGGCCAGGGGGAACAGCATCTCGCGCTCGAAATCCGTCGCCTCGTCGCCCGGGAAGGCCAGGTCGATGCCGTAGTTGGCGCTGCCCTCGGCCACGAACGACATCGGCGAGAACAGCGGATAGACGCTCATCTCCACCCAGCCGCGCTCGCGCACGAAGGTCTGTTCCAGCAGGGCGTTGTAGACGTGGTGGCCCGGATAGCCCTCGTGGCAGCCCAGATCGATCGCCCGCTCGGTATAGATGGGGAGGTCGGCGTTGATCTCGATCTTCGACTGCGCGCCGCCCTGGTAATAATTATACCCGGACCACGGCTTGTCGCCGACGAAGGCGAGGGTGAAATTCTCGTTGGCCGGCAGGGCGATATGCCGG
>CAZGPS010000195.1:0-5768 GCA_964527675.1 uncultured Brevundimonas sp. | reverse complement strand
AGCGTCTCGTTGATCGACAGGTCGATCACGTCGCGCAGGGGCATGGTCTTGTATTTCCGAAGGTTCTCGCGAAGACGGTCGAACACGACGACGGTGTCATTCATTGAATAGCCGATGACGGTCAGGATGGCGGCGACCATGTTGAGGCTGAACTCCAGCCGGAACAGCACAATCAGGCCGAACACCAGGATGACGTCGTGCATCAGACCGGCGACGGCGCCGAGGCCGAACTGCGGCTCGAAGCGGAACCAGATGTAGGCGAACATCAGCACGATCGCGAGGCCCAGCGCCATCAGGCCCGAGGCGAACAGCTCACTCGACACCTTGGAGCCGACCACGCTGACGCCGGAATAGGTCACCTCGCCGATGGCCGAGGATATGGCCTGCTCGACGCGCTGGACCACCAGCGTCTGGTTCTCGCCCTCGGGCACCTGGAAGCGCACGATGGCGGTGCTCTCGTTGTCGATGCCCTGCACGCCCACGTCGCCGAGGCCGAGGCCGGCCACCGACTGACGCACGGCGCCCAGGTCCAGCACCTGTCCGCCCGACTTGGTCAGCTCCATCGAGGCGCCGCCCCGGAAGTCGATGCCCATGTTGAGGCCGGGATAGAACAGGCTGACCAGCGACGCGATCACCAGCGCGGTCGACAGCGCCGCCGCGTATTTCGCGAACGAGACGAACCGCAGGTTGGTCCTGACCGGCAGCAGTTTGATGAGGGGCCATCCACGCATCGCCATCACTCCGCGATCGGCAGTTTTTTGGGCTTGGCGAGCTTGAGCCACCAGGCCAGTCCGACCTGCGCGACCAGAACGGCCGACAGCATCGAGGTGAAGACGCCGATGGTCAGCGTCCAGGCGAAGCCGCGCACCGGCCCGGCCCCGAACATGAACATGATCAGCGCCGCCACGAGGGTCGTCAGGTTGGCGTCGATGATCGTGCCCATCGCCTTGTTGAAACCGGCGTCCAGCGAGGCGATGACGGACCGCCCGGCCCGCGCCTCGTCGCGCATCCGCTCATAGATCAGCACATTGGCGTCGACCGCCACGGCGAAGGTCAGCACCAGGCCCGCGATGCCGGGCAGGGTCAGGGTCGCTCCGGTCATCGACATGGCGGCGATGATCAGCAGGCCGTTCAGCAGCAGGCCGATGACCGAGATGCCGCCGAACAGGAAGCCATAGGCCCCCAGCATGAAGACGACGATGATCACCGCGCCGATGGCGGTCGACAGGGCGCCCGCGGCCACCGCGTCCTCGCCCAGTTCGGCGGTCACCGTGCGGCGCTCCTCGACCTTCAGGGGCGCCGGCAAGGCCCCGCCGTTCAGCAGGTTCACCATCTCGCCGGCTTCCTGCATCGAGAAGCTGCCCTCGATGACGCCGGACCCGCCGGTGATGGCGCTGCGGATGTTCGGGGCGGAAATCACCTTGCCGTCCAGGATGATGGCGAACGGCTTGCCGATGTTGGCGGCGGTCGCCTCGCCGAAGCGACGCGCGCCGGGGCCGTCGAAACGGAAGCCGATGGCGGTCTGGTTGTTCTGGTCGACGGTGACCTCGGCCCGGGTCAGGTTCTCGCCCGACACCAGCACCCGCTTCTTGACCAGATAGGGCACGCCGTTCTCGTCCGGGATGATCTCCGCGTCCGGCGGCGGGAAGCCGGCCAGGGCCTCCTGGATCGAGCTCTCGACGTCGACCATCTGGAAGGTCAGCTGGGCCGTCTGCCCCAGGACCCGCTCCAGCTGGGCCGGATCGCTCTCGCCCGGGGCCTGGACCACGATGCGGTCCGCGCCCTGGCGGGTGATGGAAGGCTCACGGGTGCCGAGGCTGTCGATCCGGCGGCGCACCACCTCGATCGACTGGCTGACGGCGTCGGAGGCCATCGAGTCCATGGCCTGCCGGGTGAAGACGTAGCGGATGCGATCCTCGCCCTGGCGCTGCACCGTGCGGTCGGAGATGCCGCCGCCGCCCGCGATCAGCGTCCGCATGGCGGCCAGCGCGCGATCCATCGTCGCCGGGTCGGCCAGGGTCACCATCACCCCCGAGCCGTCGCGGGCGATGCCCGCTGTGTCGATCTGGGCCTCCTCCAGCACGCTGCGGGCGTCCTCGCCGAGATTGGTCAGGCGCTTTTCGCGCATGGCCGGCACATCGACCTCCAGCAGCAGGTACGACCCGCCTTGCAGATCGAGGCCGAGGCTCAGCCCGTTCTTGGGGACCCAGCCCGGCAGGGCCGCCCGCTGGTCGGCGGTCAGCATGTTCGGCCAGGCGAACAGCAGGCCGAACGCGAACGACAGGGCGAGAAGGATGACCTTCCAGCGCGACAGATGGACCATGCGGGCTTCCCCGACCTTTCAGAGCGCCGAGATCAGGCCTTGGAGATTTGCTTGGTGTCGTTGGCGGCCACGGCGGTGCGGTCGCGCACCGTGGCGATCATGGCCTTGACGACGCGGACGTTCACGCCCTGGGCGATCTCGACCATGGCCTCGTCGTTCTCGACCCGGGTGACCTTGCCGATCATGCCGTTGGACAGCACCACCGTGTCGTTGCGCTTGAGGCCGGCCACCAGTTCGCGATGCGCCTTGGCCTGCTTCATCTGCGGCCGGACCAGCAGGAGATAGCCCATCACCCCGATCAGGATGATCGGCGCGAACTGGATCAACATGGCCATCAGGCCGCCGTCAGTCGAAGTCATCGATGGTTCTCTGGCAACGGGCCCCGGAGCGCCCTTGAAAATGAGGCGCGGAACCTAGGGCGCGCCGCCGCACATTGCAACGCAGGGCCGCGACGACCCCGCGCCTTGCGTCAGCGCGGCAACACGCTCAGCGGATCGATCGCCGTGGGTTCGTCCCCGCGCATGCGCCAGGTCTCGAAATGGATCGAGGGCCGCCCGTCGCCGGCGGTCGTGCCGACCGTGCCGATGGCCTGGCCCGCCGACACGTCGTCGCCGTCGCGCACCACGGCCGAGCCCAGATGGCCATAGACCGAGCGCCAGCCGTCGCGGTGCACGATCAGCACCGTCAGACCCTGCCCGGCCAGGTCGTCGCCGACATAGCCGACCCGTCCGGCGGCTGCGGCACGCACCTCGGTCCCCTGCGGCGCGCCGATGTTCACGCCATTGTTGCGCTCGCCCATGCCGACCGGGCCGAAGCGGCGCAGGATCTCGCCCCGCACCGGCCAGTCCAGCGCCACCGTGGAGCCTGCGGGCGGCGTCCCGACCGGTCCGGCCGTGGCCGCCGGCTCCCGCGACGGCAGCGGCGTCGCCGCATTGCCCGAGGGCGGCGGCGGGGGCGGCGGCGGCGGCACGCCCGCCTCAGGCACATAGACCCCGACCGGCGAGGGCCCCGTCGCATACGGATCGCCGCCGATATCCACGGCATGGGCCGGCAGGATGATGCGCTGCCCCGGCGAGACATCGGCGCGCGGGCCCAGGCCGTTCAGATCGATCAGCGTCTGCACCGGCGTCTGGAAGCGCCGGCCGATCCCGGAAATGGTGTCGCCCGGCTGGATCACATAGGCCGCTCCGGCCGCCACCGCCGCCCCCGAAGCCGGCGGCGGCGGGCTGGCGAAGCCTTCCGAAGCAGGTCCGGCGGCCGGCTGATAGGGACGCGGCCCGACGGGCGTGTCCAGCGCCCCGCCGTCGATCTCCCCGACCGGCGCGGTCGCTGGCGGCGGCGCCTCCCAGGCGGGATTGGTCGCCCCGCGTACGCCCTCGCCGCTCGGCGCCGGCGGGGCGGGATAGGCCGGCTGGCGCGCGGGCGGCGGTCCATCGACGTAGATCGGATAGCGCGGCTCGGCCGGATAGCTCGCGCAGGCCGCGGTCAGGCTCATCGCCCCCAGCACCGCCAGCGCCTTCAACCCCGTCCTGAGTCCGATCATTCGCCCGCTCCTGAATCTGGAATCCGCCCACCCGGACCAGACCCCGCAAACCGCGCCAAAGTTGGGCGGGAAGGTTAATGAAAAGGGAATGGGGTGTCGGGGGTGGGGTGTCGTGGAGGGTCACGCCCCACACCCCACGCCCGTCCCCTCACCCCTCCTTCGCCGTCCCCTCGACCAGCGGCACGAACCGCACCTCGGCCAGACTCTCGCGCCGGAACGAGCCGTCCTCGAGGCTGACATAGCGATGCAGCCGCTGCACCGAGCTGCGTCCCACCGGGCAGACCAGAATCCCGCCCGGCTTCAACTGGTGCAGCAGTTCCGTCGGCTCGCCCGGCGAGGCCGCCGTGACCATGATCCGGTCGAACGGCGCCTGCTCCGGCCAGCCCAGCCCGCCGTCGCCGTGCCGGGTGATGACATTGTCGATCTGCAATTCCTTCAGCCGCCGCTCGGCCTCGGTCAGCAGGCTGCGATACCGCTCGACGGAATAGACATAGCGCGCCAGCCGGCTCAGCACCGCCGCCTGGTAGCCGCTGCCGGTGCCGATCTCCAGCACCCGGTGGCGCGGCTGCACGTCCAGCGCCTGGGTCATCAGGCCGACGATATAGGGCTGGGAAATGGTCTGGGCGCAGTCGATCGGCAGGGCCTGGTCCTCCCACGCCTGATCGAGGAATTTCTCGTGCACGAACACCGCGCGGTCGATCGACTCCATCGCCTCCAGCACGCGCGGCTCCGTCACCCCCTGCTGCCGCAGCCCGAGGATCAGCCGCCCGGCGCGATCGTCGTTGAGTTTCACTTCCTTCTCCCCTCGGGGGAGAAGGTGGCTCGCGGAGCGAGACGGATGAGGGGGCTGTTTCCGTCACCCGACCGACAACCGGCCGGCATTCGATGGGCGGCCGAAAGCCCCCTCATCCGGACGGCTCCGCCGCCCACCTTCTCCCCCGAGGGGAGAAGGAATGCCGGAACACCCCTCATTCCGCCGCCACCGCCTTCGGCGGCGCCCCGCCCAGCACGCCCTTCAGATCGTGCACGCTCGGCCTGTGCGTCAGGTCGATGTGCAGCGGCGTGACCGAAATCTTGCCCTCGTCCATGGCCCGCAGGTCGGTCCCCGCCGGATGGTCCTGCCGCGTCCCGCGAAAGCTCATCCAGTAATAGTCCCGCCCCCTCAGATCGGTGCGCCGCACCGCGTGCATTTCGCCCAGGTCGCGGAAGCCCTGCCGCGTCACCTCGATCTCGGTCACCGCCTCGGGCGGCCGGTTGGGGAAGTTCAGGTTCATCACCACCCCGTCCTGCCATTTCTGGGCCAGCAGCCGGCTGATGATCGCGGGCGCATAGGCCTCGGACGTCTCCCAGTGGGCCACGACGTCGTCATGGAACCGCTCCAGCGACTGGCTCAGGGCGATCGAACGGATGCCGAAGGCCATCCCCTGCAGCGCCCCCGCCACCGTCCCCGAATAGGAGCAGTCCTCGCCGACATTATGCCCGCGGTTGACCCCCGACAGCACCAGATCGGGCCGCTCCGGCATCAGGTCGTTGACGGCCAGCACGACGCAGTCTGTCGGCGTCCCGGTCACCGCGAACCGCTTCGGGCCCAGCGTATTGACCCGCAGCGGCTCGGTCAGGGTGATCCCCCGCCCCTTGCCCGACTGCTCGACCTGCGGCGCGACGATCCAGATGTCGTCCGACAGCGTCCGCGCGATCCGCTCCAGCGCCTCCAGCCCCTCGGCCTCGATGCCGTCGTCATTGGTGAGGAGGATTCTCATCAGTTTTCCTTCTCCCTCGAGGGGAGAAGGTGGCTCGCGAAGCGAGACGGATGAGGGTGATGGTTCCGCCGCCGCGCCGGCCAAAGGTTCGCAGCGAGCCGCAGGCCGGCAGCCCCCTCATCCGGACGGCTCCGCCGCCCAC
>CAZGPS010000194.1:0-5796 GCA_964527675.1 uncultured Brevundimonas sp. | reverse complement strand
AGACCAGAGCCGCCGGTCCCTCACGGGGCCGGCGGTTTTGTCTTGACGGGTCCGGAGCAGAGCGGGGTGGTCAAAGCCCGGAGCGACCGCTATCTCCCGACCCCTGTCGAAGAGAGCGAACCTCCATGCGCGTGGCAATGATCGGAACCGGCTATGTGGGCCTGGTCTCAGGGGCGTGCTTCGCCGACTTCGGCCATGAGGTGACTTGCGTCGACAAGGATCCGTCCAAGATCGCGCGGCTGGAGCGGGGAGAGATCCCTATCTTCGAACCGGGGCTGGATGATCTGGTCGCCGCCAATGTCCGCGACGGCCGCCTGTCATTCGCCCTTGAGGGCGCCGAGGCCATCCGCACCGCAGATGCGGTCTTCATCGCTGTGGGAACCCCCTCCCGTCGCGGTGACGGTCACGCCGACCTGTCCTACGTCCATGCCGCCGCCGAGGAGATCGCCGGCCTGATCGAAGGCTTCACGGTCATCGTCACCAAATCGACCGTCCCGGTCGGAACCGGCGACGAGATCGAGGCCATCATCCGCGCCCGACGTCCTGACGCCGACTTCGCCGTGGTCTCCAATCCCGAATTCCTGCGCGAAGGCGCGGCTATCGAGGACTTCAAGCGACCAGACCGCATCGTCGTCGGCGCCGAGGATCTGCGGGCCCAGGCGGTGATGCGCGAGCTCTACCGCCCCCTCAACCTGAACGAGACGCCCATCCTGTTCACCGGCCGACGCACCTCCGAGCTGATCAAATACGCGGCCAACGCCTTCCTCGCCATGAAGATCACCTTCATCAACGAGATCGCGGACCTCTGCGAGAAGGTCGGAGCTGATGTGCAGCAGGTCGCGCGCGGCATCGGCCTGGACAACCGCATCGGATCCAAATTCCTCCACGCCGGTCCCGGCTATGGCGGCTCCTGCTTTCCCAAGGACACCCTCGCCCTGGTGCGCACGGCGGTCGACGCCGGCTCTCCGGTGCGGCTGATCGAGACTACGGTCGAGGTCAATGACGCGCGCAAGAAGGCCATGGCCGGCAAGGTGGCCGCGGCGCTGGACGGCGAACTTGAGGGCAAGACCGTCGCCCTGCTGGGCCTGACCTTCAAGCCGAACACCGACGACATGCGCGACGCGCCGTCGCTGGATGTGGCTCCCGCCCTGATCGCCATGGGGGCCAAGGTCCAGGCCTTCGACCCCGAAGGTATGAAGGAGGCCGCCCAGCTGCTGCCGGGGGTGGTGTTCAAGGACGGGCCCTATGAGGCCGTCGAGGGCGCGGACGTGGTCGTGATCCTGACCGAATGGGACCAGTTCCGGGCTCTGGACCTGAACCGGGTCAAGCTGCTGCTGCGACAGCCGGTGATGGTCGATCTGCGCAACGTCTATCGGCCCGAGGACATGCGGGCGCGCGGCTTCCGCTACGCCTCGATCGGCCGCGCCTAGGGCAGGGACGCCTGAATCAGCGCCGGCTGGCTCCTGGCCTGGGCTTCCGGCTGCGGCAGCAGGGTCCGGCCCGCGCCGATCACGAGCATCGCCGTCACCACCGCCGACACGAGCGCGATCGCGCCCAGCCTGATCCCGTCGACGATTTCATGGTCCGGCCGCACGCGTTCACCCCGAATCGAAACCCTGTTTGTTATCCAGCACCTGCGCCCCCTCGCCGCAAGTCACGGAACAGTGTCCGGCCACAAAAAAGGCGGAGCCGGAGCTCCGCCTTTCTCATTCGCGCGCTATCGATCCGCGCGCGGCGCGGGCCTGGTTGAGCGCCCTAGCCGCGGAACGGGCGGATCATGATCTCGACGCGCCGGTTCTGGGCCTTGCCGGCGGCCGTGGCGTTGCTGGCCACGGGCTGGCTTTCGCCGCGACCGTCGACATAGAGGCGATCGGCCAGAACATTGCGGCCGACCAGATACTGCGCCACCGAAGAGGCCCGCTGGCGCGACAGATTCAGATTGTAGTCGTCGGCGCCGTCGGAATCGGCGTGGCCGACGATGTCGACGACCGATTGGTCATAGCGGTTCAGCACGGCGGCGACGTCATCGAGGGTGCCGTAGAAGCCGGGATTGATGGACGACTGGTTGGAGGCGAAGGTCACATCCGACGGCATACGCAGGACCAGGTTGTCGCCCTGGCGGGCCACGCCGACGCCCGAGCCGGACAGTTCGGCTTCCAGCTCGCGTTGCTGGCGGTCCATATAGGCGCCGACAGCGCCGCCGCCCAAGGCGCCGATGCCGGCGCCGATGAGGGCGTTCTTGCGGCCTTCCTCGGAGTTCGAGGTGTTGGTCAGATAGCCCAGCAGGGCTCCGCCGAGGGCGCCGGCGATGACCCCGGTGCCGGTGTTGTTGCGGCGGGGCTCCGAGCTGTAGGGGTCGGTGGTGGTGCAGGCCCCCAGCAGGGCGGCGACACTGATGCCGGTGAGGATGAGTTTGGCGTGCATGGCGGAATGGTCCTTCCAGTTCCTTGGTTGACGGCGGAACGCGGCCTTACAGTCAAGGTTCCCACCTGTACCCCGGGTGAACGACGGGCGGGAGGGGATTCATCAAGGCGGATCGCCGGCGCCCTCGCTTTGCCAAGATCGGCTCGCAGGGCGTATTGGAAACGCCCGAACGTCCAGTTGAGGTCCCGCCATGGGTGACAGCCCGAGCTCCGCCGCCCCCGCCATCGAACCGGTTTCGATGGCGCTCTACGATCGCGACTTCCAGGCCTTCGCCGACAAGCTCGGGACCTCCTTCAAACGATATGGCTTCGCGGTCATCGCGGATCATGGTCTGGACGGAACAGTGATCGACGCGGCCCTCGACGACGCCAAGGCCTTTTTCGCCCTGCCCGAGGCCGTGAAACGCAAATACCACCAGCCCGGGACCGGCGGCGCGCGGGGGCTGACCCCCTTCGGGATCGAGGCGGCCAAGGGCGCGGCGGCGGTCGATCTGAAGGAGTTCTGGCACGTCGGGCGCGAACTGCCCGAGGGTCATCCCTATCGCCGGTACATGCGCGACAATGTCTGGCCGACCGAGGTCGAGGGCTTCCGTCAGCATCTGTACGGCATGTTCACGGCCATGGACGAACTGGGCCGCCGGATCCTGCGCGCCATCGCCCGCTATCTCGAACTGGGCGACGATTTCTTCGAGGACAAGGTCGATCTGGGCAACAGCATCCTGCGCATGCTGCACTACCCGCCGGTGCCGGCCGATGCGCCCGGCGTGCGGGCCGGAGCGCATGAGGACATCAACGTCATCACCCTGCTGCTCGGCGCCGAGGAGGCGGGCCTGCAACTGAAGGATGCGGGTGGCCAGTGGATCGATATCGCGCCGCCGCCGAACGCCCTGGTGGTCAACATCGGCGACATGCTGCAGCGGCTGACCAACCACGTTCTGCCCTCGACCACCCACCGGGTGGTCAATCCGGCCCCGGAGCGACGCGGCTTCGCCCGCTATTCGACCCCCTTCTTCCTTCATTTCAATCCGGACTTCGTGATCGAGAGCCTGCCGTCGACGGTGACGTCGGACAACCCGGACCGCTACGTCGGCAAGGCGATCATGGCCGAGGACTTCCTGACCGAGCGGTTGAGGGAAATCCGGCTCATTTGAGGGCGGGCGCAGTCACCTCGAGCGCGGAGCGCCGGCAAGGGCGCATGGCAGTTCGGCGGAGCCGCGCCCGGTCCGCAGCCGGCTATTTCGATATCCGAAGCTGGGTGATGTCACGACCGATGGCGGCGAAGGCCGCGGACAGATCGCCGCCGCTCGCCGGCAGATAGAAGTTGGCGGGGGTCGAGGCGCAGGCCGCCAGCATGCTGGCCGCGTCACCGCCGGCGGCGATCTGGAAGCCGACGGTGTAGACCAGAACGCCCCGCGACTTCATCGCCGCGCACATCGCCCTGCCCTGGTTGAACGGATTTCCGTTCTCGGCGGCGCAGTCGATTTTTTCGGAATTGTTGCCTGAACCGGAGCCGGCGTCGCGCGAGATCACGCCCCGGCAATAGGGGGTGTTGAACTCTCCGTCCGTCATGATGATCACGGCCTTGAGCGTCCTGGCCGTGTTGTAGGTCGCCGCCCCGTTCGAGGGCCAGAGGTAGTTGAAGTTGGGCGAGACCATGTACCAGCCCCAACCGATGCCGATCTGGCCGGCGGTCGAGCCCTGAACGGCGTAGCTGTCGATGCTGGTCTTCAGCGCGGCCTTGTTGCTGGACAGGGGCTGGATGGGCGCGTTGAGGCAGGGATTGGACGCGCCGGGATAGTTGCGGCCGACCCGGCTGACGGAGGGCGCGGCGTCGGTATAGGCGTCGCCCCCGGTGCGCTCGGTCACGCAGTCGCTGATCCGGTGCGTCTGGAGATCGCCATACATATTCTCGAAGGCGTACCAGGTGCAGCCCGGCTGGGCGCACCAGGCCTGTCCGCCCGAAGTGTAGGGGGTGACCCCGACGCCGTCCGGCGGTTCGATGGTGAAGGTGTTGGTCGTCACATTGCCGACCAGGAAGGTCTTGGTGTTGACGACGCTGGTGTTGTTCGCGTCGCGCATCCCGCCGACGTCGGTGAAGTAGACGTAGTCGTTGTTCGCCAGACCATGGTTGTTGGACGTGATGGTGATGGAACAGTCATTGTCCTGGCACCGCTGAACCTTGGCGTTGCCGCTATAGGTTCCATAGGAAGATCCACTGACGCTGTACCCGGCGACCGTGTAGAGCTCGAAGCTGTTATCCTTCTTGTTACGGACCCGATAGGGTTTGTTGTTGAGCTGGGTCATGCCGGTGGCGCCGGAGATCCAGACGATATCATTGTTGCTGAAGCCGTGGCTCGCCGCCGTGATGACCACGGGATTGCCCTTGGTCGCCCCGGTGATGCTCCTGGCGGTTCCGGTCAGATTCATCACAGCGCCGGTGACGCCAGTCGAGCCGGTCGCGGGGCCGCGGAGGACGCCGGCGTTGGAGCCGACATTGACGCCCATCGAATAGGGCACCAGCGCCAGCTTGGAATAGTAGGGTGTCTGGACCGGCTGGACGATGATGTCGACCAGCTCCTTGGCCGCCTTCTTGAGGTCGGTGATACGCTGCCCCGCCATGGAGCCGGTGACGTCCAGCACCAGCGCCACCTCGATGTTGCGGGACGAGCGGTCGACTTCGGAATGACTGCCCACCGGCATGTAGTCGTCCATCATCTGGCCGTAGGGCGGCAGGAAGATGTTGGCGACGAGGGTCTTCACCAGGACCTTGGCGTCCGCGACGACGACCTCGTCGCCGCTGAGGACGAAGTGGGTCTTGTCCTCCTGGAGGGTGACGTGGGGATAGGCCTGCAGATTGGCCTTCAAGGCGGCGAGACCGACGCGCTGGAGGTCGGCGTTCTGGGTGTACGGCGATCGGGCGGCGGCCAGGGTCGCGGCGTCGAGGGCGTCCTGGAGATTGACCCTGACCGTCGACATCCGGTGGATGTCGACCCCGCCGAAGGTCATGAGGATCAGCACAGGCAGGCTGAGTCCGAACAGCATGGCGACATTGCCGCGCACATCGCCGGCCAGACGCCGCGCGAGGTTCAGCGCGCCGCCGCCAACACCGTCAATCCAGGTCTTCAACCCCATCGCCGTCCCAGCCGCCGTACCGCCGGGGCGCATTCCGCCCGCGTCATCCTGTGGACTGTGACGCAAGTCGGTTAAGAGAAGCGCCAACAGCGAACGTTAACGGCGGACGAACTGCCGGCGCCCCCGGATCACGACTCCCAGCCGCAATCCTTGCCGCGGTTCTGTTCGGTCAGCCAGACGTTCAGCGGCGCGAAATAGGCGGCGATGGCCGAGGCGTCGTTTTCGCGCTGGCCGGTGAAGG
>CAZGPS010000193.1:0-5825 GCA_964527675.1 uncultured Brevundimonas sp. | reverse complement strand
AGCAGCGGGGCCGAGATCATGAAGATGATCAGCAGCACCAGCATGACGTCGACCAGCGGGGTGACGTTGATCTCGCTCAGGGGCCGTTTGCGGGCCCGTCTGCGGCCCCGGACGTGTCCGCCCGCGCCGCCGCCTCCGCCCATCGCCATGCTCAGAACTCCCGACGGGCGCGGTCGGCCGCCGGCGACGGGTTGGTCGGGGCGCCGAGACGACGGGCCACGGCGGCCTGCAGATCGTCGGCGAAGCTCTCAAGCCGGCCGGTGAACTTGCCCGCGTCGATCGAGAAGGCGTTGTAGGCCATGTAGGCCGGAATGGCGGCGGCGAGGCCCAGGGCCGTGGCGAACAGGGCCTCGGAAATGGCCGGGGCCACGGTGGCCAGGTTGGTGTTGCCCGAGGCGGCGATGGCCCCGAAGGCGTTCATGATGCCCCAGACGGTGCCGAACAGGCCGATGAAGGGCGAGGAGGTGGCCACCACCGAAAGCACGCCGAGGCCGTTCTCGATGCGCTGGCCCTCGCGGGCGATCAGGCTGTCGAGCGCCCGGTCGATGCGGGACATCAGCATATTGCCCTGACTCTCGGTCAGCGGGCCGCGGGTGCGCGCCTCGCGCCAGTCGGCCAGGGCGACCACCAGCATCCGGGGCAGCGGATGGACCGGTTCCGGCCCGGCCTGGGCGGCGATGTCCTCGAGCGAACGGCCCGAGCCGACGGCCTTTTCGAACGCCGTGGCCTGGCGGTTGAGCGAGGCGAAGCGCACGCCCTTGTCTATGATCACGGCCCACGACCACAGCGAGGCCACCACCAGGCCGATCATGACCGCCTTCACGACCGGATCGGCCTCCATGAACAGGGCCACGGGGTTCAGCATCATCGATGCGTCGGCGGCGATGGTCATTCGGTCGTCCTCTTTCGTCCGTGTGTCCTGTGCACCGGACCGGCGTGGCGGATGTATGGCGATTTCAGCCGGGTCTAGCGGGGTGTGGCCGCTTCGTCACCCGACGACGTCTGACAGGTGCGTGAATGGTCAAGCTTCAGGCGGCCAGCCAGGGCGTGACCTTCTCGATCAGCTGCTTCGTCGGGCGCCGCGGACGGCCGTCCATGTGGATGCAGACCACCTCGACCTCGGCGCGGCACAGGTCGTCGTCGCCGCGCGAGATGATCTGGGAGATCAGCAGGCGCGGTCCCTTGATCGTATCGTAGAAGGTGCGGACGACCAGTTCCTCATCGATGCGCGCGGGCTTGAGGAAGGTCAGCTGCAGCTTCGAGACGACGAAGGCCATCGGCTGGTCCCCGTCCAGCAATTCGGCGTGGCCGATGCCCATCAGGCGCAGGCAGTCTGACCGGCCGCGCTCGAGATAGCGGACATAGTTGCCGTGGTAGACCAGGCCGGTGAAGTCGGTGTCCTCGTAGTAGACGCGGACCGGCAGGCGATGCTCGCGGCCCTCGAAACGGCCGGCGGTGGGACGGTCGGTCATGGGCGGGAGCCTCCCCCCGGTCCCGGGGCGCGGGTCAGGAAACCGGGGCAGACATCGCGGAGCATGTCGTCGAACTCGGCCTTCAGCGGATCGGTCTCCAGCAGGATGCGATTGGGGCGGGAAATGAAGATGACCGGATCGCCGCCGTTCGAGACATAGCCGCAGACGGCGCGCCGGCGGCCGGTCTCGGTATAGCGCACCACGGCGCCGGGGCCGATGTGCTCGTGCAACTGGGCGCGGGCGCGGTCCTCGGCCGAGGGCTCGCCGCCGCCGAGACCGCCGTCGCGGGTGACCAGCCAGAGCAGCAGGACGCCGAGGATCAGCACCGCGGCGCCCAGCAGCGCGATCAACCGTTCGACCCTGATCCTGCGTGGCGTCATGCGGCCTCCGTTCGGGGGAAGCATGACGGGGTTCGCGGGCGGGGTGAAGAGGCGGCCGATTGGCCGTTGTCCGACGGACTGCTAGGTCTTGGCTCACAATCCGGGAGGGGATCATGCGATACGGCGTTCTGGCCACAGCGGCTCTGGTCATGGGGATGGCGGCCCCGCTGTCGGCGCAGGGGCAGACGCCCGTCCCCGTCGCGGCGGCGCCGGCCGGCCGCGAGGAAGCGATCGCCGTCATCGACGCCGCCTTCGATCGCTGGCAGGCGACCACTCACGCGCCGGGGCTGGTGTACGGGATCGTCCAGGATGGCGAGATCATCCACCTGCGCATGACCGGCGTCCGAACGGTGGACGGACCCGCGGTGACGCCCGACACCCTGTTCCGCATCGCCTCCATGTCCAAGGCCTTCACGGGTCTGGCGATCCTGAAGCTGCGCGACGAGGGCCGGCTGTCGCTGGACGCCCTGGCCGAGACCTATGTGCCGGAAATGGCGAACTGGGCCTATCCGACCGCGGACTCGCCGCGCATCCGGGTTCGTGACCTGTTGAACCACACCGCCGGCTTCGTCACGGACGACCCGTGGGGGGACCGTCAGCAGGTCATGACCGAGGCCGAGTTCACGCAGATGCTCGAGCGGGGCGTGCCCTTCACCCGCGCACCGCAGACGGCCTTCGAATATTCGAACTTCGGCTACGCCCTGCTTGGCCGGATCGTCACCAATGTCTCGGGCCGGCCGTACAGCGACTATATCGAGGCCGAGATCATGCGGCCCCTCGGCATGACCTCCAGCGGCTACGACGTCTTCGCCTCGCCCCAGGATCGGCGCGCCCTCGGCTATCGCTGGGAGAATGACGCCTGGTCGCGGGAACCGGACATGAAGCACGGCGTGTTCGGCTCGATGGGCGGGGTGCAGACGAGCGCGGAGGACTACGCCCGCTGGATCGCCTTCCTGCTGTCCGCCTGGCCCGCCGGGGACGGCCCCGAGACCGGCCCCGTCCGCCGCGCCACCGTGCGCGAAATGGCCCAGGGGTCGAACTTCGCCGCGCCGCGCAGCCGCACAGGCGCCGACGGACAGGCCTGCGCCGGCTCCAGCGCCTACGGCATGGGGCTGCAGGCCAATGTCGACTGCGAGCTGGGCGTTTATCTGGCGCACGGCGGCGGCTATCCGGGCTACGGCTCCTACATGATCCTGATGCCCGAGCGAGGCCTGGGGCTGTTCGCCTTCGCCAACCGGACCTACGCCGGACCGTCGGGAGCGCTGATCGAGGCCGCCTCGACCTGGGTCCGCGCCGGCGCGGCGCCGGTCCGGACGATCCCCGCCAGCGCCGTTCTGTCGGAGCGTTACGCCGACGTCGGCCGGATCTGGGCGGCGGGGGCGGTGGCCGGGGCCGAGGACCGGCTGGCGATGAATTTCCTGATGGACCGTTCTGCGGACAACTGGCGGATCGCCCTGACCCGGATGAAGGCCGAGGTCGGCGCCTGCGCGACGGATGCGCCGCTGACGCCGACGGGCGCCCTGTCGGGGACCTTCCGCTGGAGCTGCGACAAGGGGCAGATCGACGGCCGGCTGCTGCTGGCGCCGACCGAACCGGCGACGATCCAGGCGATCAATTTCCGGCTGGTCCCGACGGCGCAGTAGCCGGCCTTATTCGAACAGGGCCCCCTGCCCGGCCGCGGGCGGGCGCGGCGGCTCTGTGAGGCCGAGGTGGGCGTAGGCCCTCGCGCAGGCCATGCGGCCGCGCGGGGTGCGCTGGATGAAGCCCTGCTGCAGCAGATAGGGTTCGATGACGTCCTCGACCGCGTCGCGGGCCTCGGCGATGGCGGCGGCGAGGGTGTCCATGCCGACCGGGCCGCCGCCGTAGTTCTCGATCAGGGCCTTGAGGAAGCGGCGGTCGTTGGCGTCGAGGCCCGCCTCGTCGATCTCCAGCCGGGCGAGGGCGCGGGCGGCGGCGAGGCGGTCGATCGAGGTCGCCCCGTCGGCGCTGGCGAAGTCACGGACGCGGCGCAGCAGGCGGCCGGCGACGCGCGGGGTGCCGCGCGAACGGGAGGCGATCTCGCGGGCGCCGTCCTCGGCGATCGGCGCGCCCATCTTGCGGGCCGCGCCCATGATGACCTTCACCAGCTCATCGGGGGTGTAGAATTCGAGCCGCAGGGGGATGCCGAAGCGGTCGCGCAGGGGCGTGGCCAGCAGGCCGGCGCGGGTGGTGGCGCCGACGAGGGTGAAGGGGGCCAGGTCGATCCGCACCGAGCGGGCCGAGGGGCCCTCGCCGATGATCAGGTCGAGGACGTGGTCCTCCATGGCCGGATAGAGGATCTCCTCGACCGCCGGGGCGAGGCGGTGGATCTCGTCGATGAACAGCACGTCGCGCGGCTCGAGATTGGTCAGGATGGCGGCGAGGTCGCCGGCCTTGGCGAGGATCGGGCCCGAGGTGGCGCGGAAGCCGACGCCGAGCTCGCGCGAGACGATCTGGGCCAGGGTGGTCTTGCCCAGGCCGGGGGGACCGAACAGCAGGACGTGGTCGAGGGCCTCGTTGCGGCCGCGGGCGGCCTCGATGAAGACCTTCAGATTGCCCTTGGCCTGCTCCTGGCCGACGAATTCGGACAGGGTCTGCGGCCGCAGGGCGCGGTCGTAGGTTTCGCCGGGGGCCGGGTCGGGCGAGACGATGCGGTCGTCGGTCATGACTTCCTTCTCCCCTCGGGGGAGAAGGTGGCTCGCGGAGCGAGACGGATGAGGGGGCTGCCGGATAGGGACAGGCTATCGGACTTCGGAGCTGAACGAACCAGCCCCCTCATCCGAGCGGCTCCGCCGCCCACCTTCTCCCCCGAGGGGAGAAGGAAGGTGCCTACGCCCCTCACCGTCCCAGCTCCTGCAACGCCGCGCGGATGACGGCGGAAAGCTCGGCAGCGTCTCCCAGACGGATCAGGGCCTGGTCGACGGCGCGGCGGGCGTTGACCTCGGCGACGCCGAGACCCAGCAGGGCCGAGACGGCTTCGCCGGTGAGGCTGGGAACCGGCAGGGCGACCTCGGTATGGACGCCGGGGGCGCTGGGGGTGAAGGAGACGTCGCCGAGCGGCTTGCCCTTCAGTTCGGTGACGATGCGCAGGGCCAGTTTGGGGCCGACGCCGTTGGCGCGGGCCACGGCGGTCTTGTCATCACGCGCCACCGCAGCGGCCAGCTCGCCGGGCGGCAGGACGTCGAGCACCGACAGGGCGGCCTTCGGACCGACGCCCTGGATGTCGGTCAGGGTGCGGAAGGCGCGGCGGTCGTCGCGCGACAGGAAGCCATAGAGACGGGGGCCGCTCTCGGCGTTGAAGGTGGATTCGATCTGCAGCGTGGCCTCGTCGCCGGGGGCGGGCAGGCGTTGCAGCGTCCGCGCGCCGCAGACCACGACATAGCCGACGCCGGCGCAGTCGATCAGGCAGTGGTCGGGCTCGACCTCGGCCAGCACGCCTCTGAGCCGGCCGATCATGCGGCGCCCCGCAGCGTCGTGAGCAGGGCGCGTTTGCGCATCTGGGCGTGGGTGATGGCGACGGCGAGGGCGTCGGCGGCGTCGGCCTTCACATCGCCCGCCGTGGGCAGCAGCCGTTTGACCATGAAGGCGATCTGGGTCTTGTCGGCGTGGCCGGCGCCGACCACGGCCTTCTTGATCAGATTGGGCGAATATTCCGCGACGCTGAGGCCGTGCCGGGCCGGGGCCAGCATGACGGCGGCGCGGGCGTGGCCCAGTTTCAGCGTCGAGGCCGGGTTCATGTTGACGAAGACCTCCTCGATGGCCGCCTCGTCGCAGGCGTATTCGGCGCAGACGGCGCCGAGGGCCTCGAGCAGGAACAGCAGCCGCTCGCTGAACGGGGCGGTCTCGGGCGGGGCGACGACGCCGTGGGCGATCCAGCGCAGGCGCGAACCCTCGGCCGCCACCACGCCCCATCCGGTGCGGCGCAGGCCGGGGTCCAGTCCCAGGATTCGAGTCG
>CAZGPS010000192.1:0-5857 GCA_964527675.1 uncultured Brevundimonas sp. | reverse complement strand
GGGAAGCCGTGCTGGCCGACGGCTGGCCGACCCTGGCCGAGGCGCGGGGCAGGGTGTTCCTCGCCCTCGACGAGGGGGCCGCCAAGGTCGCCGCCTACGCCGCTGGCCGTCCGTCGCTGGAAGGCCGGGCGATGTTCGTCAACACCGACGAGGCCTCGCCCGCCGCCGCCTATATGACGCTGAACGATCCGGTCGCGGAGCAGGACCGCATCCGCGCCGCGGTCGCCGCCGGCTTCGTCGTGCGCACCCGCGCCGACGCCGACACGCGCGAGGCTCGCCTGGCCGATCCGGAGCGGCGCAGCGCCGCCCTCGCCAGCGGAGCCCAGTATGTGTCGACCGACTATCTGTGGGCCGATCCGCGCTTCCCGACGTATCAGGCGCGGTTGACCGGCGGCGCGGCGGCGGCGTGCAATCCGGTGCGGGGGGCGGCGCGCTGCGACGACCTCGCCGTCGAAATGGTCGAGGGGGCGCCCGTGCGCGGCTATCTGGCCCCGGCGGACCGGCCGGATCTCGCCACCGTGCTGGCGGCCCCGCCGGAGCCGGGCTCGCCGCGCCACCGCGCCGACGCCGACCTGTTCCGTGAGACCCGGGCGCTGGAGGGCTCGCCGCGCTGGGCGCTGGCCGCCCACGACGTCACCGGATCCATGTACGACCATTTCGCCGACGCTCTGGGCATGCGGCTGACCGAGGACGAGGCGCCGGTGCTGACCGCCCTGCTGCACCGGTCGGGCAACGACCGGTCGGTGGTCGGCGACGCCAAGACCCACTGGGCCACGCGGCGGCCCTGGGTCGGCACGGACCTGCCGATCTGCGAGGCGAAGTCGGACCATTTGGCGGGCAATGCGGACTATCCGTCGGGCCACGCCGCCCACGGCATGCATGTGGCCATGGTGCTGGCCGAGCTGGCGACCTGGCGGGCCGACGCCCTGTATGCGCGCGGCCGCGAATTCGCCGAGAGCCGCTACATCTGCGGCTCGCACAGCTATAGCGCCGCCGAGGCGGGGCTCCTGTCGGGGGCGGTGATCTACGGCGCCGAACAGGCCTCGGAGATCTTTCGCCGCGACATGGAAATGGCCCGCGCCGAGGTCGAGGCGGCCCGGGACCGGCGGTCGCCGGCGGCGAACGCGACACCCCGGTGAAGATTGGATGAAATCCGCTGTCACACGCTGAGGGGCGGCCGTTGACCGTCGTTGATGCCTGCGGGGGCGAAGGCCGGCGATCCTCGCCGGCGGCCGCCGACGTCAACATCGACCGAGCGGGGATTCCAATGACCAGATCGAGCAACACCAGCGGCATGGGCCGCCGTCCGAACATGGCCTGGCTGATGGGCGGCTGCGCCCTCGCCGGGCTGATGAGCGCGGGAGTTGTCTCGGCCCAGGAAGCGCCGGCCGGGCCTGAGGACGTGGCCCAGCTGGACGAGATCATCGTCACCGGCAGTTATCAGCGCAGCCTTGAGCGGGCGGTCGACATCAAGCGTGAGAACGTCGGCTTCTCCGACTCGATCGTCGCCACTGACGTCGCCAACTTCCCCGAGCAGAACCTGGCCGAGGCCCTGCAGCGCATTCCCGGCGTGACGATCGAACGCAACCGCGGCCTCGGCGGCCGGGTCAGCGTCCGCGGCCTGCCCGCGGACTTCACCTTGGTCACCATCAACGACCTGGCGACCGCCTCGGGCAGCGGCGGCCGTGAAGTCGAACTCGATATCTTCGCCTCCGAAATCATCCAGCAGGTCACGGTGCAGAAATCGCCGCGGGCCGCCGATGAGGAAGGCGGCGTCGCCGGCGCCGTGAACATCTCGACCGCCCGTCCCTTCGACTACAGCGGCTACGAGCTCGTCGGCGCGGTCGAGGGCGCCTACAACTCGATCTCGGAAGAGATCGATCCCAAGGTCTCATTCCTGGCCAGCAACACCTGGGGCGACTGGGGCCTGTTGGGCTCGTTCTCGACCGCGCGCCGCACAAACCGCACCGATTCCAACTCGGGGATCAATTTCCGCCCGATCTCCCGCTTCCTGGCGCCGTCGACCGGCGCCCGCGGCGTCCAGGGCGTGGCCGTCCTGGCGCGCGACGCCGGAATCATCGTTCCGAATCGCGCCGACACCAATGTGACCAACCGCATCATCTTCCAGGACAAGGTCGGCGACCGCGCCTATCTGAACACCCAGGACCAGTGGGGCGGCACCCTGTCGCTGCAGTACCGTCCGTCCTCAACCTTCAGCCTTTCGTTCGACGCCATGCTGGGCGGCTATGACGCCGTCGAGGACGAATATGACGCCGCGGCCTATTCCGCCTCGAGCCGCAGCACCCTGGAGACCATCCACGAGTACGACGACACCACCCTGGCCGACTACGGCATGGTCGTGTTGCGCGACGTTTCCTACACCGCCACCCAGCACGAGTTCCTGAGCAAGGAGCGCATCAACGAAACCGAATACGCCCAGTTCGGCGCCGAAATGGACTGGAGCGGCGACGGTTGGGAGGCGCACGCGCTCGTCGGCTACTCGGGCGCCGAGAAGACGCTGGACCACGCCAACCTCAAGCACGTCGCCTATGCGCCGTCGCGCACACGCTGGACCGACCGTGGCGGGGAGACGATCCCGAGCGCCAACCCGGCCACGATCGACATGTACGACGCGCCCTCGCGTTACCTGTTCGAGGCCTATGAAACCTCGCTGGAACACATCACCGACGACAAATACGCCGCCCAGGGCGACCTGACCCGCTATTTCAACCTCGAGGCCTTCCCGGCCCTGACCAGCGTCCAGGTCGGCGCGCGCTACACCGATCGCTCCAAGGAGCGCCAGTACGGTCAGCTGAACATCCAGGGGCCCGGACCGGGGAACTCCTCGTGGCTCAACACCCGCACCCTGGCGGACAGCGAGCTGACGCCGATCGCCGATCTGGTGCCCGGCGGCGCCTACAGCGCCCGCGACCTGACCTGGAGCCAGGTGTCCAACGAATACGCCCGTCAGACCTTCCGCTACGCCGGCTTCTCCACCCCCTTCGATCGCGGCCAGTACTATGAAGTCTCGGAGGAGGTGCTCAGCGTCTATGCGATGGCTGACTTCGATTTCGACATTGGCGCGGTCCCGGTCTCGGTCAACGGCGGCGGCCGCTACATCGACACCTCGGTCACCTCGTCCGGCTATCACCAGGTCCAGACGCCGACCGGCGGCACGACCTATACGCCGGAGCCGGTGTCCAGCGACGGCGGCTACCGGAAATTCCTGCCCAGCCTGAACTTCAGCGCCGAGCTGACCGACAGCCTGATCCTGCGCGGCGCGGCCTCGGAAACCCTGATGCGTCCGTCACTGACCAACCTGGCCTACAAGCGCACGGCCAACTGGAACTCGTTCCGCTTCACCGACGGCAACCCGAACCTCGAGCCGACCTACGCCAAACAGTGGGAACTGGGTTTGGAGCGGTATCTGGGCGGCGGCGGTCTGCTGGCGGTCTCCTACTTCTGGAAGGAGATCGAGGGGGTGGTCCGCAACGAGCTGACCGGCATTGTGCCGAATGTGACCAAATACAACGCCAACGGCACCGTCGACGGCATCTATGATTTCGAGGTCTACCAGCCGGTCAACGCCGAGGGTTCGTTCGAGGTCAGCGGCCTGGAACTGGTGGCCATGGTGCCGCTGGGTCTGATCTACGAGCCGCTCGAAGGCTTCGGCATCAACGCCAACTACACCATCCTGGACAGTTCGCTGACCGGAGAGTCCGCCCTCGACATCCCGACCCCGCCGGTCGGCCTGGCCGACTCCACCTACAACGTCACCCTCTATTACGAGAACGACCGCTTCCAGGCCCGCGCGTCCTACAACTTCAAGGACAAGTACGTCGAAGGCATCGGCTACGAGATGTACCCGATCTGGCGCGACGCCTACGGCCAGACCGACATCTCGCTCAGCTACAATCTGAACGACTCCATCCAGCTGAGCATCGAAGGGATCAACATCACCGACGAAGCGACCACCGGCTACACGATGGATCCGTCCTTCCCCACCACCTACGAACTGTCGGGCCGGCGCGTGTCCTTCGGTCTGCGGGCAAGCTTCTGATCCCCGCAAGTTCGCCCTGCATGGACGCCCCCTCTCCGCGAGGGGGCGTCTTCGCCTGTCCGGCGCGGCGGAAAGGGCGTCATGTCGCCTGAAGCCGTCGTCGCCGACCTGCGCCGCGAATTGATCGTCTGGCTGACCCGCAAGGGCGGCGCGGCTGCGGACGTGGAGGATGTGGTGCAGGACGCCTTCCTGCGTTTCCACCGCGCCGGCCATCAGCTGGGGTCGCCGGACGCCCGGCCGCTGTTGTTCGTCATCGCCCGCAACCTGCAGCACGACCGCTGGAAGGCCGAGGGCCGGGAGTCGCGCCGGCGCTCGGACGACGACGTGCACGCCCTGGATTCCGGTCCCCGGGCCCTGGCCAGCGAGGCCTGCCCGGCCGATGACCGGCTGGTCCATCGTCAGTACCTGGCCGCCGCCGCAGCGGTGATCCGCGCCCTGCCGCCGCGTTGCCGCGACGCCTTCCTGCTGCACCGGTTCGAGGCCCTGACCTATCGCCAGATCGCCGTGCGACTGGGCGTCTCCGTCAGCATGGTTGAAAAATACGTCGCGGAAGCGCTCCGCCAACTGAAAAAATCGCGGGAGGGCTGAGGTGTCGGACGGCTGGATCGTTGTGACTTGTGAAGGGAATCGCGGCGACCGTCCGGGAGCGCCTTCGATGAGGAGATGCGAGCGCCCATGATCGACCGCCTCACGGCCCTGTTCGACCGACGGCCAAGAACGGCCGGGGACTGGCTGGCGCGCATGAGCCGGCCGGACGTCGATGCGCGCGACCAGGATGACTTCATGGCGTGGCTGGAGGCGGATGCCGACCACCTCGACCAGTACGAGGCGGCCAGGGCCGACAGCCTCGCGCTGGAGCCGCTGCGCGGGGCCTTCGCCGCTGATCTGGCGCGACTGGCGTCGCAGCCCGGCCGGTCCCGCCCGGCCGCCCACCGTCCGGCGTGGCCGGTCATGGCGGGAGGGCTGGCGACGGTCGCCCTCGCCTTCGTCGCCGCCGTCCTCCTGTGGCCGGCCTCGCAGGTAAGGGGCCAGCTCTACCAGAGCCCGCCGACCCGGATTCTGGACGTCGTTCTGGCCGATGGATCGCGGGTGACCCTGGACGCCGACTCGGCTATCCGCGTCGCCCTTGCCGATGATGTCCGGCGCGTCGGACTGGAACGCGGCGCCGCCTATTTCGAGGTGGCGCACAAGAATGACCTTCCCTTTCAGGTGGCCGTGGCGGAGCAGCGGGTGATCGTCACCGGGACCCGGTTCGTGACGGCGCTGACGGACGGCGGCGGCGAGGTGTCCCTGCTCGAAGGCCGGGTCTCGGTCGGCGAGCGGGACGCCGCCGTCCCCGACGCCCTGGCCGGCGCCGTTGCCCTGCTGCCCGGCCAACGGCTGCGGCTGACGGCGAACGGCCCGGGGCGCCCGGAACAGGTCGATCTCGAAACCACGACGGCCTGGCGCAAGCGACGGCTGGTGTTCCGCGACGTTCCCCTGTCCGAGGTCGTGGCCGCCGCCAGCCGCTACGCCGACCGCCCGCTGGTGGTCGCCGACCCCCGTCTGGCCCATACCCGGGTGACCGCGGTCCTGCCGTTGGCGGGGCAGGGGACCCTGGTTCAGCGCATGGACCAGTTGCTGCCGATCTCGGTCGAGGACACGCCGGACGGCCGCGCCCTGATCCGCGCCGAATAGGGGCCATCGCAGACCTGTCACGCCCGGACGCTAAGGGCGTGAGGTTGCTCCCCGCCTCTGGCTCGACCGGATATCGTCGCTTGAAACCGTTTGCACCATCGCTGCCCGTCGGCGTGGCGG
>CAZGPS010000191.1:0-5898 GCA_964527675.1 uncultured Brevundimonas sp. | reverse complement strand
GTTCCGAAGGCCTTGGAGAAGTTGAAGCCCGTGCGAACGTCCTCGCGCTCGGCCCGGGCGAAGTTCAGCGGCCGGGCGTCGACCGAGACCAGGTCGCCGTTGGCGTCGCGGGTGAAGCGGCCGGGCAGGGCGGCTTCCAGGTCCGGGGTGATGCTGGGGAAGCTGTTGATCGCGTCGTCGGTGGCGTTGCGGGTCCAGGTCGAGCTGAGGGTCAGGTTCTCTTCCTTGAACGGCCTCAGGGTCACACCCGCCTTCCACACGCGACGGTCCTCCGCGTCGAGGGCGGCGTTGCCGCCTTCGAGCCGGTTGATCAGCACCGTCTCGCCGGTGGCGAAGTCAAACACCGGCACGTTCGGCGTCGAGATCACCGGGTCGTTGAGCTGGCTGATCGACGGCGCGCCCTGTTCGTCTGTGTAGCTGACGAGGAAGGAGACCATCTCGACGGGCGTCCAGTTCACACCCAGACCCAGGCTGGTCAGGCCCCCGAAATCGGACAGGTCCTCATAACCCGCGTTGAAATTGACGGACAGGTCGCCGAGCTGCGGCAGAACCCCTGTCCGGGTGCTGGCGATCGGGAGATCGAAACTGGCCTGTCCGTTGAAACGGTCCCGCGACTGCGAACGCTCGGAGGTCAGGCCCGAGCGGACGCTGACCGAGTCCAGCGATCGGGTGTCGGCGCCGAATTTGAACGTCGAGGACACGCCCCCGGCGGGCAGTTCCCAGATCTCGCCGGTCAGGACGAGTTCTGTGGCCAGCGCTTCGGACACCGAATTGGCCGTGTCGTTGGGCGCAAGGAGGAAGTCGGCGGGGGCGAGGGGCGCGAAAGGATTGGCGCCGGCATCGTCCGCGTTCAGGCGGGTCTGGAACGGCGCGGCGTTGTAGCCCCTTCCCGTGACCGTGTCCGTCTCGACCCGGTCATAGTTGCCCGACCACGTCCAGCGCCAGTCTTCGCCCAGGAAGCCGTCCATCAGGACGCCGACTCCCGCCGTCAGGGAATCCGTGCTGCGGCTCAGGGCGGCGGCGTCGTCCAGATAGCGATAGACCAGCACGTCATCGGAGAAGGCGGAGTACGAATTGCCGTCCGGCAGCGCCAGAACCACGCCGGGCAGGCCATTGAAACTGCGGCTGCTGTTGTCCTCAAGGCTGGCGCTGAGGGTGGCCTGGGTCGTGCTGTTGAGGTCGCGCTTGACCGTGCCGCCCACGGTGGTCTTCTCCGTCGCGGCCATCAGGGTGCGATAGGCGCCGAGGTCGCCGGTGCGGGGAGCGCCGTAGGCCGAGGCGAAATCTCCGAGGGCGTAGCCGCCCCCGGTCGGAACCGGGGCGACCGTTGCGGCTTCGCCGACCAGGCCCGACAAGGCAGGATCAATCTCGCTTCCGAACGGATCGCCCGAGATATTGCCGATCAGATCGTAGGGGGTGGATCCTGGTTCGCGGATCAGGTCGCGCTCGCTCTCGAACAGCGGCGTTGTCCGCTCGTGCTCCAGTTCCATGGACCAGCGGTCGCCGCCGGAAATGCGCAACACATTGGCGTCGAGCTCGGTGGTCGTGCGGCCGCCGGCGGTCGGGGTGGCGCCTTCCAGCTGGGCCGTGATCGAGCGGAAATTGGCCTTCAGCACGAAATTCACCACCCGCTGGTCGGCGCGGTAGCCGTATTCGAGGGCGACTTCCTCCGGGAGAATATCGACGCGCTCAATGGCTTCGGGCGGCAGACCGCGGATCTCGCGGAAGCCCGAAATGCGTCGTCCGTTGACCAGCATCACCGGCTGGCCGCCCGAGCCGCGCGAACTGCGCGTCACCGGTTCCAGATAGGTCAGCAGTTCGGCGATGCTGGACGCGCCGTAGGACTGGATGTCCTCAGCGCTGAGCGTCAGATCCGGCGGAATGTCGCTGCTGACGCTGCCGCGCAGCCGTTGGCCTGACACCTCGATGGTGCCGAGGTCGACCGCGCCTTCGAGATCGTCCTCCGTGGCGGTCGGAGCGGGCGTCGCCTCCTGGGGCGTCGCCGCGGACGCGGGAGCCGCCTGTGCGGGAGCCTGTTGGACCGTTGGTTGGGCGGCGGGCGCCGGCGCGGTCTGGATCAGACCGGCCATCAGGCCGGACAGGGCGGTGGTCACGAGCAGCATGCGGCGGTGTTCCGGGAGGGGAGGGACAACGGCATTGAACGTGCCGCGCCGGTATTTCCGTCGTGTTTCAATCCCGAAACCGGCGGCGCCGACCGTGTCGCACGAATGGCTGGCGGGGCCTGAGTGAACTTTCGTTCAGGTTGCGGGCTTTCCGAAGGCGTGGCCGAAGGGCCTCAGCCCGCGTCCCGGATCGCGCCTTCCAGACCCTGCTCGCGAACCTTGCGGTACAGGGTGGAGCGGCCGATGCCGAGGCGGCGCGCGATCTCCGACATATGGCCCGCATAGACCTCGATGGCGTGCTGGATCAGGTCGCGCTCGATCTCCTCCAGGGTCCGCAGATGGCCGCGCTCGTCGAGAATGCGGATCGGGGTGTCGGGCAGGGGCGGAAGCTCCACGCCGGCGGCCAGCATCGCCGACAGGCCGTCGGCCCCCTGACCGTCCGGCCCGCCCTCCGCGGGCAGGAAGGGTGCGGCGACGCCGGAGATGGCGGGAAAGTCGTGCGGCTGCAGGAAGGGGGAGTCGGACAGGACGATGGCGCGGTAGATGGCGTTCTCCAGCTGGCGGACATTGCCGGGCCAGTCGAAGGCCGACAACAGGGCCAGGGTCTCGCCGGCGCAGCCCGCGACGCGCTTGCCTTCCTCGATGTTGAAGCGGCCGATGAAATGGTCGACCAGCGCCGGGATGTCCTCGCGGCGGTCGCGCAGGGCCGGGGCCTCGATCGGGAAAACGTTGAGGCGGTAGAACAGGTCCTCGCGGAAGCGGCCCTCGCGCACCTGTTCGGCCAGGTCGCGGTTGGTGGCCGAGACGATGCGCACATCGACCTTGACCGACCGCTTGGAGCCGACGGGGTCGATCTCGCCCTCCTGCAGGGCGCGCAGCAGCTTGACCTGCATGTCCAGCGGCAGTTCGCCGATCTCGTCGAGGAACAGGGTGCCGCCGTTGGCTTCGGCGAACTTGCCCAGGTGCTTGTCGCTGGCCCCGGTGAAGCTGCCCTTCTCGTGACCGAACAGGATCGACTCGACCAGATTGACCGGCAGGGCGCCGCAGTTGACAGCCACGAACGGCTTGCCGCCGCGATCCGAGGCGCCGTGCAGGGCGCGGGCGATGACTTCCTTGCCGACGCCGCTCTCGCCGGTGATCAGAACGGGGATGCCCGACTTGGCGGCGCGCAGGCCCAGCGAGCGGACCATCCGCATCGGCGCGCTCTGGCCGACCAGATCGTCGAACGAGGTGCGGCCGCTGACATGCTTCTTCAGCCGCCCGACCTCGGCGGTCAGCTGGGTCAGCTGCAGGGCGTTGCGCACCCCGACCAGCAGGCGCTCGGCCGAGACCGGCTTGACGAAGAAGTCCTGCGCTCCCGCCTGCATCGCCTTGACCACGGCGTCGACCCCGCCCGATGCGGTCAGCACGATGACCGGGGTGGTCACGCCGGCGGTGCGCATCTCGGCCAGGGCCTCCATGCCGCTTATGCCCGGCATGATCATGTCCAGCAGGACCACGTCGGCCCCCCCGCCCTTGGTCAGACGGTCGATGGCCTCGCCGCCGGATTCGGCGTGGACCACGGCATAGCCCTCGCGCTCCAGCACCGCCTGCGCCAGGCGGCGCTGGGTGGGATCGTCGTCGACCACGAGTACGGTCCGGCTCATCAGCTCTCGCCCTTCATCATCACGTCAGGCCGATCCTCATTGCAGCGGGACTGGCTCATTCCGGGACGTTTTAGGCCGCACAAGGTGAAGATCGGGTTGTGCGGGGTGGTGAGCGCAGGGTTAACGGGCGGCGACCGCCGGCTCCGACGGCTTGATGACGCTGTCGCAGTCCATATTGCGCTCGAATGGCGCGGGGCTGAGGCCGCCGATCGCAAGGTCCGGCCAAGGCGGGGCGACCGGCCGGGCCTCATCCTTGCGCAAGGCGTCCCGCAGATCCCGGCGATCGGGATCGTCGCGGCCCCGGCACCGGCTCGGCGACCACTGGCCGGTCCGCGACCAGGCCCCGGCCGCGTCACGCGTCCATAGCTGGATCGTCCATTCGTTGGCCACCAGCACCTCGGGCGCGCCGTCGCCGTTGACGTCCAAAGCGCGGGCCACGCAGCGGGCCTGACCGGCGCACTGGGCCCGCTCGTCGGTCGGCGGCACCGGGACGGCGAAGCCCTGCGGCAGGGTCGCGCCCACGGGGGCGACCTCGAACTCCGGAGTCCGGTTCGGCGATCCGACGTCCGAGTCGTCCCAGCGGTTCCTGACCGCCATGACGTTGCGGGCGCTGCGCGCAACCACGGGGTCTGTCGACCGCGCCAGCCGCGCCAGCGCCGCCTCGCCGGCCTTGCCGCTCTGGAAGCGCAGGAAGCGGTAGTCGAACTGCTCCGGCTTGACCGCCCCGCGCTCCAGCCGGGCGACCTGATCGGCGACCGACAGGCGCGCCGGGTCGGCGATCGGGCTGAACAGGGCCAGGATGACCGCAATCTCCAGTACGGCGGTCGCGATATTGGTGCGCTCCAGCGGCTGCATCCAGCCCGCGCCCTTGCGCCAGAACGGGCTGAGGGCGGCGTAGCCGTAGCCGGCGGCATAGGCGGCGCCGATGACGGCGCAGGCCGCGGCGATGATCCGGTCCGGCGTCAGCCCATGCTGGCCGATGCGCAGGGCCAGACCCCAGAAGGCGATGAGCACCAGCGGCGTCAGCAGCACGGCGGCGACGCGCACCGCCCCGCGCAGGATCGCCGGCGGCAGGTTGTCGGCGCGCCCGTCCTGATAGGCGGTGTTGATGAGGATGATCAGGGTCGCCGCCGCCGACAGCACCAGGGCGGTGGCGCTGCCCGTCTCCCACAGGCCGTCCAGGCCGGTGAAGGGCAGGGCGGCGAGGAAGCCGGCGACCAGCACCGTCATCAGCAGCAGCAGCCACGACAGCAGCATCAGGGCCACGCTGCGCACGCCCCGGATCAGGCCGTCGCGCACATCGGTCAGATGCACGGCTGTGGCGAACACGACCGTGGTGACCGGAATGGAGAACCAGTCCTCGCCGATCAGGTCGCCGAGGAAGTCGAGGCCGATGACCTTGAACAGGGCCGCGCCGAGGAACAGCAGCAGCCAGAAGGCGCCGGTGAAGCCGATCGACAGGACCAGCTGCACGCCCGCCTTCCACGCCGTGTCGAAATAGGTCGGGAAGGCCGCGATCCAGCGCCGCTCGAGATCGGCCGGCAGGACCAGATGGTGGCCGATGAACAGGGCCGTGGCGGCGAACAGGGGCATGGGCCACGGCAGGAACGGCGGATAGCGGCCCGTGCCGAACTCGCCCGCCGCCTGACTGGCCACGCCATGCCAACCCAGGAGGGCGAGGAAGGCTGTCGCTACGACCGCCCAACCCAGCAGGACGGGCAGGCGCATCCGTCCTGCGCCGGCTAGCAGCAGCACCGGGACCATGACGAGGATCATGGACAGCGGCCCGAACACCTCGGGCACGGTAGCGGGCCAGGTGAACCCTGCGGGGCCCGTAAGGAATCCGCGATGGGTCGAGCCGTACAACCACCAAAGGGCGCCCCCCTGGGCCAGCCCGATGGCGAGCCGCGCCGCGACCAGCAACGGCGATCCCGTGCGGCCAAGGCTGTCGCGGCCCGTGGCTTCCATGGCGTCGGTCATTCGGTCTCCCCTCCGTATGCCGCTGCAACCTGCACCATTTCCGCCCCACGCGTCCCATGGATTTCTCGTGCAGTCGTCGTGCAGGGCCCCGGACCGCTTGAGTTCCCGCCGGTTCCGTGTATAGAGCGCGCCTCTTCCGTCGCAGCTTC
>CAZGPS010000190.1:0-5917 GCA_964527675.1 uncultured Brevundimonas sp. | reverse complement strand
CCTCGAGCTTCGCGCCCTATGATCTGGTCCGGCAGATGCGGGCCTCGTTCAATGTGTTGGGGCCGCTTCTGGCCCGCACCGGCGAGGCCAGGGTGTCCCTGCCGGGCGGCTGCACCATCGGCGCGCGGCCGGTGGACCTGCACCTGCAGGCCCTGACCGCCATGGGCGTAGAGATCGAACTGGACGAGGGCTATGTCATCGCCCGCGCGCCGAAGGGGCTGAAGGGGGCCGAGATCGAGTTTCCGTTCGTCTCGGTCGGGGCCACCGAACACGCCCTGCTGGCGGCGGTGCTGGCCGACGGGACGACGGTGCTGAAGAAGGCGGCGCGCGAGCCGGAGATCGGCGACCTGGCCCGCTGTCTCGTGGCCATGGGGGCGAAGGTCGAGGGCATCGACACCGACGAACTTGTGATCACCGGCGTCAGCTCGCTGGGCGGGACCGAATGGCCGGTGATCGCCGACCGCATCGAAATGGGATCCTACGCCGTGGCCGCCGCCATGGCCGGGGGGGAGGTGCGCCTGACCCGGACCCGGCCCGAGCTGATGTCGGCCCTGACCGAAAAGATGGTCGCGGCCGGGGTCGAAATCACGCCGACGGAAGACGGTGTGATCGTCAAGCGGGACCCGGCCGTGCGGCTCAAGGCGGTCAACGTCGCCACCGAGGTCTACCCCGGCTTCGCCACCGATCTGCAGGCGCAGTTCATGGCGCTGATGACACTGGCGGACGGCGAGAGCGTCATCCACGAGAACATCTTCGAGAACCGCTTCATGCACGCGCCGGAGCTGATGCGGCTGGGCGCAGACATCCATGTCCAGGCCGGGGAGGCGGTGGTCCGGGGCGTCGAAGTGCTGCATGGGGCCCAGGTCATGGCCACCGATCTGCGGGCCTCGGTCAGCCTGGTGATCGCCGGACTCGCCGCCGAGGGCGAAACCACGGTCGGACGCGTGTATCATCTGGATCGCGGGTTCGAGCGGCTGGAAGAGAAGCTGGGCGCCTGCGGCGCGCAAATCCGCCGGATCAAGGGCGAGGACCATGAGCACTGAGGCCGCGATCGCCGAAGACGCCACGCCGATCGGGACGGCCGCCGAGCCCTTGCGCCTGCTGGCCGAGGACGCGGACGATCTGCACATCATCTCGGCCGCGCTGCAGGACGCCATCCTGCGACCGGTCGATATCGTCTGGGAACCGTCGTGGCGGCGAGTCACCCTGCAACTGAGCCGCTTCTGCTGGGAATGCGGCGGCACGCGGGTGATGGCGGCGATGCAGTTCGGCGACGTCATCGCCGTCAAGAGCCGCCGCCTGCCGCGCGGGCCGGAGCACGCGCTGGAGCTGTTGGCCATGGATTTTGAGCCGGGCGAGGCGCCGGGGGGGCGGGTGACGCTGATGTTCGCCGGAGGCGGCGATCTGCGCATCGACGTCGAATGCCTCGACGCGGTGCTGACCGACCTGTCGGAACGCTGGCCGGCGCGGATTGCGCCGACCCACCTGGCCGATGGGGCGGAGCCGGCGTGAGCGAGCACCGCCTGTCCTCGGTCGAGCTGGACCCGGCCACCCTGCCGGCGGCGACCGCCGAGATCGAGCATGAGCGCCGGGTGGCGATCTTCGATCTGGTCGAGAAGAACAGTTTCGAACCCGCCGGGGCGACGGGCGGGCCCTACACCCTGAAACTGTCGCTGCTGGACGGACGGCTGGTGTTCGACATCGCCGGGCCGGGGTTCGCCCGGGCCCATGGCCTTTCGCTGAGCCCGCTGAACAAGGTGGTGAAGGACTATATCGGCATCTGCGACAGCTATTACGAAGCCCTGCGCGGCACTTCACCGGGGCAGATCGAGGCCGTCGACATGGGCCGGCGCGGTCTGCACAACGAAGGCGCCGAACTGCTGAAGGCGCGGCTGGACGGCAAGATCGCCATCGACCACGAGACGGCGCGGCGGCTGTTCACCCTGGTCACGGCGTTGTACCGGCGCGGTTGATCTCGACTATCCCGACGTTTTCGGGCATTAGGCCCGCTCTTTTCGACGCGCGCTTTCGCCCGGCGCGCGTCCTGACTCGTATTTTCAGGGCGCGAGAGGCCGCATGGCTAAGGAAGAACTGCTCGAGTTTCCCGGCGTCGTCAGCGAACTGCTGCCGAACGCCACGTTTCGCGTGACGCTCGAGAACGACCACGAGATCATCGCCCACACCGCGGGCAAGATGCGCAAGAACCGCATCCGCGTGCTGGCCGGCGACAAGGTCCTGGTCGAGATGACGCCCTACGACCTGACCAAGGGCCGCATCACCTATCGCTTCAAGTAAGGACGGGCTCGCAATGAGCCGTCCTGAACTGGTGCTGGCGTCGGCCAGCCCGCGCCGCGTGGAATTGCTGGCGCTGGTCGGGATCGTTCCCGACCGCATCGAACCCGCCGATATCGACGAATCGCCGCTGAAGGACGAGACGCCGCCGCGCCTCGCCGCCCGTCTGGCCCGCGCCAAGGCGGCGGTCGTGGCCGAACGCGCGCCCGCGGCCGTGGTGCTGGCCGCCGATACGGTGGTGGCGGTGGGGCGACGGCTGCTGGAGAAGGCGGCCGACGAGGCCGAGGCGGTGCGATTCCTGAAACTGCTGTCGGGGCGCAATCACCGGGTCTTCACCGGCGTGGCCGTCGCGGCGGGCGGGGCGATCCGGCATCGGGTGGTCGAGGCGCGGGTCAGCTTCAAGGTACTGTCGGACGCCGAGATCGCCGCCTATGTCCGCTCCGATGAATGGCGGGGCAAGGCCGGGGGGTATGGCATACAGGGCCGGGCCGGGGCCTTCGTCACGCGAATCGTCGGCAGCTATCCCGCCATCGTCGGTCTGCCGCTGCATGAAACCGTGAACCTGCTGGCCGGAGCCGGCTGGCGGGCCGAGTGAGCGGGGTCGAGACCTTTCTGGACGACAGCCCCGGCGAGGTCCGGGGCCTGGTCGTCCGCAACGGCCGGTTCGAACAGCTGATCATCCATAGAGAAAATGACACCGTGCAGCACCGGCTGGGGGCGCGGTCGGTCGGCCGGGTCGCGGCGGCCGATGCGGGGCTGAGGGGGGCGTTCGTCGATCTGGGGGCGGGGGAGCCGTTCGGCTACCTGCCTCTGCGCAAGAGCGACCGGGTCACCGTCGGAGAGAAGCTCGATGTCGAGGTCTCGGCCGAACCGCGCGAGCACAAGGGGCCGACCTTGCGGCGAATCGGGGCCGGAGAGGGCGAGCCGCGGCTGTTGCGGCCGGGGTCGACGGTGGCGGACGCCCTGGCGCGGCTGGCCCCCGGCGTCGCGCCGCGCACCGGGGCCGTGGCGATGCGAGCCAGTCTCGAGGCCGAGGAGGAGGCGCTGGCGTCCGGGGCCCTGTTCGCCCATCTGGGCCTTCGGCTGGCGGTCGAGCGGACGCGGGCGCTGGTCGCCGTGGACATCGATCACGCCGCCGCGCCAGGGCGCGACGGGCGGCGCGACAAGGGCCGGGCCAACCGCGACGGGCTGATGCAGGCGGCGCGGCTGATCCGGCTGAAGGGCTGGGGCGGGCTGGTAGCGGTCGATCTGGTCGGGACCGGGCACGACGGAGCGGCGATGCTGGCGGCGGCCCGCGCGGCGTTCGGCTCCGATCCGGAGGTGGCCTACGGGCCGGTCAACCGCTTCGGCGTGCTGATGCTGTCGCTGCCATGGAGGACGATGCCCGTCGAGGAGCAGCTGCTGGGACCGGACGGGCGGCCGACCGGGGAGACGCGCGCGATCGAGGCGGTGCGGCGGTTGAGGCTGGCTCTGGCGGAAGATACGACGGCGCCACGGATGACCCTGCGCTGTCCCCCGGCGATCGCGGCGCGGGCGGAGGCGCTGGCGGCGCGGCTGGGTCCGCGGGCGCGGGTGAAGGCTGATCCGACCTTGTCGGACGGCGTGGACATCGAGGAGGGCTGAAGCGATGGCGACCTGTCCGATCTGCCGCCGGCGACCGGCCGACGACAAATACAAGCCGTTCTGCTCCAAACGCTGCGCGGACGTCGACCTGCAGCGCTGGTTCTCCGGCTCCTATGTGGCGCCCGGCGGGTCCGATGAAACGCCCTCGCGCGATGAGGATGAAGGCTGACAAGACCGCTGGACACCTGAAAACGGCTCGCCTATAGACGCCGCTCTCGCGAATGGACGCCTCGCCTGGGTAGCTCAGTTGGTAGAGCAGCGGATTGAAAATCCGCGTGTCGGTGGTTCGAATCCGCCCCCAGGCACCATCGTGCACGGCCCCGCCGGAAGCCGGCGTCCATCGATCATGAAATTGTCGCTTTCGACCGGAATCCTCGGCTTCGAACGCGTTGGCTCTCCCGCGAGGGGAAAAGCGCCGTTGCGCACTTGACGCTCTGGTAACCGTTCGCCAAAGGAGCTTGACCGCTTTCCTTGGCAAGCGGTCGGCGGACGAGGGGTCTCCCATAATCCCGACGCCGTCGACACCGCCCCGGGCGCCGCAAGGCAACCGGAAGCGTCAGGAGGCGTTCCGCAGTCCGGGGTCCCAAGGGCCCCACGCTGCAGACGAGATTTTCATGGGGGGGCGGGCGTCGTCTGCGGCCGTTCCTCAGGGTTCCACAAGTCAGACCAAAAAAGCAGGAACTGGCGAACTATGCTCGATTTCAAGAAGACCAACATCCTCCTGGCCATGGCCGGCGCCGCCGTCCTGATGGCCGGTACGCCGGTCCTCGCGCAGGATACCGCCGCCCCAGCCCCGGCCACGGCCACGGCTCCGGCCGCCGACGCCGCCGCTCCGGCGGCCACGACGGACGCCGCGCCTCCCGCTGAAGCCGCTCCGGCCGAAGTCGGCGGCGAAAGCCACGGCAAGCTGACTCCCGCGCGCATGTTCATGGATGCGGACGTCGTCGTTAAGGTCGTGATGATCGGCCTGCTGCTCGCCTCGGTGTTCACCTGGGTGATCCTGCTCATCAAGCTGTTCGAGTTCGGCGCCCTGAACCGCGGCACCGACCGGTTCCTCGAAGCCTTCCGTCAGACCCGCACGATCGCCGACATGCGCCGCGTGGCCACGTCGGAAGAGTTCGAAGGCAACCCGCTGGCCGACATGGCCGCCGCGGCCACCGACGAAATCGAGCTGTCGCGTCAGGCCGGTCTCTCGGTCACCGGCGACCACCTCGACTCGGCGACCTACCGCGCCCAGGCCGCCGTCTCCGCCGTGCAAGCCGGTCTGGCCAAGCGCCTGTCGGGCGGCCAGCAGTTCAACGCGTCGGTCGGCTCGACCGCTCCGTTCATCGGTCTGTTCGGCACGGTTTACGGCGTCATGAACTCGTTCATCGGCATCGCCAACTCCAACACGACCAACCTGGCCGTCGTCGCCCCCGGTATCGCCGAGGCGCTGCTGGCCACCGGCATCGGTCTGTTCGCGGCCATCCCGGCGGTTATCTTCTACAACTACTTCAACACCCGCATCGCGGCCTACGGCACCCGTTCGGACGGCTTCAACGCCGAGCTGATGAACGCCGTGTCGCGTAACCTCGACAAGGGGGCGTAAGCAGCATGGCCGCCAAACTTTCCGGTGGCGGCGGCGGCAAGTACGCCATCGAGCAGAACAGCGAGATCAACGTCACGCCGTTCGTGGACATCATGCTTGTCCTGCTCATCATCTTCATGGTGGCGGCGCCGCTCGCCACCGTGAACGTTGAGGTGAAACTGCCGGTCGCGGTCGCGCCGATGCAGCAAAATCCGCCGAAGCCGTTCTACGTTTCGATCCAGGCCAACTCGCGCGTCTACATCGGCGACAATGAGGTGGACATCGACTCGGTCGGCCAGGAATTGCTCGATCTGATCGGGAACAAGACGCCTTCGGACGAGCGGATCTTCATCCGTTCCGACCAGACGACCCGGTACGGTGATTTCATGCAGGTCATGAATTCGCTTCAGGACAGTGGTTTCTACAGCGTCGCCC
>CAZGPS010000189.1:0-5920 GCA_964527675.1 uncultured Brevundimonas sp. | reverse complement strand
CCCGACGCCGTCGCCGTCCCCGGCTCCCCCGCCATCGCCGAACTGCCGCCCCGCGCCCTGCACGCCCGGCTGCTCGAGAACGCCGCCCTGCGCCGCCGGCGCGGACAGGAGCGCCGGCGCAGCAACCGCGCCGACGATGCGGACTACTGGCTCAACGCCGCCCCGGTGGCGGTGCGCAAGGCCTGCGCCCTGCGCGAGGAAAAGAGCTTCGCCCCTCTTCCCTGACCGCGGCGTCAAACCTACCAACCCGGACCCTGTCATCCCGACACTTCCGGCCACTTTCCGGTCATCCCGCACCCCTGTGTCGGCGCCCGAAAAGCCCGTCCTCTCGCTTGCGTCCGCTTCTGACGCAGGGCCGTGTTTCACTGCTCAAACGCCCACCGGGCCTGGTCTTTGACAGCACTGATCCGTCGCCGGCGCCGCCCCAGGCCCGGCTTCCGCTCCCGCGCGCATGTGCATCTGTTCAAACAGAGTTCGCGCGCTGCATTTTTGAATGCACACCCTGCCATCCCGTACCCTGTGAGGCCGGGAGACGGGCTCAGCGCTTCATCGAATCCGCGAAACGCTGGAACAGATACAGGCTGTCGGCAGGACCCGGCGAGGCTTCCGGGTGGTGCTGCACGCTGAACACCGGCCGGTCCTTCAGGGCGATGCCGCAGTTGGTGCCGTCGAACAGGCTGACGTGGGTCTCGACCACGGCGTCCGGCAGGCTGTCGCGATCGACGGTGAAGCCGTGGTTCATCGACACGATCTCGACCTTGCCCGTGGTCAGATCCTTGACCGGGTGGTTGGCCCCGTGGTGGCCCTGATCCATCTTGATCGTCTTCGCCCCCAGCGCCAGGGCGAGCATCTGGTGCCCGAGACAGATGCCGAACAACGGCTTGCCGCTGTCGACCAGCTTGCGGATTTCCGGCACGGCGTAAACGCCCGTCGCGGCCGGGTCGCCCGGACCGTTGGACAGCACCACCCCGTCGGGATTGCGCGCCAGTATGGCCTCGGCGGTGGTGTCCGCCGGCACCACGGTGATCTTCGCCCCGGTCGAGGCCAGGGCCCGCAGAATGTTGCGCTTCACGCCATAGTCGACGACGACCACCGACCGGTTCGACGCATCGACCCGCGGATGGCCTTCCGGCCACTCCCACAGCCCCTCGTTCCAGTCGAACGACTGCAACGTCGAGGCGTCCCTGGCCAGATCCAGCCCGACCAGCCCGGTCCAGGCCTTCGCCTGCGCGACCAGCGCTTCAAGGTCGAAACGACCGTCCGGATCGTGGGCGATGACCGCATGCGGCGCGCCCATGTCGCGGATCCGCGCCGTCAGCGACCGGGTGTCGACGCCGGCCAGGCCGACCACGCCGCGCCGCTTCATCCAGCCGTCGAAATCGCTGTCGCTGCGCCAGTTGGCCGGATCGGTCGGCAGGTCGCGGAAGATCGCCCCCCGGGCCGAGGTGTCCGACCCGCCGCCGATCTGCTCCACGTCCTCGACATTGACCCCGGTGTTGCCGATGTGCGGGAAGGTGAAGGCGAGGATCTGGCTCATGTAGGACGGGTCGGTCAGGATCTCCTGATACCCGGTCATGGCCGTATTGAAGACGACCTCGCCGAGGGCCGAGCCGGTCGCGCCGCAGCCGAGGCCCTGCAGTATGGTTCCGTCGGCGAGCGCGAGCACGCCGGTGACGCCGGGAAGAAGCTGGGTGGTCATGGCAGGCTCCCTAACACCGAATCCCGGCGAGCAAACGGCGCGGTGGTTAGGCGTCGCCCGCTGCCGGGTCAACCGGCGCGGTGGGGCGGCGCATCACCGTGAACCAGATGACGCTGGTCAGGACGAAGAACCCGACGGTCGGGATGACATAGCCGGGCGCTGCGAAGGCCACGGCGGCCGCCGCGAAGGCCAGACCGGCCACGGCGATGATCCGGGCCCGCGACCGGCGCGCCAGCCGGAACAGCGAGACCGAGCAGACGCCGTAGACCGCCAGGGTCAGCACCGAAACGACGCCCACCAGCAGGCCGAACTGGCCCCCCAGGGTGGGCTGGCCCGACAGCACGGTGACGACGCTCATGATGGCCGCTCCCAGCAGGGGATTGGCCACCGGCGTCCGGTCTCCCGCGCCGAAGCCGGACGGCAGATAACCTTGGCGGGCCGCGGCCCGGGCGGTCTCGCCGCCCATCATCACCCAGCCGCCGACGGTGCCGATCGTCTTGATGATGGCGCAGACGGCGACGAGGCCGGCGATGGACCCGCCGAACACCCGCTGCGCCAGATCGGCGTAGGGGCTCGAGGAGGCCGCGATCTCGGCCAGCGGGATCACGCCGAAGACCGACACGGTCGCCGCCACATAGACCGCGGTCGCCAGCGCCACGCCCGCGATCGAGGCCCGCCCCACGTCCCTCACCGGGTTGCGCACCCGTCGCGACAGCGCCGCCGCGCTCTCGACGCCCAGATAGGCCCAGAAGATGATGGCCAGCGACGCCGGCACGGTCTCGAACAGCGGCGCCCCCGACGGGCTCCACGAGGCGGCGAACAGGGCCGGATCGAAGGCCCGCGCTCCGGCCACCACCGCGATGATGATCGGGATCAGCCCGACGACGAGGGCCACGGCCGCCAGCCAGGACGCCGTCCTCGCCCCGATGATGTAGGCCCCGGTCGCGATCCAGATGATCGCCAGATTGCAGAAGGTCGCCGCGGTCGGGTCTCTCAGGACCGGCCAGAAGAAACCCAGATATCCGGTCGCCGCCACGGCCACCGCGACATTGCCGATCAGGCAGGCCGACCAGAAGGCCAGCGAGACATTGAAGCCGGCGAACCGGCCCAGTCCTGCCTCGGCGAAACCAGCCAGCCCGTCGGCATTGGGCTGAAGCCGCCCCAGCGCGCCGAAGACGAGCGCCAGCGTCGCCGCGCCCACCGCCGCCACCAGCCAGCCGATCAGCGACGACCCGCCGGTCGGCGCCAGGCTGACCGGCAGCAGATAGAGGCCCGATCCGATCATGTTGCCGGCCACGACCAGCGCCGCGAGCCCCCAGCCCAGCTTGTGCCTGTCAGTCAGCGCCGGCTCCGGCAGGGGCATGGGACGGGAGGTGTCGATCATGCCCGATCAAGGCCAGCAGCCCGCCGCCCCGTCAACCGGTCTCAGACCACGACGGCGTCCATGCCCGCGAACACCGCGTGCGTCGCACCCGCCGCCTGGGCGGCCAGTCCGCGGTCGGGGCGCAGGTTGAGAAGCATGAGCTGCGGGCAGGCCTTGCGGGCCGCGCCGATCAGCTGCGCCGCAACCTGCCATTCGCGGGCGCCCTCATGTTCGACGCCGGCGAAATCGATGGCCAGGCAATGGGCTCGCACCTGCGCCAGCCTCAGCGCCGCGGCCGGGTCCGGCGCGATGTGCAGGATCATTCCCAGCGAGCTGGTCTCGAAATGCTGGATGGCTTCCTGGATCGTATCCGGCGGCGCCTGCTCCAGCCCGCCCATGACCTCGACCAGAAGAGTCCCCGGCGCGGACTCGTGCTGCATCTCCGCGCACAGCAGGTCGAACCGGCCGCCGCTTGACGCCATCGTGCGCCAGAAGGCCGGCAAGACGCCGCTGTCGTTGGCGCCCAGCCGCAACAGGTCGAGCCCGTTCTCCAGGGTCTGGGTGTCGATGCGCACAAGGTCCGCAGGCTCCAGCGTGCGGCGGCCGAGGCCAATCAGGGCGCTTTCCCCGCCACGATGCCGCACACGTCTGCGGATGCGCCGCGCGACCGGGGTCGATCGAACCAGATCGAAGACAGGCTGGGCGGCGAGCGTCACGACAAGCTCGCGCCGCGCGCGGGTGAGGACGGTGAAGGTCAGGCTCTCATAGGCGGCGGCGTAGGACCGGCGCTCGCCGATGCGGGCGATCGCGTCCCTCAGGCCGTCGTCGGCCGTGTCGCGCCCCGGCGAACCTCCGAAGGTCGCGGGGTAGCCCGGGTCGTTCCTCATGACCGTTCTCTCCAGCCGGTCGAAAAGAATGCCCCCCGCAACCACGCAGCGCCTCAAGGTGAAAACACATCGCTTACGAACATGGTCAAAGGCCGTTGACCATGGCCGGACCGCACGTAAGGAGAGGCCGCCTTCATCCGGATTCGCCCCATGACCATCACCACGGTCGGCCTCGATGCCGACGACACCCTGTGGCACAATGAGACCGTCTTCCGGCTGACCCAGACGCGCTTCCTCGACCTGCTGACGGATCACGACAACGCCGCCATCGAGGCGCGGCTGGCCGAGATCGAGCGCCGCAATCTGCGGCTCTACGGCTACGGCGTGAAGGGTTTCACCCTGTCGATGATCGAAACGGCGATGGAGATGTGCGACGGCGAGCCGCCCGCCGGGGCGCTCCGCGAGATTCTGGCCGCGGGGCGCGAGATGCTGGCCCATCCGGTCGAGACCCTGCCCGGCGTCGACGAGGCGCTGGCGCGGCTGTCGGAGCGGTACCGGCTCGTGCTGGTCACCAAGGGCGATCTCCTGGACCAGGAGCGCAAGCTGGCCGCGTCGGGGCTCGGCGATCTGTTCGCGGCGGTCGAGATCGTCTCGGAGAAGGACCGGACCACCTACGAGCGGGTGTTCACGCGGCATGGCACGGGGCCGGCCGAGGCGCTGATGGTGGGAAACTCGATGAAGTCCGACGTCTTGCCGGCGCTGGAAGCCGGGGCCTTCGCGGTCCACATTCCCTACGCCGTCACCTGGGCGCACGAACTGGCGGATGCGCCCGAGGGCCACGTCCGGTATGGCGCGCTGGACAGCATCGCCGCCCTGCCCGACTGGATCGATGCGCGGTCGGACGGATAAGCGCTTGCTCCGCCGCCCCCCCGTCTTTAGACGGGCCGCTTAGCCGACAACCCGAACTGATCCGCGCTGGCCGCCGCCCGCGCCGGGTCCGCGCGCGCAAGGAGCGTGACCGCCCGTGCTTGAAGATGAGGTCCCTCACGAAGAGCGCGACGCCATGATCCGGGCGTCCCTCGCGGCGCATGGCGATAGCGGCGTCACACCGCGGCACACCCTGTTCTACTTCTATGGGGCGGGGGATCACGATGATCTGGCCGAGGTCGCCAAGCGGGCGGGCTTCCTGACCCGGGGGCAGGACGACTGCACCATCCTTGAAACGACGATGGCGGTGGACGAGGCGTCGTTCACGCCGGTCTCCGCCATGATGCAATCCTGGGCCGCGGCCTTCCAGCTGGACTATGACGGCTGGGAGTGCGCGGTGCTGACGAACTGAAAGTCCTGTAGAAACAATGCCCAAGCGCACAGATATCCAATCTATCCTGATCATTGGGGCGGGGCCCATTGTGATCGGACAGGCGTGCGAGTTCGACTATTCCGGCGTCCAGGCGTGCAAGGCGCTGAAGGCCGAGGGATATAGGGTCATTCTGGTCAATTCCAATCCGGCCACGATCATGACCGACCCGGAGGTGGCCGACGCCACCTATATCGAGCCGATCACGCCGGAGTTCGTCGAGCGCATCATCGCCAGGGAGCGGCCCGACGCCCTGCTGCCGACCATGGGCGGCCAGACGGCGCTGAACACGGCGCTGGCGCTGGACGCCTCGGGCGCGCTGAAGAAATGGGGCGTGGAGATGATCGGGGCGAAGGCCGACGTCATCGACAAGGCCGAGGACCGCCAGAAATTCCGCGACGCCATGGACAAGCTGGGCCTCGAAAGCCCCCGCTCCAAGGCCATCCACCACATCGACGAGGCCGAGGACGCCCTGGCCTTCGTCGGCCTGCCGGCCATCGTCCGCCCCAGCTTCACCCTGGCCGGCACCGGCGGCGGCATCGCCTACAATGTCGAGGAATACCGCGAGATCGTCGAACGCGGCCTGGACCTGTCGCCGACCACCGAGGTGCTGGTCGAGGAGAGCGTGCTCGGCTGGAAGGAGTACGAGATGGAGGTCGTCCGCGACAAGGCGG
>CAZGPS010000188.1:0-5967 GCA_964527675.1 uncultured Brevundimonas sp. | reverse complement strand
GCGAAGGCCGGGCGGGCCTCGTCCCACAGGGCGTCCTCGTCGGCGTAGCGGGCCGACAGGCGGGCGTCGATGACGTCGATCACCTGTTCCTCCAGTCGATCCCAGATGACGGCGAGATCGCCGTAGCCGTCGGCCTCGCAGGGCACGATCAGATAGCGGGAGGCGGAAACGGCGGCGTGGGGGGCGAAGGTGCGGGCCATGGAAGGAACTCCTGAAGCGGTGTTTCTGTCGATGGTTCGACCATGAAGCAGCGTTGCGTCAAAATCGGACGTATGCTCTTTTAAAAGCATGAGACACGACAAGGCGGCCCTCGTTCTCGACCTCGCCCGGCGCATGGCGGCCAGCGCCGAGGGCGTCACCCTGGGCGAGATCGAGCGCGATCTGGACGTCGGGCGGCGCACGGCCGAACGGCTGCGCGACGCCGTCATCGGCCTGTTCCCCCAGACCGAGGAGGTGTCCGACCCGCCGAACAAGCGCTGGCGCATCCGCGGCGGCCTGTCGGCCTTTGAGCAGGCCCCGACCACCGGGGAGCTGATCGAGCTGACCCGGGCGGCGCAGGCGCTGCGGGCGAGCGGCGAGCCCGGGCGGGCGGCGGCGCTGGAGGGGCTGGAACGCAAGCTGAAGTCGGCCATGCGCTCGACCACCCTGAACCGGCTGGCCCCCGATCTGGAGGCGCTGGTGCGGGCCGAGACCATCGCGGTGCAGGCCGGCCCCCGCCCCTCGGCCGACGAGGCGGTGCTGGCCGAGATCCGTCAGGCCATTCTGGCCGGCCGCCCGCTGGGCTTCATCTACAGCCGGCCGGGGGCGGAGGCGCGCAGCCGCAGCGTGGCGCCGTGCGGGGTGATGTTCGGCCGCGCCAACTATCTGGTCGCCGCCGACCGCGAGAGCGGCCGCATCCAGACCTTCCGCCTCGACCGGATGAGCGGCGTCAGGGGCGAGGAGGGCGTGGCCTCGCCGCCCGCCGACTTTGACCTGCAGAGTTTCGCCAGTCAGTCGTTCGGCATCTATCAGGACGAGATCGAGGATGTGGTCCTGAAGGTCACGCCCGGGGGCGCGGCCGAGGCCCGGGCCTGGCGCTGGCACCCGACCCAGAGTCTCGAGGACCAGCCGGACGGCGGCGTGGTGGTGCGCTTCCGCGCCTCGGGCATGCGCGAACTGGCCTGGCATCTGTTCACCTGGGGTGAGCAGGTCGAGATCGTGGCGCCGCAGCGGTTGAAGGCGGTCATGGCGGGCGAACTGGCGGCCTCGCGCCGCGCCCTCGATCGGGCCCAAGTCTGACCAAAGCTTAAGCTGACGCGGAACGGCGGTCCGCGATAATGGCCCCGCTTCAGGTGGGACAGCTCATATGCTCAAGACAGGAACGGCCGCCCTCGCGGCCTTGACGCTCGCGCTCGGGGCCTGCGCCGCGATTTCGCCGGAGGCTGTCCAGGCGCCGGTCGTCGAGGCCGCCTCGGTCCCGGCGGTCACCGTGACCCGCGACGGCGACCTCTGGACCGCCGACTATTTGCTGGATCGCGATGCGCCGGTCTGGGCCTTCTACAGCTCATCGCTGATCATGGAGGCGCGGCGGCCGTGGCGGCTGGAGCAGTGGCGGGTGCTGACCCCGGGCGTGGTGCTGGAGCGGATCGGCGACCGCGACGTGCTGCGCGCCGTCAACGGCGGCCCCGTGCCGCGCCGCCTGCGCATCGCCTTCACGCCGAAGTCCGAAAATCTGGAGGCCGACTACAGCGTGCTGGTCTTCACCGACGGATCGGTGGCCCTGCCGAGCGGCCAGTTCGACGTCTTTCCGGTCGAGTCGCCGGCCGCCGTGGCGGAGCTGCCACGCGACCTGAACGGCCATGAGATGGAAGGCGGGCCCGCCATGGTCACCTGGCGCGACCGGGCCGGCCCGATCCTGTTCCGCGGCCGACGGATGGCTGAGGCGACCGAGGCGGAGGCCGACACCTATGTGCTGTTCGGCGAGGCCGACCTCGTCGAGGGCGAGCGGCTGATCACCGTGGCCGATCTCCGGCTGCCGGCCTGGATCGGCGACGCCATTGAGGAGTTCGCTCCGCGTGTGGCTGATGTTTTCGTCGAGCGACTCGGTCCGGGCCAGGCCGACCGGCCAACCATCATGATGAGCTGGGACGGTCCCGCCCCGGGGATGACCTCGATGGGCGGCAGCGTGCTCCCGGGCCTGATCGTCATGACGTTCAAGGGCGAGGGCGTGGTGCGGCCCACGGCCGGCGTTTTGTCCATGGCGCGCTGGTTCATCGCCCACGAGAGCGCGCATTTCTGGCTGGGCCAGACGGTCCGTTATGAGCGCGCCCGCGACGCCTGGATCACAGAGGGCGGCGCCGACCTGATGGCCATTCGGGCGACGCACCGGATCGATCCGGACTGGGACGCCCGCGCCGAACTGCAGAAGGAGGTCGACGACTGCATCCTGCGCGCCGACGAACCGGTCGTCGAGGCCGCCGGGCGTGGCGAACACCGGGCCAACTACGCCTGCGGGGCGGTGTTCGCCCTGGTGGCGGAAGCGGCGCAGCGACGGGCCACGGGAGGAGACTGGTTCGACTTCCTCAAGCCGCTGATCGACGCCAGCCGGGAAGACGGGGTGCTGACGCGGGCTGAGTGGCTGGACGCGCTGGACGCGGTTTCGGGCGATCGGTCGCTGCGGCGGGATATGGAAATCTTGCTGGATCAGGGCTCGCCGCAGGCGGCGGATGTGGTGGCGGGGTTGCTGGAGCGCGTGGGGGTCCCGATGCGGCTTGAGGCCGGGCGGGTGGTGCTGGAGTAGGGGCGACGACCCTCAGGCGACGGGGAAGGTCGGCGGCGGCAAGCTGAGCTCGGTGTCGCTCACGGCGTCCCCGCGGAAGAATTGCACGAGCAAGGTCTGAACCTCCGGATGGGCCTCGAAGACATTGTGGCCGGCGTTTTCGACCAGCACCTGCGATCGGTTGCGGAACTGGGCGATCACCTCGACCTGCTCTTCCAGCGGGGTGCGGCCGTCGAGCGAGCCGGCGACGAGAAGGGCGGGCGTATCGATGCGGATCGGCGCCCGGAAATCCTCGCCAAGATCGACGCCGGGGATCGCGCCCAGCAGATGGGGCATGGGGAAGTTGAAGGCGTCGCCCAGAACGGCCGTCTTCGCCTCCTGTTCGATCATCGCCTGCCGGCCGGGTGAAACGCCGGACGCGAGGTCCATCGCCTCCGGCATGCCGGAGATGCTGAAAAAGCTGCGCGGCCGGGGAAACAGGGGCGCCAGCACCTCCGTCATCCCGGCGTCGAGGGCGAGGTAGAGGCCCGGCAGCATGGACAGCGACGGCGGATTGGCGACCATGCCAGAGGCCATGAGCTGGACTCCGAAGCCGCCGATCCTGAGGTCGACGGGGCCGTCGTCCCCGGCGACGGTCACGGTCGCCGGATCGGCCTCAAGCCGCTCATGCACGCGACGCATCAGCGCCGGCAGGTTCGGGATCGCGGCGCGGGCGACCGGGTCCGCCCCCATCAGGCGATCCACACGGTCGAGGAAGGCGTCGATGTGCGCCGGCCGCTTGATGGTCTGGTCCTGGCCTTCGAGACTGGCCAGGACGACGCGGCCGATCGATCCCGGGTGGCGCTTGAGCACCGACAGGGCGAGGTGGGTCCCGTAGCTGATGCCCCACAGATCGATGGTCGCGACCCCCAGATGGCGGCGCAGGTCCTCGATGTCGTCGGCGTTCTGTTCCGTATTGTAGCCGCTCATGGCGACGCCGGCGCGGGTCCAGTCCACCCAGGCCTTCTGCATCTCGTCCCGGAACCAGGCGGTCGCGGCGCCATGGGTCAGGGCCGGGAGGGGGGTGGCGGATGCGGGGCGGTCGGGAATCCGGGCTGACAGCCCCGTCCCGCGCTGGTCGAAGGCGATGACGTCCGCCACCGCCCTCAGGGCCATGAAGATCGGGAACCGCGGCCCCCGGGCCGCGCCGGCGCCGGACCCGCCCGGACCGCCGGCGAGGTAGACGATCGGCGGCCCCGGATTCGGCGAGATCGAGGGAAAGCGCACATAGCCGAGGCGGATGCGGCGCGAGCCGGGGACCCGCCGATCCTCGGGAACCTCGAAGAAGCCGCGCTCGGCGTCGGTTTCCTCGCCATTCGCCGCGGTGAAGCGGAACGGGCCCGACGGTTCCTGTGCGTGGGCTGTCCACGGAAGGGCGAGGCCGGGTAGGGCGAGCCCGGCGACGGCGAGCAGGGAGCGGCGGTTCAGCGATCTGTGGGTCATGACGCCGGTTGAAGCACCACTTCCGACCCCGTTGGGCGCGCTTCGGCGAATGGCGCGTCTCCATCGGCGAACGGCGGCGCTTTCCGGCGAATGACACGATAGGCTCCCCACCATGTGGCGGATGCTTCTCTTCACCATCCTTCTGGTCTCGCTGCCGACGGCGCTGCAGGCGCAGGAGGCGGTCTGGCAGTCGTGCCGCGGCGAGCCCGGCGCCGGTGCGCCCATCCTTCACGACTGTCGGCCGGTCGAGGGCGCCATCGACCCGCAGGGGCGCGAGCTGTGGCTGCGCTCCGTCGTGCGTCCCCCGGCCGGCGACGATCCCGCGGCCCTGTACGTCGTCGGCGTCGCCTCCTCTGAGGTCTGGCTCAACGGCCAGAGGCTGGGCGCCAACGGACGGCCGGGGGCCTCAGCGGCGACGGAAGCGCCCGGGCGCTACGAAGCCGCCTTCCCGATCCCCGAGCGGATGTGGCGGTCCGCGGACAATGTCGTCGTGGTCCATATGTCGTCATTCCACGGCGTCGTGCGGCTGGACCGTCCGATGGCGGGGATCGTGGTCGCCCCCTGGCCGTGGCCGTCGCGCACGGTCCCGCTGGCGATCACCTTCGTCGCCGCCGGCGCCCTGTTCGCGGCCGCCTTCGGCTTCGGCGTCATCCACAGCCTGCGCCGCACCGGTTCCAGCCTGGTGCTGGCGGCCATGGCCGCCGTCCCCGGCCTGCAGGCGGTCCTGGAGAGCCTGCGGGTCCTCGTTCCCTACGCCTATCCGGTTCACGGCTGGCGACTGGTCGGGATATGGGCTCTGACCGCCGCCTTCGCGCTTCTGCTGGTGTCGTACGTTGCGACGCGGTTCTGGCCGCAGGCCCGCCGGCCGCTGGTCGCTCTTGCCGTGGTCGCCGTGGGCGCGAGCGGGTTCGCCCCCGGCTTCGATCTGAAGAGCGGACTGGCCCTGATGATCGGCGTGGGGCTCTCGGCCACGGCGGCCGCCATTGGTGTGCTCCACCGTCGGCCGGGCGCGCGCCCGGCCCTGGTCTACCTCGGGGTCTTTATGGCGATCGGCCTGCTGTTCCCTGTCTGGCTGATCGACCTCTCCTATTTCCTTTTCGCCGCCGGCCTCGTTCTTCCTCTTTTGATGGTCGAGGTGGTGCGGCTGGGCCGGGACGATCGGGAGCGGGAAGCCGCGCTCACCCACGCCGCCGCCCGGCCCAATTGCCTGACGGTGGCGTCGTCCCGCGGGGTCGAGCGGGTGCCGCTCGGCGACATCGTCGCCGTCGTCGGGGCGGACGACTATGTCGAGCTGCGGCTGACGGACGGACGACGGCTGTTGCACGCCGCCCGTCTCGACCGGCTGGAGGCGGAGCTGCCGGCGAGCTTCCTGCGCGTCCATCGCTCGGTGATCGCCAACCTGGCCCATGTCCGCGGCTTCGAGCGGGACGGGGGGCGGGGCCGGTTGCTGATGCGTGAGGCGAGTCCGCTGCCCATCAGCCGAAACCGCCTTTCGGCCGTCCGCGATGCGCTCGAGGCGCCTGACCTGTTCGTCCGGCCCGAAGCGGGTTCAAGCAGCTGATGGCCACGCCCGACTGACGGAGTCTCGCAGGATCATCCCCCCGCGAACGGATACGGACTGACCGACTTGGCCCAGTCGTCGACCACCAGCGCCCGGTCTACCGGCGGCGCCGCGCGTTCGGCGCAGGGGTGGCGGTGGCACAGGCGGCAGGCCGGGCCGATGGGGG
>CAZGPS010000187.1:0-5974 GCA_964527675.1 uncultured Brevundimonas sp. | reverse complement strand
CCCCGGTGTTGAGGTCCAGCGCCGTCAGCCCCTTGAGGAAGACGTCGGCGGCCCGCCCGGGCAGGATCTTCATCTGCCGGGCGTACAGCGTGTCCCAGGTCCGATGCTCGACAGCGGTATAGGCCGACCAGTCCTGCGGAATGGTCCAGTCCGCGGCCGCGCCCTCGGGCGGAGCCTCGAAGACGTGCTCGAAATCGGACATGACGGCGCTCCTGCGTACGACGGACTCTGGCGGTCCCTTGGTCCCCAATCTAGGCGGCGGGCGGCCGGGGCGCCAGCGTCAGTGGATGGCGTGCGACTTCGGCGCATACCGGCCCTTGCGGTCCACGGTGAACCAGCGGGATTCGGCTTCGCGGGCGACGGATGACAGTTCCGGGTCGTATTCCAGGGCGTCCTCGGGCGCATAGGCGACGAAGCCGCCCTCCTCCCCCAGCGCCAAGACCTGGTAAAAGGGCTGCCGGGGCGAGATGGCGCCGGTGTCGCCGGGCTTGCCGGCGAATACCGGGTCGACGTCGATCACCACGCCGCGGAAGGCGGCTTCGCGGTGGCGGACGATCTGGCCAAGGCCAAATTTGGCGACGATTTCATCGGTCATGACGCAAGATTGCGCCCCCCAACCTGAGCCGCATGCCGGTCGCGCCGTTCATTTTCGCGTCACACGTCCTTGGCGTGGGTGACACGACCGGTCTAGGCTGTCGGGGACGGGCGCCGCTTTGGACCGCCCACCGTGAAAGTTCGGCCCGATGCCGGAGACCGATGACGCCCCCGCGGGCGGCCACCGGTCCCAGCGCTCCAGATCTGACGGCCAGCGCGCCCGGGGCGGCGCCACCGACGGATCCGGCGCATCAGGTCGGGACGCGCCGCTCTATGGCGCGCTCGATCTGGGGACCAACAATTGCCGCCTGCTGATCGCCCGACCGGCGCGGGACGGTTTCCGCGTGGTCGATTCCTTCAGCCGCATTGTCCGTCTGGGCGAGGGCCTGTCGCGCACCGGGCGACTCGCCGACGCGGCCATGGAGCGGGCCTATGAGGCGCTCGTCCTGTGCGGCGAACGCGTGGCGAAGAAGGGGGTGGAGTCGACGCGGCTGATGGCGGTGGCCACCCAGGCCTGTCGTCAGGCTGACAACGGCGCCGCCTTCATTGAACGGGTCAGGGAAGGCACCGGCCTGCGGCTGCGGATCATCGATCCGATCGAGGAGGCGCGGCTGGCCGTCGAGGGGTGTCTCAACCTGTTCGACGAGACGGCGGAGGCGGTGCTGGTCGTCGATGTCGGCGGCGGATCCACCGAGCTCAGCTGGTTGAGCCGGTCCGACCGGGGATTCGTGCTGGAGGGCTGGATGTCGGCGCCGATCGGGGTGGTCACCCTGGCTGAGCGGCATCCCGAACCCCACGGGGCCACGGGGGGCGCGCTCGATCCATGGTATGAAGCCATGGTCGCCGACATGGGAGAGGCCCTGGCCGCGGCGCCGGTCCCCCCGGCCCTTCGAGAGGTGTTCGTGGCCGGGCGGGCGCATCTGGTCGGCACCTCGGGCGCGATCACCAGCCTGGCCGGCATCCACCTCGGTTTGCGGCGCTACCAGCGCAATCTGGTCGATGGTCTGTGGATGACGCGCGGCGACTGCGAACGGGCCGCCGGACGGCTGTTGGAACTGGGGCCCTCCGGGCGAGCCGCCGAATCCTGCATCGGGCCGGACCGCGCCGATCTGGTGCTGGCCGGCGCGGCGATCATGGAGGCGGTGCAACGCGCCTGGCCCTCGGAACGGGTCAGGGTCGCGGACCGGGGCCTGCGCGAAGGCCTGCTGCTGCAAAGAATGCGCGAGGACCGGCTTCCCCGTCGTCGTCGCCGGCGGCGGCGTTAGCCCGGGTTCACGACCTGCACGGGCAGGGTCACGTCACACACTGAAAAATCAGCGCCGCGCGTAGCCCGGGCCTCGTCGACCAGCGCGCGGAAGCGGGCCGAGTCGTGCGCCAGCACCTCCACCGTCGGCCGTTCCGCCGCAGGGATGTCGGCGGCGACGCGCACCCGGGTCATGCGGTCGGGCCGGGCCTGGCTCATCATGCCGTTGTCGCCGTCGCCGACCTGCAGCGCGCGCACCACCTCGAGCCCCGACACGGTCATGCCCCAGATGGTGTAGCGCTTGTCGAGGGCCGGATAGGCCTGGCGCATGATGAAGAACTGGCTGTTGGCGGTGTCATTGCCCTCGTCGCGGGCCATGCCGGCCACGCCCGGGCAATACAGGCCCCAGCCGTGCACCTTGCCGTCGCCGGTCTGGGCGAAGGCGGCGTCGGGCTGGGTCTGCACCGGCAGCGAATGGAAGAAGCCGACCCGCGCCCCCATCGGCTCGGCCGCCGCCGCGAACGGCATGGTCGCGTCGCGCCGGAAGGTGAACTCGGCCTTGAGGTCCGGATAGGGGCTCTGGCCCTCGCCATTGCCCAGCGGGTCGCCGGTCTGGGCCATGAACCAGTCGATCACCCGGTGCCACGGCACATTGTCATAGAAGCCGCGCCGGGCCAGCAGCTTGATCCGCTCGACGTGCAGCGGCGCGACCTCGGGCGTCAGCTCCAGCAGGATGCGCCCGCGCGTGGTGTCGATCACCAGCAGGTTCTCGGCCGGCACGGCGCGCCATTCCGTGGCGGCGATGGTGGTCTGCGGCGTCGGCGCCGGCGGCGGCGGCGGACCGCCGACGTCCTGGGCCAGGACCGGCGCGGCGAACAGGGCGGCGGCGAGCAGGACGGCGGTGCTGGATATCGACTTCATGGAATCCTCCCCGGGATCATGACGCTCAGCCTCCGACGACCTCGACCGGCGGCTGCACGTCGCAGATATTGAAGGCGGCGCCCCGCTCGGTGCGGACACGGGCCACCTCGGCCTCGAGCCCTGCCCCGGTCATGATGCGCACGACCGGACGCTCTCCGGCGGGCATGGCGGCGGCGGTGCGCGCCCTGGTCATGATGTCCGGCTTCTCGACCCGGCCGTCGGCCGCATTCGAACCCGGCTCGAGCGCGCGAACCACATCCAGTCCGGCCACGACCCGTCCGAACGGGGTGTAGAGGCCGTTCAGGGTGTCCTTGGCCGCCGACATCAGGAAGAATTGGCTGTTGGCGCTGTCCGGCGCCCCGGCCCGGGCCATGCCGGCGACGCCTGGACAGAACAGGCCCTGCGCCCCGGCCTTGAAGTCGGCGGTGACCATCATCTGGGCGTCGGGCTGGGTGACCACCGGCATGGAGCCGACCAGGCCCGCCTGGCCCCGCGGCGTCGGCGCCGCCGGCATGAAGCCGGTGTCGCGACCGCGTCGGAACTCGAACTCGCCCGGCAGGTCGGGCAGTTCGCTGCCGCCCTGCCCCGTTCCCAGCGGATCCCCGGTCTGGGCCATGAAGTCAGGGATCACCCGGTGGAATTTGTGGCCGTCATAAAAGCCCTGGTCGGCCAGGGTGCGAATCCGTTCGACCGCCAGAGGCGCCAGGCGCGGCTCCATTTCGACCAGGATCCGGCCCTTGGCGGTGTCGATCACCAGCAGATTTTCAGGCGCGACGGTGCGCCAGTCCGCCGGGGCGGTCTGGGCGACGGCCGGGACGGCGGCCAGCAGCGAAAGCGACAGGGCGGCGGCGGTGACGATCTTCAAAGCGGTGTCTATCCCTTGACCTTGGCCCGCACCGCCTCGGCGACGGCTGGGCTGACGAAACTGTCGATCGCGCCGTCCAGACGGGCGATTTCCTTGACCAGGCGCGAGGCGATGGCCTGGTGCCGTGGGTCGGCCATCAGGAAGACCGTCTCGATGTCGGCATTGAGGCGCTGGTTCATCGCCGTCATCTGGAACTCGTATTCGAAGTCCGCCACGGCGCGCAGCCCGCGCACGATGATGTTGGCGTCCAGCGCCTCGGCGAAATGCATCAGCAGGCTGTCAAAGGCCCGCACCTCGACCCGGTCGCCGAGGTGGGCGACCTCGCTCCGGAGCATGACGACCCGCTCGTCCGTGGTGAACAGCGGACCCTTGTCGTCATTGCGCGCCACGCCGATGACCAGCCGGTCCACCAGCTTCACAGCGCGCCCGATGATGTCCATATGCCCGTTGGTGACGGGATCGAATGTGCCTGGGTACAGGCCGATGCGCATGCGTTCCTCCCCCGCCGTTACCGTCGTCTAGCAGGTGCGAAAGGGACGGCCTAGATCGGCTGACAGGGCTGTGATGCCCATGCCGCCTGCAAGGCCGGAAGCGGCGGCGACCGATACCGGTGGCCGTCGATCGAAGCGACGGCGCAGGCCGGCGTCGCGCTGTTGCAGATGAAGGCCCCGTCGAACCGGGCCAGGTCCCCGACCACGACCGGTTCGCTCACGCCGGTCAGGCCCGCCGTTTCAAGCCCCCGCTGAACCAGCGCCTGGGCGACCCCGCCCAACATCGGCGCCTGCGGCCAGACGACCTGATCGCCCCGCAGGAAGCCGATGTTCCACAGACTGCCCTCGGACACCCGTCCGGTCGCGTCCACGAACAGGGCGTCGTCGAAGCCGGCGGCGCGCGCCGCCCGCCGCGCCCGGATCAGGCCGAAGGTCGCGACGTGCTTCAGATGCGGCGCCTCGCGGGCATAGGTTTGCGTTTGCAGACGGACGCCCCCCGCCAACGGCGGAGGCGGGGCGAAGGTCGCGGTCATGACCCGGGGAGCCCCCCTCCAGTCCGGCGTGCGTGGCGAGATCTCCGGCGCGAACAGGCTGACCCGCAGCCAGCATTCGGCCCGCCCGTCGACCGCCACCCGCATCAGCTCGCGCAGCCGCGCCGCGTCGACGGCCTCGCCGAACAGCTCCAACGCCTCGGCTTCCAGTCGCTGCAGATGCAGGTCCAGCCCCCGCACCCCGCCGTCCTCGACGCGGAAGGAGGTGTAGGCGCCGTAGTTGACCAGGGCGACGTGAGCCAGGTCCGCCACAGTGGCGGGAACGCCGTCGATCAGGATGTCTCCGGCGTCCGCCATGTCCGTTTCGGCCGGGAGATCAGCTCTCGCCGCCGCCTTCCTCGCCCGCGACATCGCCGTCTGCATCGACAGGGATCTCGTCGTCCCCGCCGCTGTCCGGCAGGCGCTCGACCGAGACGACGCGCTCGCCCTCCGCCGTGCGGAAGATGGTCACGCCCTGGCTGGAGCGGCCGACAATGCGGACCTGACCGACCGGGGTGCGGATCATCTGTCCGCCCGAAGTCACCAGCAGCAGGTCGTCGCCGTCCTGCACCGGGAAGGACGCCGCCAGGCGCGTGCCCGCCCGGCCGCCGAGGCCGTGGGCCGTCAGCCCCTGCCCGCCGCGGCCCGTGCGCCGGTATTCATAGGCCGACGAGCGCTTGCCGAAGCCGGTCTCGGTCACCGTCAGGATGAACTGCTCGGCCGCTCCCAGTTCGGCGATCCGATCCGGCGAGATCGGCGCGTCGGCGACGCTTTCCGCCTCGTCATCGGCCTCGACCTGGGGCGTGTCATCCTCGCCCTCGCCCCGCGCCTTGCGCATGGCGTTGGCGTGCCTGACATAGGCCGCCCGCTCTTCCGGCGTGGCGTCGACCCGGCCCAGCACGGCCATGGAGATGACCTCGTCGTCCTTCTGCAGACGCACGCCGCGAACGCCGGTGGAATCCCGGCCCTTGAACACCCGCACGTCGTCGGCCTTGAAGCGGATGGCGCGGCCCAGGGCGGTCGTCAGCATGACGTCGTCCTCGGCGGTGCACAGGGCCACGCCGACCATGCGGTCGCCGTCCTCCAGCTTCATGGCGATCTTGCCGGCCCGGTTGACGGTGGCGAAGTCGCTCAGCTTGTTGCGGCGAACGTCGCCCGAGCGGGTGGCGAACATGATGTCGTAGTTCGCCCATTCCGCCTCGTCCTCGGGCAGCGGCAGCACATTCATGATGCTGTCGCCCGGCTCGATCGGCAGCAGGTTGACGAAGGCCTTGCCGCGCGAGGTCGGCCCGCCCAGCGGCAGCCGCCAGGTCTTCAGCTTGTAGGCCTT
>CAZGPS010000186.1:0-5986 GCA_964527675.1 uncultured Brevundimonas sp. | reverse complement strand
CGAGGCGCCGATGCTCTGGCATAGCTGGGTCAGATACGGCTTGAGAATGACCTCGGAGAGACTCGACGCCACCAGTTGCTTCTGGATCGCCGCCACCGACATGACCCGCTGGTGGGCGTCCTGCAGGTGGATCCGGCTCTCTTCGGACGTCACCTTGCGCGCATTCTGCAACAGGACGCTGGCGATGATCTGCAGGCTGTTGGCGACGCGATGCTGGACCTCCCGTGCGAGGACCTCCTTGTCGCGGATCAGGTCGTCGGTGAGCTTCTCGGCCGCGCGGGCCGCAGTGCCGTCCACGACGGTCAGCAGAACGCGCAGGGAGGACGCCTCGGTGAATTCCAGGCGGCGGGCGTTCAGGATCAGATGGCGGCGGCGGTCGTCCGGTCCGACCATGTCGATCTCATAGGCGTCTACTACCGCCTCGCCCGAGCCCACCGCCGAGAGCAGGGAGCGCAGCCGGGGCAGGTTCCATTCGCCATGGCCCAGGGAGAAGAGCGATCGTCCGCGCACGGCGCCGGACTCCATCCCGAACAGGGCGAGGAAGGATTCGCTCGCCGCGATGACCTGCGACTCGCCGTCCAGCAGCAGCAGCGGGGCCTGGGACGCAGCGATGACGGCCAGCGCCAGCGTCGCGCCGAGATCGTGATTTGTCGGGGTCTGAGCCATTCCGGCCCTTCCTGGCGCGGGCTAGGCTCGCGAAGCGAAAGCCTGATCCCTGCCCTGACGTCCACTATAGCGCGCCGGGACGCCGCAGCGCCAACGATGTTTTAGCGGCGCCCGGTCGCGTGAGCGGCCTGATCGAAAGTTGCAGAGATGGAGGCCTGGCCTCCGGGTCGAACGGAGGGTCTTCGGGCTTGCGGGCCCGACGCGTCGCCCCTCCGCCACCAGGCCATTCGGTCTCAGAGAGCAGCCGCCTTATGCGCTCCGACCCGTTACCGCGCCAAGGAGATAGAGGGTTAATGACGCTGAATGGAGAATCCTGCGGCAACGCTTTCTCCATACGGACACTGTATATCTCCATGGTCGCGCGCCTGACTCGCGGACTTGTTATGAGGCCCCGGCCCCCGGGGAGACTAGCTTGGACAGCATGCGTTTCAGCCTTCGCCTTATCCTCATCGGAACCGTCGCCGCCTGCGCGCCCATGCTGCCGGAGTCGCCGCCTATCGCGCCGACGCCGGTCCCGCCGGTTCAGACCGATCCGACGCCCGCCCCCGCGCCGACTCCGCCCGTCGCGGCGCCGGTTGATCAGGCGGGCTTCGACGGCTGGAAGCAGGGCTTCCTGGCGCGCCACGGCGGGGCCCGCCGGGCGCAATACGAGAGCGAACTGGCGGGGCTGACGCCCGATCCGTCGGTGATCAGGCTGGACCGAAACCAGCCCGAATTCAGCCGCCCCGCCGGCGCCTATATCCAGAACGCGGTCACCCCCACCCGCATCGCCCAGGGCCGTCAGCGCACCGACCGCGTGCCGTGGGCGGTGGTGCAGCGCTATGGCGTGCCGTCCGAGATCCTCGTCGCCATCTGGGCCCAGGAGTCCGCCTTCGGCCAGGTGCAGGGCGACAACGACGTGATCCGCTCCCTGGCCACCCTGGCCTATGACGGCCGCCGCCGCGACTGGGCCGAGGCCCAACTGAAGAATGCCCTCGACATCGTCGTCGACGGCCGCCGCCCGCGCGCCGGGCTGAAGGGCAGCTGGGCCGGGGCCATGGGTCAGACCCAGTTCATGCCCGACAACTATCTGCGCCTCGGCGTCGACGAGACCGGCGACGGCAAGGTCGACATCTGGGGCTCCGACGCCGACGCCCTCGCCTCGGCCGCCAACCTGTTGGCCCAGGCCGGCTGGAAGCGGGGTCAGGGCTGGGGCTATGAGGTCGTCCTGCCCTCGAATTTCGACTATTCGGACGCCGAGGGACCGCGCCATCCGTGGTCATACTGGGCCGCGCGGGGCGTGACTCTGGCCCACGGCGGCGCGCCCAACGCCGCCGAGGCGGGCGAGGAGGCGACGATCCTGCTGCCGCAGGGCGCGCGGGGGCCGGCCTTCCTGGCGCTGCCGAACCACTATGTCATCCGGCGCTACAACAACTCGGTCAGCTACGCCCTGGCGATCGGGCTGACGGCCGACGGCATCCAGGGCCGGCCGGGGCTGGTCGGAACCTGGCCCGACGACGGCCCCCTGTCGCGCGACCAGCGAATCGGCGCCCAGCGCGCCCTCACGGCGATGGGCTATGACACCCAGGGCATCGACGGGGTGATCGGGGCCAACACCCGCGCCGCCCTGCGCCGCTGGCAGATGGCGACAGGGCGACTGGCGGACGGCTATCTGACCGCCGCGCTGGCCGATGAACTGATCCGCCGCGGCGGCTGAGTCCGGGCGTCAGGCGGCCTGGGCGCCCGGGCCGGCCAGGCCCTGCATGACCATCCGGTTGATGTCGATCAGGGCGTCGAAATCGTCCTCGCCGCGCATGATGACGGACGAGTGTTTGCTGACGAACAGGCTGATCGAGATGATCTGCGCCCGCAGGCCCTTGTCCATGCCGTTGTGGGGATCGGCGCAGTCTGTGGCGAGGGTCGACCACAGGCGACGGTTCCAGTCCAGGGCGTCGATCCGCGTGGCGATGTCGCTGGGATCCACGGTCGAGGCGTGCATCAGCGCGCGGGTGACCTGCCCGAACAGCCGATACTCCATCTCGCGCGGGTTTTCAGCCCGCGTCGCTGCGGTCTTGTACGCCTGAAGCGACATTCGCCAGACCTTCCTCGTAATCCACTAATTTCCGCGCGGCCATCAGCGCCTTGTAGTACTCGCGCGCCATCACGTGTCGGGACGCCGCGACGCAGTCGGCCAGCACCTGCGGATTGCGCGTCGCGCTCATGAACTGGGTCAGGCGCATCGCGAACTCGTCATAGACCTTGGCCGCCGCGCTCTCATCCAGGTACATCATCATGACCGGGAAATACACGCGCCGGGCCGGGGTGTTGACGTCCTCGATCTGCATGATGTCCTTCTCACGCAGCACGCTGGCCTTGTTCTGAAGGATGAGCACGCCCCGGCGATCGCCGTTCTGGACGACGGCCCCGTTGAGCACGAATTTCTCACCGGGCTTCAGCGACAGCTTCAGCGGCATTCGGGGCGTCTCCTGAACAGGCGCACGGCGACGTTAGGAAGCCGGGAACAAACACACGCTAAACAGTCGTGGTTAACCATGTATTGTGCTCAGGGACCTTAGCTGAGCCGATCACAATTCGAGTCGCTCATGTCAGTTCAGCCTTCTGCTCCCGCCGACGCCGCGCACGCTCCCATCCTCGCGGCCCAGGGCATTGTCGGCGACGCCGCCTCCCCCGCCGCGATCGGCCGGCTCTGGGATTCCCTGGGAACCGGCGAGCATCGGCAGCTCAAGACCCAGAAAAAGGTGCTGCAGCTCCTGAAGGCGTCCATCGCCGCCCTGCGGCAAGGCGATTTCGAGGGCGGCGCCCGGCACGCCCTCGCGGCGCTCCGGATCGACGAAACTAGCGGCCTGGCCTGGCACGTGCTCGCCATTTGCCAGGAGAAGGCCAATCAGCTGGCGCTGGCGCTCCAGGCCTATGAGGCCGCACTCAAACTGCTGCCCGACCACTCCGACATCGCCCATGATCTCGGCCGGTTGGCGCAGCGCCTGGGCTATCTGGAGATCGCCGAAAAGCTGGTGCTGAAATTCCTCGCGGCGAACCCCGGCCATGTGGACGGCACCAACAACCTGGCCTGCATCATGCGTGACCAGCAGCGCTATGCAGACGCCATCGAAACCCTGCGCCCGCTGCTGCAGATCGAGCCGGAGAGCCCGACCCTGTGGAACACCCTGGGCACCGTCCTCAGCGACGAAGGCCGCTTCGACGAGGCCCTGACGTTCTTCGAGGAGGCGTTGCGGCTGAAGCCGGACTTTGCGAACGCCCGCTACAACCGGGCCAACGTCAAGCGGCCGCTGGGCGACGTGCCCGGGGCGCTGGAAGATCTGGAGGCCGCGATCCCGGGGGCGGAAGGCCCCTATGAACTGGCGATGATGAAGATGGCCCGCGCCCTGATGATGATGGGCGAGGCCATGTTGCCCGAGGCGTTCGAGGAATATGAGGTTCGCCTCGACCCGAGCCTGCCCGAGGCCATGCGGGTCGTCGTGCCCTGCCCCCGGTGGGCGTACCGGGACCAGGATATTCGCGGCAAGCGTCTTCTGGTGGTGGGAGAGCAGGGGATCGCCGACGAACTGGTGTTCGCGAACTGCCTCAATGACGTCATCGAGGCTGTCGGACCGGAAGGACAGGTCTTCGTCGCCGTCGAGGAGCGCATGGTCAGTCTGTTCCAGCGCAGCTTCCCCAAGTCGATCGTGGGCGGGCACAAGGCGGTCCGGCTGGAAGGGCGGCTGAATCGCTACGTGCCCTTCATCGAAGACCTGCCGGAGGGCGAGGCGCCGGAGTACTGGATCCCCATCGCCAGCCTGATGGCGATCTACCGGCCGTCCGTGGAGGCCTTCCCCAGGCACCACGGCTACATCACGCCCGACCCGGACCGGGTGGCCCGCTGGAGCGAGGAGCTGAAGGCCCTCGGACCCGGGCTCAGAATCGGCCTGCACTGGAAGAGTCTGATCATGAGCGGGTCGCGTCGTCGCTCCTTCGCCTCCAGCTTCCAGCGCTGGGAGCCCATCCTGCGGACGCCGGGCTGCGTCATGATCAATCTGCAATGCGGCGACGTCAGCGAAGACCTCGCCTCCGCCGAGGCGGCGGGCGTGAAGATCTGGACCCCGCCGATCAACCTCAAGGACGATCTGGAAGACGTCGCGGCCTTGTCGATGGCCTGTGACCTGGTCATCGGTCCCGGCACCGCGGGAACCAACATCGCGGCGGCCTGCGGAGCCCGCACCTGGATGATCGCAGCGCCGGACGACTGGGCCCTGATGAAAACGGGCCGGTATGTTTTCTATCCGGATATGGAGGTGTTCGTCAGGGATGCGGTGGATGGCTGGCCGAAGGTGATCGACGAGATGCGGTCCGCGCTGGACCGCGCCGTCGCTGACGGCTGGAACGCCGTCTGACTCAGCGGCGTTGTTCTTCCCAGACAGGGAGGACCCGATGCCCGGACCCGACGACTACGCCGACGACCAGGAACAATCTGAAACCTTTGACGAAACCCACATCGACGATGAGGGGGACGGCGACATCCTGCTGGATGAGGCCGACCCGGTTCTGGACGTCACCCAGGCCGATGGCGACGCCGACGAGGAACCGTTCGACGAGGACGCCATCGGCGATCTCGACGATGCGCTCGGGGCGTCCGGGATCGAGGCGGAGGCGGACGCCCTGCTGGGCGTCGATGGCGAGCGGCTGACGGAGATCGACGGCGAAAGCGGCGGGGTCAGCGGGCCGGACGAGGTCGAGCTGGTCTACTCCGGCCTGATGCGGAACGCCCGGGGCGCCCAGGCCAGCGCCGCCCACTGGGAAGCCAAACGCCTGTCCGACGACGACATCTCCGATCTCGGCTACGGCCCCGACGGCGATGAAGATCATCCGAAGAACTGAGGAGCCGGACCATGAACTCCACCCCCGACCCGAAAAAGCGACAGGCCGAGACCGACGACGCGGCCTACGCCCGCAAGGCGGATCGCACGACCGGCAAGCCCGACCAGCTGTGCGAGGACGAGCGCAAGGCCGAGAACCGGCAGGAGGCCCTGATCGACGAAAGCATCGAGGAGAGCTTCCCGGCCAGCGATCCCCCGGCGGCGAAGCGGATCACCTGACGGGCGGACGCAGTCTGATTGTCTAAGACCTGGAGGCGCGGCGTCCCTCCCCGAGGCGGGGAGGGAGAAGCGGGCATGTCTGTTCGCCGCTTCGGGGAAGCGGTTGGGGAGAGGGCGGGGCGACCGGGCCTCGCCCGGTGCTTTGATTTTTAATACCGTTTCGACGAGACAGGCTGCCCCGCGTGGTCGTTATCCACTCGCCCCGCCGGCTGGCGGCCCTTCTCGGGCCT
>CAZGPS010000185.1:0-5989 GCA_964527675.1 uncultured Brevundimonas sp. | reverse complement strand
ACGTCATCCTCGCCCTCGAACTGGGCGGCAACAATCCGCTGGTGGTGTGGGACGCCGCTGACGCCGAAGCCGTCGCGGGCATCGTGGTCCAGTCCGCCTTCGTCACCACCGGCCAGCGCTGCTCCTGCGCCCGCCGCCTGATCGTGCCCGAAGGACCGCAGGGCGACGCCATCGTCGAGGCGGTGGAATCAATGGTTGATCGCCTGATCCTCGCGCCGTGGAATTCGATGCCGGAGCCCTACGCCGGACCGCTGATTTCGGTGAAGGCGGCGGAAGCCGCGCTGAAGGCGCTGCAAGACCGGATCGACATGGGCGCCCGGGTGATCCGCGCCTCCGGGCCGGTCGGCAACCTGCCCGGCGCCTTCGTCCGTCCTGCGATCATCGACGTCACCGGCGTCGATGTCCCCGACGAGGAGATGTTCGCCCCCTTCCTGTCGGTCACCCGCGTCGCCAGCTTCGACGCCGCCGTCGCCGAGGCCAACGCCACCCGCTACGGCCTGTCCGCCGGCTTGGTCAGCGACGACCCCGCCAACTGGGACCGCTTCATCCGCCGCATCCGCGCCGGCGTCGTCAACTTCAACCGCCCGACCACCGGCGCGGCCGGCGACATGCCCTTCGGCGGCCTCGGCGCCAGCGGCAACCACCGGCCGTCCGCCTACTACGCCGCGGACTACTGCGCCTATCCGGTGGCCAGTTTCGAGGCCGGGACGGTGAAGAATATCGAGAACGAGATCAAGGGCCTCAGGAGCGCGGACGTCCACGTCCGCCCTGGCGATCGTCCATCTGCGGACCGGGAGGTCCGCGCTCCGGAGGCGGGCGCTTGACCTCCGCCATCGAAGCCAACGCCGACGGTCTGATCGGCCCGACCCATTCCTACGCCGGCCTGTCCCCCGGCAACCTCGCCTCCAGCCTCAACGCCGGAGAGCCCTCCAACCCCCGCGCCGCCGTGTTGCAGGGCCTCGACAAGATGAAGCGGCTGGCCGACCTCGGCCTGCCGCAGTTCGTCCTGCCGCCGCATGAGCGGCCCGACATTCCCTTCCTGCGCAGCCTCGGCTTCACCGGGTCCGACGCCGCCGTGCTGGAGCGGGCGTGGAAAGACGCGCCGTCCTTCGCCGCCGCCGCCTGTTCGGCCTCGCCGATGTGGGCCGCCAACGCCGCCACAGTGACGCCCAGCGCCGACGCCGCCGACGGCCGGGTCCATTTCACCCCGGCCAATCTGCACACCAACCTGCACCGCTCGCTGGAGCACGCCCAGACGAAGCGCGCGCTCGACGCCCTCTTCCCCGAGCCGGCCCGCTTCGCGGTCCACGACGCCCTGCCCGCCGTCGCCCACCTCGCCGACGAGGGCGCCGCCAACCACGTCCGCCTGTGCGCCGACCATGGAGAGCCCGGCGTCAACCTGCTGGTCTGGGGCCGCGAGGCCTGGGAGCACTGGCAGGGGCAGTTCCCCGCCCGACAGACCCGCGAGGCCTCCGAGGCCGTCGCCCGCCGCCACGGCGCCTCGGGCGTCGTCCTGGTCCGCCAGTCGAGCGCGGCGATCGCCGGGGGAACTTTCCACAATGACGTGGTCTGCGTCGGCGCGCTGCAGACCCTGTTCTTCCACGAGCTCGCCTTCGAGGACACGGCGGGCACGAAGGCGGCCATCCGCGCCGCCGCCGGCGACCGGTTCGAGCCCATCTTCGTCGAGGTCTCGTCCGCCGACCTGCCCCTCGCCGACGCCATCTCCAGCTACCTGTTCAACTCCATGCTGGTGCGGATCCCCGGCGAGGACCGCCTGACCCTGATCTGCCCCACCGAGACCCGCGACAACACCCGCAGCCACGCCGTCGCCGAGGCCCTCGCCGCCTCCAACGGCCCGATCGGCAAGGTCGAATACGTCGATGTGCGCCAGTCGATGCGCAACGGCGGCGGCCCCGCCTGCCTGCGCCTGCGCGTCGCCCTGACCGAGGCCGAACTGGCCGCGACCAACCCCGCCATGCGGATGACCGACGAGCTCCACGCCCGCCTGTCGATCTGGGCCTCCAACTGGTACCGCGACACCCTCAGCCCCGCCGACCTCGCCGACCCCGCCCTGCTCGCGGAGAGCCGCGGAGCGCTCGACGAACTGGCCTCGATCCTCGAACTGGGCCCCGACTTTTATCCCTTCCAGCGAGCGCCGGCGTGATCGCCAACGGCTGGCTCGCGGTCGGCGGCGGCCTCAGCGCCGCGGCGGCGGTCGCTCATCTGGCGATCATTGCCGGCGGCCCGCGCTGGTACGATTTCTTCGGCGCCGGACCGCGCATGGTGCGGCTGGCCGAGCAGGGCTCGCCCAAGGCGGCCCTGATCACCCTCGGCATCGCCGCGGTGCTGGCGATCTGGGCGGCGTTCGCCTTCTCGGGGGCCGGATTGATCCCGCGCCTGCCCCTGCTCAAACTCGCCCTGCTGGCCATCACGGCCGTCTATGGCCTGCGGGCGATCGGCTATATTCCCGCCCTCCTGGCCAGCGGGGCGCCGGTCGGGACCTTCGCCTGGGTGAGCTCGGCCATCGTCCTCGTCTACGCCGTGGTCCATGTCATCGGAACTCTGGAATTATGGCGGGCCTGACCCACCGCATCGCCACCGAAGCCGACATCCCGGCCCTCGTCGCCCTGATGGACCGCGCCATCAGCGGCCCCCTCGCCGACTTCCTGACGCCCGACCAGATCGCCGCCAGCCGCAGGCTGATGGGCATCGACAGCCAGATCATCGCCGACCGCACCTATCTGATCGTCGAGTGCGACGGCGTCCTCGCCGGCTGCGGCGGCTGGAGCGCGCGGATCACCGAATACGGCGGCGACCACACCCCCGGCCGTGAGCCCGCGCCGCTGACGCCCGGCGTCGACGCCGCCCGCATCCGCGCCATGTACACCGCCCCGGAATTCCTGCGTCGCGGCGTCGGCCGGATGATCCTCGACCTGTGCGAGGACGCCGCCCGCGCCGCCGGCTACGACCGCGCCGAACTGGTCGCCACCCTCGGCGGCGAACCCCTGTACCGCGCCGCCGGCTATCGCGAGATCGAGCGGTTCGAGGACGACCGCGGCGGCGCGCCGGTGCCGCTTGTCCGCATGGGCAAGCGGCTGGATTCCGCCTGACCCGTCAGCCCTTCAACCGCTCCAGCGCCTGCGGATAGCGACGCGACAGCGGCGCCTCGACGGCCCCCAGCTCGACGGTCCAGTCGCCCGAGCCGTCGGGCCTCAGACCGGTCACGGCCCCGGCGTTGACCAGCCACGACCGGTGCGCGCGCACGAAGCCGAAGGCCTCCAGCTCCACCTCGATCGCCGCCAGGGTGGCGCGCATCAGCGGGCGCCGGCCGTCGGCCAGCCAGAACTCGACGTAGTTCCCGGCCGAGGAGACGGCGACGATCCCGCTGACGGGCACACGCAGAATCCGGCCGCCGTCGCGGATATCGAAACTGACCGGTCGCACCGGCTCGTCCCGCCGCCGGCGCAGGAAGGTGATCAGCCAGAAGGCGGCGACATAGGTCGCATAGCTGATCAGATCCTTGCGCAGCTCATAGATGAACTGGTCGCCGAATTGGTAGGGCCCGGGTCCGATCAGGGCGTAGGCGGCGGTCCGCAGGGCCACGAACCCCGCCACATGCACGGCCGAAAAGGACAGCAGGGCGACGAGGTGGATCAGCCCGAATCGCGCCTTCGGCCGCCACCCCTCGGCCACGACCTCGTCGGGCGGCGCGGCCGCCGTCGCCAGCCACGGGATCAGCATGGCGGCGAAGATCGAGATCGCGCTGCTGATCTCCCACACCCACGGCTCCCAGGTCGCGACGTCGGGATTGTCGCTCAGGCTGGTCAGGGTGTTGACGATCACCACCACCACCGTCGCGGGGACGATGAACAGCAGCGCCGTCCGCAGGTCCCGTCCATCCGGCGGCGACCGCATCCAGCCGCCCGTCCCGCCATTCGCGCCGTTCGTCACGGAGCCCGGGCCGGCGTCCCGCCGATCGCCCCGCCCGTCCCCCGACGATTGTCCGATGGCCCGCCCGGATGGGACGTCCGGAGACCGTTCACCGCTCATGGAAATCCGCCATGTCGTCCGTCCCGCTCCCCGCCGCCCCTCGCCGATACGATCTGGACTGGATCCGCGTCGGGGCCTTCTTCCTGCTGATTCTCTACCACGTCGGCATGCTCTACGTGTCGTGGGACTTCCACGTGAAGAGCCCGCGCATCGTCGAGGCGATCCAGCCCCTGATGATGCTCACCGGGCCGTGGCGGCTGACCCTGCTGTTCCTCGTCTCGGGGGCGGCCACCCGCTTCATGGTCGACGGCTTCGTGGCCCGAGGCGGACATGCCGGGTGGCGACTGGCGGGGTCGCGCACCCTGCGTCTGCTGCCGCCGCTGGTGTTTGGCATGCTGGTGATCGTGCCGCCCCAGAGCTATTTCGAGATCCTCCAGGCCCTGATCGGCTACGGCGTGCCGGATCCGGCCCATTCCCCGTATCTGCAGGATTTCTGGGTCAAATACGTCACCGCCTCCGGGAATTGGTGCGACGAGGCGGGCTGCCTGATCACCCCGACCTGGAACCACCTCTGGTTCGTCGCCTATCTGCTGCCCTATGGCCTGATCGTCGCCCTGCTGGTCGGCGTCGCCGGCGGAGCGCTGGGGCCGTTGCAGCGGGGGCTGGAGCGCGCCCTGTCCGGCTGGGGTCTGCTGGTCTGGCCGGTCGTCTGGCTGGCCGTCTTGCGCTTCACACTCGCGCCGCTGTTCGAGATCACCCACGCTCTGACCGACGACTGGTACAATCACGCCCTGTCCTTCAGCGTCTACCTGTTCGGCTTCCTGATCGCGCGGTCAGACCCGCTGAAGGCCGGCTTCATCCGACTGCGCCAACCCGCCCTGATCCTCGCCATTCTCGGCTGGGCCGGCTGGGCGCTCTACGCCTGGATCTGGCGCGCCGACGACGCCGTGCCGCCCGAGGCGCTGCGGATGATCATGCGGGGGGTCTACGCCGTCGACCAGTGGGCCTGGATCGCCGCCATCCTCGGCTATGGCGCGCGTTATCTGAACCGCGGCGGCCCGGTGTTGCGCTACCTCAGCGCCGGGGTCTTCCCCTTCTACATCGTCCACCAGACGGTGATCATCGCCGCCGCCTGGTATCTGATGCCGCTCCGGCTGCCGTTGGCGGCCGAGGCCGGGCTGGTCATCGCCGCCACCTTCGCGACCTGTTTTCTGACCTATGAGGTCGCGCGCCGCCTCGGCTGGTTCGGCCTGTTGCTGGGCGTCCGGCCTCAGGCGGCGAAGCGGCCGCCGCGTGCGGCATAGGCCTGGGTGCCGCGGGTGAAGACCTGGTCGGTCGGCAGGATGGCGTCGATGGCGATGTCGTCGGCGCCTTTCAGGCTTTCGTAGATCGGGCCGAAATCCTGCAGCGTCTCAAGCTTCAGCTGTTCGATGTCGTCGATGACGAAATAGACCTGCTGGAAGTCGTCGATCCGGTACAGGGTGCGCATCACCCGCTGCAGGTCGAAGCCCAGCCGGTTCGGCGAGGCGTCCTCCACGGCGAAGACGCTCTCGGTCGCCGAGGAGACGATGCCGGCGCCGTAGATGCGCAGCCCGCCCTCGTCCTGCATCAGGCCGAACTCCACCGTGTACCAGTACAGCCGCGCCAGATTCTGCAGCATGCCCAGCGAGGCCGCCCGCTGCCCGCCCTTGCCATAGGCTTCCATATAGGCGGCGAAGTCGGGGTCCGTCAGCATCGGCACATGACCGAAGACATCGTGAAAGATGTCCGGCTCCTGCAGATAGTCCAGCTGGTCCGGCTTGCGGATGAACTGGCCCGAAGGGAAGCGGCGGTTGGCCAGATGGTCGAAGAAAACCTCGTCCGGGACCAGACCGGGCACGCACACCACCGTCCAGCCGGTCAGGGCCTGCAGCTTCGGATTCATCGTCTCGAAATCGGGGATGCCCCCGGTGTTGAGGTCCAGCGCCGTCAGCCCCTTGAGGAAGACGTCGGCGGCCCG
>CAZGPS010000184.1:0-6002 GCA_964527675.1 uncultured Brevundimonas sp. | reverse complement strand
TCGCGGCCCGCGACGATGGGGATGTCGGCATTGGTGTGGGAGACGATCAGCACCGCCTCGACGATCTCCGCCCCCGGCCGTTTCAGGGCGGCGTCGACATTGGCCTTGAGCGGCACGCGCCGGCCGCCGCGCAGCCCCTCGTCGGCGGTGATGACGACCTTCGAGCCGCAGTCCTCGATCCGCCCCGCCAGGCTGTCGGGCGAGAAGCCGCCGAACACCACCGAATGCACCGCCCCGATGCGGGCGCAGGCCAGCATCGCAACAGCGGCCGCCGGGATCATCGGCAGATACAGGGTGACCCGGTCGCCCTTCGCCACGCCCAGGCCCTTGAGCACATTGGCCATGCGGCAGACTTCGACGTGCAACTCGCGATAGGTCAGGCCGCCGGACTGGGCCGGGTCGTCGCCTTCCCAGAGGATGGCGGTCTCGTCGCCGCGTTCGGCCAGATGCCGGTCGAGGCAGTTCCAGGCGACGTTCAGCACCCCGTCGGCGAACCAGCGGATGCGGAAGTCGGCCTTGTCGAACGACACGTCCTTGATGACCGTCGGCGGCGTCATCCAGTCCAGCCGCCGCGCCTGCTCGCCCCAGAACGCGTCGGGGTTCTCGCGCGCCGCCGCCCGCGCGGCCTCATAGCCCGCCGCGGTCATGCGCGCGCGCTGCGCCCAGGCGGACGGGACGGGGTAGACGTCTGTATCGTGGGTCATGTCGGGCGGATGCTGCCCCCGCGGTCGGTCGGGGTCAACGCACACCAAAGTCTATCAGGCCCCCGCCTTCGCCGCCGGCCGCGCCCGGCAGGCCTCCAGCCATCGGGTCAGGTTGGTGAACTCTTCCGGCGGCCGGTAGCGGACCAGCCGCGCGAAATCCAGCCCAACCACCGCCACGATGTCGGCGATGGTGAACCGGTCCAGGGCCATGAACTCGCGGTCAGCCAGATGCCGGTCCAGCGTCTTCATGAACCGCTCGGCCGCGACCCGGTTGTACTCGGCCACCTGCGGCAGCTGGGTCGCCTCCAGCGCGGCCAGCGCCGGGTGCGAATGGCGCACGCTCAGCATGATCGGATTGGCCAGATAGAATTCGGCCCGGCGCGTCCACATCTCGACCATGGCCTGCTCGCGCGCGTCATGGCCGAACAGGTTCGGCTCCGGGTACAGCGACTCCAGATAGCGGCCGATGGCGATCGATTCCGAGATGGTCGCGCCGTCGTCCAGTTCCAGCGCAGGGACATGGGGCACGCCGACGCGGGCGCGATAGTCGGGCGTCTTGTGCGCCCCGACCATGATGTCGATCTCGACCAGATCGACGTCCTCGATGCCCTTCTCGGCCATGACCCAGCGGACGCGGCGTGGATTGGGCGCCCGGTGTGAGGTGTACAGCTTCATGGGGTCGGTCTTTCGTTCAGCTGAATATGGAGGCCGGCATCGCCCCCACAACCGCCGCCGCCATCAGGGTGGCGAGGAAGCCGGCGAACAGGGCCTTCCACACCATGCCCAAAACCTCTTCGCGCCGCTCGGGCATCAGCACGCTCAGGCCCGTCACCGTGATCCCCACCGAGCCGATGTTGGCGAAGCCGCACAGGGCGTAGGTCATCAGCATCCGCGTCCGCTCGCTGATCGCCTCGACCGGGACCCGGCCCAGTTCGATCAAGGCGCGGAACTCCGTCTGGGTCAGTTTGGTGCCCAGCAACAGCCCCGCCTCGCGCGCGTCGGACCAGGCCACGCCCGTCAGCCAGGCGAGCGGCGCGAACACCCAGCTGAGCAGCCATTCGACGCTGATCCCCGATCCGAACACCGCCGCGATCATCAGATTGACCAGGGCCACCAGGGCCACGAACACGATCAGGATGGCCGAGATGTTGAGCACCACCATCAGGCCGTCGGACGTGCCCTTGACGATGGCGTCGACGGCGCTGTCGTATTTGAGGGCGGAATCGTATTCGGCGTGCGCCCCGCCCTGCCCCGGCGTTTCCGGCAGCATGATCCGCGCCAGCAATATCCCGGCCGGCGCCGAGATGATCGAGGCGACCAGCACATGGCCCGCCGCGTTCGGCAGGGTCGGCCCGAGGATGGCGGCGTAGGCCACCATGGTCGACCCGGCCACCGTCGCCAGCCCGACCACCATCATCAGGAACAGCTCGGACCGGGTCAGCTTGTCCAGATAGGCGCGGATCACGATCGGGCTCTCGATCATGCCCAGAAAGATGTTCGCCGCCACCGCCAGCGCCGACGCCCCGCCCAGCCCCATGGTGCGCTGGAACAGGAAGCCGAAGCCGTGAGTGATCCACTTCAGGATCCGCCAGTGCCACAGCAGGGCCGACAGGGCCGAGATCACCAGAATCAACGGCAGCACCTGGAAGGCGAAGGTGAACAGGGCCCCCCCATTGGTCACCGCATAGGGCTGGTCGCCCCCGGCCAGATAGCCGAACACGAACTGCGTGCCCTGCTGGGTCGCCAGATTCAGCCCGTCGACCGCCCCCGTGATCGCCGCCAGCACGTTCTGCGAGCCGGGAATGGCGAACAGGGCCAGCACCAGCGCCGCCTGCACCGCGATGGCCCCGAGGGCCAGCTTCCACGGGAAGGCCCGCCGGTTCTCCGACAGGGCCCAGCAGGCGCCGACGATGACGGCGAGCCCCAGCAGGCTCTGCAGGTTCAGGACGCTGAACATATGGAAAGGCTCCCGCCGGCTCCCCGCCGACACCGGCCCGTTGAACGACACGTCCCCGCTCAAGGCAAGCGACCAGACGCGATCGACCGTGGAATCCGCCCAGTCACCGCATGTCACGGCTGTCGCGGATGCCCGCCCGATGTCCAGCATCTGTCCCCGGACAGTCCCCCATCTGTCCTGCCTGACTCCGGGGTGTCCCGGCCCATGTCCCGGAACCGGCTGGTCGGACGGGTGGTGTAGCGCCTGATTCAGGCCCCCCGACTGGTCGAAATCTTCGTCTCAGCCCTGACGCCGCACCAGCCGGCCGTAGTCCTCCATCAGTCCGAGGCTCAGCGGGCCCGGGGTGAAGCGGTATTCGCCGATCTCGCTGACCGGCGTCACCTCGGCGGCGGTGCCGGTGACGAAGCATTCGCTGAAGTTCGCCAGCTCTTCCGGGCGGATGTGGCGCACCACGACCTCGATCCCCTTGGCCGCCGCCATCTCAATGATGGTCTGGCGGGTGATGCCGTCCAGGATGGCGTCGATCGGCGGCGTATGCAGAACGCCGTCCTGGACGAAGAAGACATTGGCTCCCGTCGCCTCGGCGACATAGCCGCGCCAGTCCAGCATCATGGCGTCGGCGAAGCCGCGCTTCTCGGCCGCGGTCTTGGACATGGTGCAGATCATGTACAGGCCCGCCGCCTTGGCCGCCGAGGGGGCCGTGGCCGGGTCGGGCCGGCGCCATTTGGCCCATTCCATCCGGATGCCCTTCGCCTTGGTTTCGGCGTCGAAATAACTCGGCCACTCCCAGGCGGCGATGGCCACATGCGGCTTGCTGTTCTTCGCGGTGACGCTGACCTGTTCCGCGCCGAGGAAGGCCACCGGGCGGACATAGCAGTCCTCAAGGCCCATCTTCGCGCACGTCGCCTTGCAGGCCGCATCGATCTCGGCCACGCTGTACGGAAGGTCGAAATCCAGCAGGTTTGCAGAACGCTTCAGCCGTTCGCTATGCGGGGTCAGCTTGAAGATTTCGCCGCCATACATACGCTCACCCTCGAAAACCGACGAGCCGTAGTGAAGGGCATGGGTCAGAACGTGCGTTTTCGCGTCCCGCCAGGGCACGAAATCGCCGTCAAACCAGATCCAGCCGTCACGATCGTCGAAAGGAACGAAGGCCATTGAATAACGTCTCCCGCGTCAATCCCCGGGTTAGAGCCGCCCGAACCGTCGAGGTCAACGCCTCCGGAGCCTGCAAGGTCGCCTCCGCATGAGCGACGCCCGCACCAATGGCCGCTCCGGCCCGGTCGCCGGCCCCGGCGCCGGTCGGCACCTGCTGGTGGTCGACGACGACGACCGCATTCGCGAACTGCTCAAGGAATTCCTCGCCCGCGAGGGCTATCGCGTCACCGGCGCCGCCCACGCGGCGGCGGCCAAACGGCTGATGGAGCTGATCGAGTTCGACCTCGTCGTGCTGGACGTGATGATGCCGGGCGAGAGCGGTTTCGACCTGACCACCTGGGTGCGCGGCAAGGCGGAGACCTCGAAGACCCCCGTCCTGCTGCTGACCGCCCGCGGCGACCCCGACGACCGCATCGAGGGCCTGTCGCGCGGCGCCGACGACTATATGTCCAAGCCGTTCGACCCGCGCGAGCTGGCCCTGCGCGTCGACGCCATCCTGCGTCGCACCGGCGGCAAGCCGCTGACCCCGCGCGAGATCAAGCTCGGCCCGGCCGTGTTCGACATGGAGCGGCTGGAACTGTCGCGCGACGGCAAGCCGCAGCGCCTGACCGAGGCCGAGGCCCAGCTGCTCAAGACCCTGGCCATCCACGCCCACGCCCCGGTCGAGCGCATGAGCCTGTCGCCCGACACCGCCGACATCACCGGCCGCGCCGTCGACGTCCAGGTCACCCGCCTGCGCCGCAAGCTCGAGGCCGACCCCAAGAACCCGCGCTACCTCCAGACCGTGCGCGGCGTCGGCTATATGCTGGCCCCGGACTGATGGAGTGAGAGATGGCGCTTGTTCTTCTCGCCGGCCTGATGGCGGCGCTGGGTTCTCTCCAGGACGTTCCGCCGCCGCAAGACAACTGGGTCGCCGGGGCCTCGCCGTTGCGGATGATCACGGACCCTTGCGACCCCGATGAAGAGGGCGAAGAGGGGATGAGCCTGCCCTGGATTCACACCGTCCTGCTTCAGCGTGGCCATCCCCGCGACCTGGTCTGCGGCCTTCGCAGTGATTTCGACCCCGAGACCGTGGCGTCCGCACAGGCCGACTTCCGTGACCTTGGGGCCCAGGTCACCGGCCGGGCGATGGTCGTCATAGGCTCCACTTCGCGACCGCTCGACGACGACGGCGCATGGGGCGAGAAGTCGGAGGCTGGCAGCCGGGCGCTCTACCTGCATTTGAAGGCCGACGACTATCGCGCGCTACGCGAGCTTCAGGCCCAGGACGCCCTGCCCGCGCCCACCCCGCCATGAGGCTGCTTCCCGCCGGCGTATGGGCCCGGGTGCTGAAGCGCCGCCTCCCCACCTCGCTGTGGGGCCGGTCGCTGCTGATCATCGTCCTGCCGGTGCTGGTGATGCAGGTGGCGGTGACCTGGGCGTTTTTCGACATGCACTGGCAGACGGTGACCGCCCGCCTGTCTGAAGGGCTGGCCGGCGACATCGCCTGGGCGTCCGAGAGCTACGCCGACGATCCGACGCCGGAAAATCTCGCCGTCATCGCCGATCGCGCCCAGCGCTCGATGTCGCTGTCGGTCGACCTTCGCGAAGGCGACGTCCTGCCCGAAGAGCAGGATCGCGGCCCCATCGGCGTGGTCGACCGCACCTTGGAGGAGGCGCTGGAGGCCCGGATCGACCGGCCGGTCTGGTTCTCGACCACCCGCTACCCGGCCTATGTCGACATCCGCGTGCAGCAGCCGGACGGCGTGCTGCGCGTCATCGCCCCCCGCGAGCGGGCCGTCGCCACCCAGGCGCACATCTTCGTCGTCTGGCTGCTGATCGCCACCGTCCTGCTGATGGGCGTGGCCATCCTGTTCATCCGCAACCAGGTCCGCGCCATCGAACGTCTCGCCGAAGCCGCCGAGGCCTTCGGGCGCGGTGAAACCCGCGAACGCTTCAAGCCGCACGGCGCCCGCGAGGTGCGCGCCGCGGCCCGCGCCTTCATGGACATGCGCGACCGGATCCAGCGCCACATCGACCAGCGCACCGCCCTGCTCGCCTCCGTCAGCCACGATCTGCGCACGCCCCTGACCCGCCTGCGGCTGGAACTGGCGCTCGCCCCGCCGTTCAAGCGCGCCTCGGCCATGCGGGGCGATCTCGACGAGATGGAGCATATGATCGACGAATACCTCGCCTTCGCCCGG
>CAZGPS010000183.1:0-6009 GCA_964527675.1 uncultured Brevundimonas sp. | reverse complement strand
AGTTGGCGAAGGAGAAATGGTGTTTGGCGTTCAGCCAGCCGTGGTTGGCGCCGCCGAGGCTGGAGAAGGGGCGGACGTCGATCATGAGGGGTCTCCCGATAGGGGCGCGCGACCTGTGGCGCGCCGTTCGGCGGCTATATAGGTAACAGTGTCAGTGGCGGAAAGGGGTCACCCCACTTGCGCCCTGTGCCGCAGCATCGCGTCGGCCAGCACGCAGGCGGCCATGGCCTCGACCACCGGCACGCCGCGCAAGGCCACGCACGGGTCATGGCGCCCCTTGGTGCGCAGGTCGGTCTCGGCACCGTCGCGGGTGATGGTCTGGCGCGGCGTCAGGATGGAGGAGGTGGGCTTGAAGGCGACCCGGGCCGTCAGCGGCTGGCCGGTCGAGATTCCGCCCAGCACGCCGCCGGCGTGGTTCGACAGGAACACCGGCTGCCCGTCGTCGCCCATCCGCATCTGGTCGGCGTTGTCCTCGCCCGACAGCTCGGCCGAGCCGAAGCCGGCGCCGATCTCGACGCCCTTGACGGCGTTGATCGACATCAGGGCGGCGGCCAATTCGGCGTCCAGCTTGCCATAGACCGGCGCACCCCAGCCGGCCGGAACGCCGGTGACCTCGAGCGCCACCACGGCGCCGATCGACGAGCCGGCCTTCCGGACGCCGTCGAGGTAGTCCTCCCACGCCGGCACGACGCCCGACGAGGCGGCGAACAGGGCGTTGTCGTAGACGGCGTCGAAATCCACCGCTTCGGGCTCGATCCGGTGCGGGCCCAGCTGGATCACGCCGGCGCGGACGCGGACGCCGTCGCCCAGCACCTTGCGCGCCACCGCGCCGGCGGCGACCCGCACGGCCGTCTCCCGGGCCGATGACCGCCCGCCGCCGCGGTGATCGCGGACGCCGTATTTGGCCTGATAGGTGAAATCCGCGTGGCCGGGGCGGAAGGCCCGGGCGATCTCGCCATAGTCCTTCGAGCGGGCGTCCTCGTTGTCGATCTGGACGGCGATCGGCGTGCCGGTGGTGACCGGGCCGTCTCCGTCGTCGAACACGCCGGACAGGATGCGGGCGGTGTCGCTCTCCTGCCGCTGGGTGACGAAGCGGCTGCCGCCGGGCTTGCGCCGGTCCAGCCACGGCTGCAAGTCGGCCTCGCTCAGCGGGATCAAAGGCGGGCAGCCGTCGATGACGCAGCCGATGGCGGGCCCGTGGCTCTCGCCCCAGGTGGTCACGCGAAACAGATGGCCGAAGGTGTTGTGGGACATGACCCGTCAGGCTTAGGCCGCCAGCCGGTCCGGCGTCCAGACACGGGTGAAGCGGATCAGCAGATCCTCGGCGGCGGACGGGGCGTCCTCGGAGGGCTGGAGGGTGACGAACAGATGGCCCTGGGCGCGGCCGCCGCGCGCCGGCAGGCCCAGCCCCTTCAGGCGCAGGCGAAGCGTCGTCTGTCCGGCGGTGATCCAGGCGGAGCGGACGCCGGCATGGGTGCTGATCTCGAGCCGCCCGCCGTCCTCCAGCAGTCGTGGCGGCACGGGGCAGTCCATGAACACGTCGTCGCCGAGCACGCTCAGCCCGCCCATGCCGCGGATCAGCACCGGCAGAAACGCGTCCGACCCGCCGGCGCCGGCGCCCCGCAGGCGCAGGTGTTCGCCGCTGCGCAGGCCCTGGGGCAGGCGAATGTTGATGGTGCGTCCGGCGAGCCGCACGGCGACCTGACCGCCGTTGAGGGCCTCCATGGGCCCGATCGAGACCACGGGCGGAGAGGGCGGGGGCGTGGCCGGCGCGGCCAGGGCCAGCGGCCGTCCCTCGCCGCTCTGGATCAGCCGCCAGGCCTCGATCACCTGACGGAAGCGCGCCTCGTCACCGCCGGGCTGGTCCGGCCGCGCGGCCTTGACCGCCGTGCGAAAGGCCGCGGTCATGACGACCTGGTCGTCCGGACCGGTCAGGCCCAGGGCGGCGTAGGCGTCGGTGCGAGGAGCGTCGGATCGCATCCGCCAGTCTTGTCGGGAATATGGTCAAGAGCCGGTTAAGGTCACCCTTGGCGGCGGGTCAGGAGGTCCGGATCAGGGGGATGGCGACAAACGCCCGCCAGCAGCCGTCGGTCTCTCCGACCTCGAACCGGGCCGCTGCGCCGAACATCGCCTCCAGACGCCGGCGGACATTCGCCAGTCCCGTGCCCGTGCCTTCACGGCCCTGGGCGGAGTCTGCGATCCGGTTCTCGACGATGATCTCCAGTCGCCCGTCGACTCCGGCTATCGCCAGACGCACCGGCGCGGCGCCGGGAGGGTCGCCGCCGCCGTGCTTGATCGCGTTCTCGATCAGGGGCTGCAGCAGAAGCGAAGGCAGTCGCGCCTCGTCCAGGTCATCAGCGCGTTCGATGCGGAGCACCAGACCATCGCCCAGCCGGACCTGCTCCAGCTCCACATAGGCGTGGATCGAATCCAGCTCATCGGCGAGCCGGACGGTCTGGATGTCGTCGACGGCCAGGTTGTTGCGATAGAAGCGGGCGAGGTTGAGGGTCATCGTGTCGGCGTCCTGATGCCGACCCTGCAGGATCAGGGTGGAGATCGAATTCAGGGCGTTGAACAGGAAGTGCGGGTTCACCTGCAGCCGCAGGGCTTCCAGCTCCGCACGTTGCGCGTCCAGACGGGCCTCATAGGCGGTCCGCGCCGCCCGAAGCAGCACCAGGGTCACGGTGTAGAAGCCGAACAGCCAGATGTAATATTTGAAGGTCAGCCTGGATGATATCTGAAGCGCCAGATCGTTTGGATTGAAGACCATGCCTGCCGGAACCTCCAGCTCGTCCAGCAGACGGTCTCCGATCCAGAAGGTGGTGGTGAGATCGACGACGGTCTGAAGCAGGGCGAACGCCACCGGCAGCAGCAGGCACGCGCCGAGGCGAAACCACCGCCACTCCGACCGCATCGCCCGGTCGAGGAGGGCGCTCATCAGCAGCATCAGCAACAGGCCGTGAGCCGCCCAGATGAGGGCGATGATCAGAAAGCCCTGGGCGATGGACATCTCGAGCAGGACCTGAAACGCCCAAACCCCACACGCGAGGATCAGGGCTTCACGCCCCCGGAAACGGTCCATCATGTCTTCGCCTGAAACAGGTGCGGGGCGGATCCAGAGAGACGGCTATGGCCTCTCCGGTCAAGCTGGCTATCATTGCGCCATGTCAGTCATCCCGCCCAGTCCGAGCCGCGAAGAATATGCGGAGCACTACGCCGCCGCCCTGGCCGCCAATGGCGACGAAGCGATCTTTGAGCGGCCGGAGCCGGTCCCGCTGTTCATCGACTGGCTGGCCGACGCCAGGGCCACCGAGCCCAACGACGCCAACGCCATGACCCTGGCCACAGTGGACGCGCAGGGCCTGCCCGACGCCCGGGTCGTGCTGCTCAAGGACGTCGACGACCGCGGCTTCACCTTCTACTCCAACCGGGAAAGCGCCAAGGGCGAGGCGCTGGCGGCCCGTCCGGCCGCCGCCCTGCTGTTCCACTGGAAGTCCTTGCGCCGTCAGGTCCGGGTGCGCGGGCCGGTCGAGCCCGTCACCGCGGCCGAGGCCGACGCCTATTTCGCCAGCCGCGCCCGCGAGAGCCGGATCGGCGCCTGGGCCTCTGACCAGTCACGGCCGCTGGACAGCCGGGAAGTCCTCGAGAAGGCCGTGGCGCGCGAAACGGCGCGGTTCGCCGACGCGGACGTGCCGCGTCCCGAGCGCTGGACCGGCTGGCGGGTCATTCCGGACAGCATCGAATTCTGGCGCGACCGGCCGTTCCGCCTCCACGACCGGCTGCGCTTCGACCGGGCCGGGGAGGGGTGGAGCCGCACGCGGCTCTGGCCCTGATCAACCGGCCAGCAGTCGCGCCAGCAGGGGATGGGCCAGCACCGGCGCCGCCAGCCGGACCACCGCCTGCGGATCCTCGAGACGGACGGCGGCCGTGGCGTCGGCGATGATGAAGTCGGCATTGAGCCGCGAGGGCTCGGTCAACCGTTCATGCCCGGGCCGGACGGTGGCCAGATACTGCTGGATCACCGAATCGGCGGTGCGTCCCCGCTCGGCCTGATCGCGCAGCAGTCGGCGGATAAACCGGATGTCGGCCGGGGTGTCGACGAACACCCGGATGTCGAACAGCGCGACCAGACCGGGGGTGCAGAGCACATGGGTGCCCTCGACGATCACCACCTCGGCGGCGCGCACCGGCTCGCCGCCCGGCTCGCGACCGTGGTGGATGAAGGAATAGACCGGGGCGGTGATGTCGCGCCCGGCCTTGAGGGCGGCGAGATCGGCGATCATCAGTTCGTGATCGCGGGCGGCCACGTCGTCGAAATCAAAGGTGGCGGCGTCGAAGCCGGGCAGGCTGGCGGCGTCGCGGTAATAGGAGTCCTCGCGCACCAGCACCGCGGCGCCCCCGGGCAGGGCGGCCAGCAGGGTTTCCGCGAGGGTGCTCTTGCCGGAGCCGGAACCTCCGGTGATGGCGATAAGGATCGGCATACAGGTCTTCTAGGGCCAGGGCGGGCCCGTCGCCAAGGCTCGGGAGGCCCTTGATGGGTGACCTAGCGTCACGTTGCCTAACCGGGGACGGCCCGATACTCCTTTGCGCAAGCGCCCCGGGCAGCGGGTGCAAACGAGGGATACCGATGCTGGGATTGATGCAGGACTGGCCGCTGACGGTCGACAGGATCATCGACCACGCCAGGAATTGGCATGGCCACCGCGAGGTCGTGACGCGCTCGGTCGAGGGGCCGATCGTGCGCACCACCTACGCCGAGCTTCACGCCCGCGCCAAACGGGTCTCGGGCGTGCTGAAGGACTGGGACGTCAAGGTCGGCGACCGTATCGCCACCCTGGCCTGGAACACGGGCCGCCACATGGAGGTCTGGTACGGGATCATGGGCATCGGCGCCGTGTGCCACACCCTGAATCCGCGCCTCTTCCCGGAGCAGCTCGCCTACATCATCAACCACGCCGAAGACAAAATCATCTTCGTCGACATGACCTTCATACCCCTGCTTGAGGCGGTCCTGCCGCATTGCCCCTCGGTCGAGCGGGTCGTGGTCCTGACCGACGAGCTGCACATGCCGGCGACGAAACTGCCGGGCGCCGAATGCTACGAGGCGCTGCTGGCGACGGCTTCGGAGGATGTGGTCTGGGGCGGCTTCGACGAACAGACGGCCTGCGGCCTCTGCTACACTTCGGGCACGACCGGCAACCCGAAGGGGGTGCTGTATTCGCACCGGTCCAACTTCATCCATACCCTGCTGGGTCTGCAGACCACGGTGCTGGGCGCGACGCCCAGCGAGGTGATCCTTCCGGTGGTGCCGATGTTCCACGCCAACGCCTGGGGCATCGCCTTCGGCGGACCGGCGGCGGGCTCCAGGCTGGTCATGCCGGGCGCGCGCATGGACGGCGCCGCCATCTATGAACTGATCGAGAGCGAGGGCGTGACCTTCTCGGCCGCCGTGCCGACGGTCTGGCAGGGGCTGCTGGCCCACCTGCGCGAACACAATCTGAAGATTCCGACGGTCAAGCGGGTGCTGATCGGCGGCTCGGCCGTGCCGGAGAGCCTGATCCGCGCCTTCCAGGAGGAGTTCGACATCGAGGTGCTGCAGGGCTGGGGCATGACCGAGACCTCGCCGATCGGCACCCTGTCCAACCTGCCGCCCGAGCTGAAGGCTCTCCCCTACGACGAGCAGCTCAAGTGGCGGGTCAAACAGGGCACGCCGCCGCTGGGCGTCGAGCTGAAGCTCAAGAATATCGCCGGCCAGGAGATGCCGCACGACGGGCACACCTACGGCCGGCTGATGATCAAGGGGCCGACCATCGCCGGCGCCTATTTCAGGGGCGAGGGCGGCGACATCCTCGACCATGAGGGCTTTTTCGACACCGGCGACGTCGCCACCATCGATCCCCAGGGGTTCATGCAGATCACCGACCGCGCCAAGGACGTGATCAAGTCCGGCGGCGAATGGATCAGCTCGATCGAGATCGAAAACATCGCCGTCGGCCATCCGAAGGTCGA
>CAZGPS010000182.1:0-6011 GCA_964527675.1 uncultured Brevundimonas sp. | reverse complement strand
CCCGCGCCCATCGCCACGGTGGTCATAATGATCGGCCGCGCCCGTTTGTGGGCGGCGTCCAGCAGGGCCTCGTACCGGGTCATGCCCGCGATCCGCGCCATGATCACATAGTCGACCAGCAGGATGGAGTTCTTGGCCGCGATCCCCATCAGCATCAGCACCCCGATCAGGGCCGACAGGCTGAAGTTGGTGCTGGAGATGACCAGGCCGATGATCGCCCCGCCGACCGCCAGCGGCAGCGCCGCCATGATGGTGACCGGATAGGCGAAGCTTTTGAACAGCAGCACCAGCACGGCGTACATCAGCAGGATGCCGGAGATGAAGGCGACGGCGAAGCCCATGATCATCTCCTGGATGAACTCGGCGTCGCCGGCCGGCACCTGACGCACCCCTTCGGGCAGGTTTTTCACCGACGGCAGGGCCTGCACCGCCGTGCCGGCGGCGCCGGTGGCGATGCCGTCCAGCTCGGCCGTGATCGAGGCCACGCGCGACCGGTCCTGACGGCTCACCGTCGCCGGACCGCCGCCGAAGGCGATGTCGGCCACCGCGCTCAGCGGCACGGTCCCGCCGCCCGCGGTCGGCACCTGCAGATTCTGCAGCACCGACAGATCCTCGCGCGCCTCGCTGGTCAGCTGCAGCCGGATCGGCACCTGCCGGTCGCCCAGATTGTATTTGGGCAGGTTCTGCTCGACGTCGCCGATGGTGGCGACGCGCACGGCCTGGGAGATGGCGCCGGTCGAAACCCCGGCCAGGGCGGCCTCGTCCGATCGCGGCGTGACCAGCAGTTCGGGCCGGGCGATGGCCGCCGAGTTGACCACATTGGCCAGTCCCGGAACGGCGCGCATCTCCTGTTCCACCGCGCGGGCGGCGGCCGTCAGCGTATCCGGGTCGTCGCCGAGGATGGAGAAGGTGTAGCTGGTGCCGTCGCCGGGCCCGCCGCCCTGCTGGGCGATGCCGGCGCGGATGCGGATGCCGGGGATGGCCTTCAGCTCATCGACCAGCACGCGGGAAAAGGCCTGCTGGCTCAGGTCGCGATCGCCCTTGGGCACCATGTCGGCGTAGATATTGGCCTGGTTGACGTCCTGTCCGCCGATCGCGGCATAGACCGAGGTCACCTCCGGACGGTTCTCGAGCACCGTGGTGATCCGCTGCACCATGTCGTCGGTCTGTCGCAGGGTGGCGCCGGGCGGCAGTTCGACCTGGAAGGCCGCGCGGGACTCGTCGCCGGCGGACATGAATTCGAACGACAGCGACGTAACCACCGCCAGCACGATCGACAGCACCAGGAAGCCGAAGCCGCTGACGAACACCTTCCACCGGTTGGCCAGCGACCAGCGCAGGGCCTTCAGATAGTTGTTCATCCACGGCGGATCGCGATCCTCGTGCTTGCTGTGTTTCAGCATATAGGCCGCCATCAGCGGCGTCAGCGTCCGCGCCACCACCAGCGAGAAGGCCACCGAGACGCAGGCGGCCAGGGCGAAGGCCTTGAAGAACTGTCCGATGATGCCCGGCATGAAGCCGACCGGGGCGAACACGGCGATGATGGTCGAGGTCGTGGCCACGACGGCCAGGCCGATCTCGTCGGCCGCCTCCATCGAGGCTGCATAGGGTGACTTTCCGTCCCGCATGTGCCGGACGATGTTCTCGATCTCCACGATGGCGTCATCGACCAGAATGCCGATGGTCAGCGACAGGGCCAGCAGCGTCACCACGTTCAGCGACTGGTCCATGGGCCCGAGGATGGCGAAGGTCGGGATCAGCGACATCGGCATGGCCACGGCCGCGATGACGGTGGCCCGCCAGTCCCGCAGGAAGATGAACACCACGATGACGGCGAGGAAGGCGCCCAGCGCCAGCGCCTCCAGCGAGGCCAGATAACTCTCCTCGATATACTGCACGCTGGAAGTGACCTGCGAGATGGTCAGCTCCGGATGGGCCTCGTCGATGCGGGCGACCTCCGCGCGCACCTTCTCCGCCACCGTGACCTCGCTGGCCTCGCGTGAGCGCAGGAAGTTGAAGGTCACCGCCTCCTGGCCGTTGTAGCGGGCCAGACGGCGCGGCTCGGTCCATTTGTCCTCGACCGTGCCCAGGTCGCCCAGCCGCACCGTGCGGCCGTCGCCCAGCGGGATCAGGGTCTGGCGCAGCTGCTCGATCGAGTTGGCCGCGCCCAGGGTCCGGATGGCCCGTTCGGAGCCGGCCACGGTGACGCGCCCGCCGGGCAGGTCGCTGTTCACATTGGTCAGGGCCTGGCTGACCGCCGCGGCGGTGACGCCGAACGAGGCGAGGCGGTCCGGGTCCAGCTCGACGCGGATCTCGCGATCCACCCCGCCCGAGCGATTGACCTCGCCGACGCCGCCGAGCGCCAGCAGGGCGCGGCTCATCTCATTGTCGACGAACCAGCTGATCTGCTCCGGCGTCATGGTCTGCGAGCGGACGACCCAGGTGATCAGGGCGTCGCCGGTGATGTCGATGCGCTGCACCGACGGCTCCTGCATGTCCTGGGGCAGGGAGCCGCGCACGCCGCTCATGGCGTTGCGCACGTCGTTGGTGGCGCGCTCGGTGTCCGTGCCCAGCTCGAACTCGATGGTCGTCATCGAGACGCCGTCGTTGATGTTCGAATAGATGTGGCGGACGCCCGACAGGCCCGAGATCGAGTCCTCGATCAGCCGGGTGACCTGCACCTCCATCTCGGCCGGGGCCGCGCCGGGCCGGGCCGCCGTCACCGCCACCAGCGGGAAGTCGATGTCGGGGTTGTTGTTGATCCGCATGCCCATGAACCCGACCACCCCGGCGAGGGTCAGCAGGGCGAACAGCAGCAGGATCGGAATGGGATTCCGGATCGACCAGGAGGAGATGTTGCGCATCGGTCGGGCCTATCGGCTCGTCTTGGCGGGGGCCGCCGCGGCCGCCGCCGGGGCCGCCGCCGCGCGCGGCGCGACGATCCGCACCGTGTCTCCGTCGCCGAGGAAGCCGGCTCCCTCGACCACGACCCGCGAATTGGCCGGCAGACCCTCGACGGCGGTGCGGGCGTCGGTGCGCGACAGCACCGTCACCGGCTGGAACCGCACGGTCGCGCCCGTCGCCATGACGAACACGCCCGCCTTGTTGTCGCGATACAGCAGGGCGGCGGTCGGCACCGTCATGGCCGGCTGGTCGCCGACCTCGATGTTCGCCCGGGCGAACATGCCGGGCCGCAGGGCGCCGGGGCTGGTCAGGGCGATGCGGGCCACGCCCAGACGGGTCTGGGCGTCGACCTCGGGGGTGACGATGCGCACCCGGCCGGCCGTCCGGCCCGCCTGGTCCGACGAAATGGTCGCCGTCTGCCCGGCCCGGATCAGGCCCAGCTGCGTCTCCGGGATGCGCGCGTCCAGCTCCAGCCGGCCGTCGCGGACGATGCGGAACAGCTCGTTCCCGGCGGTGATGATCTGGCCGCGGGTGACGCTGCGGCTGATCACCAGACCCGAGACCGGGGCCTTGATGGTCGCCTGCGACAGGCGCGTGCGGGTCTCGGACAGCGAGGCGCGGGCCGCGGCCAGATTGGCCTGGGCCGACCGCTCATTGGCCAGGGCCGTGTCCAGCGAGGCCTGGCTGAGGAAGCCGCGCTCCTTCAGCTCCTGGGCCCGGCCCAGCGCCGCCTCGTCGCGGGCGACATTGGCCTCGGCCGTCTGCACCGCCGCCAGCTGCTGGCGCAGCTGGGCCTGCAGCAGGGCGTCGTTCATCTGCACCAGCGGCTGGCCCTGACGGACATAGCTGCCTTCGTCGACATAGACGGCGGTCGCCGTCAGCCCGCCGGCCTCGGCCCCGACCGGCACCTCTTCCCAGGCCGACACCGTGCCCGAGGCCGACACCGTCCGCGCCAGGTTCTCGGTCAGGGCGGGCTGGACCGTGACCGCCTGGCCGCCGGCCGGCGCCTCTTCCTTCTTGTTCGCCGTGCTGTGATCGCAGGCGGCCAGCAGCAGGCTGGCGGCCATCAGGGCGGCGAGGCCGCCGGCCCGGGTCTTGTCGAGAGTGATCGCCACGTCTGATCCCCTTGGGCTTCGCGGTGGGGGAGCCGCGGGCCGCTCGTTCGGGTCGCCCGTCCTGGGCGTCCCTGTCATCAGCCGTTGAATAGCGGGTTCGGGCCCGCTTCTCAAACGCCAATACAGGGCCTTACGAGGAAGTAATCCGCGCCGGAGGCGGTGGCGAACGCCCGGCGGACGGCCCGCGCGTTGGCGATCGGGTCCCGCCGTGCTACCGGCGCGCCATGACGACCCCTCCCATCGACCGCATCCGCAATTTTTCCGTCGTGGCCCACATCGACCACGGCAAGTCGACCCTGTCCGATCGCCTGATCCAGCACACCGGCGGCCTGACCGCGCGCGAGATGTCGGCCCAGGTCCTTGATAATATGGACATCGAAAAGGAGCGCGGCATCACCATCAAGGCGCAGACCGTGCGCCTGAACTACAAGGCGAAGGACGGCCTCGACTACGTCCTCAACCTGATGGACACCCCCGGCCACGTCGACTTCGCCTATGAGGTCTCCCGCTCGCTCGCCGCCTGCGAGGGCTCCCTCCTGGTCGTCGACGCCTCCCAGGGGGTCGAGGCCCAGACCCTCGCCAACGTCTACCAGGCCATCGACAACAACCACGAGATCGTCCCCGTCCTCAACAAGATCGACCTGCCCGCCGCCGAACCCGAGCGCGTCCGCCAGCAGATCGAGGACGTCATCGGCATCGACGCCTCCGACGCCGTGCTCTGCTCGGCCAAGTCCGGCATCGGCATCGAGGATGTGCTGGAGGCCATCGTCACCCGCCTGCCGGCGCCGAAGGGCGACCCCAACGCCCCGCTCAAGGCCCTGCTGGTCGACGCCTGGTACGACCCCTACCTCGGCGTCGTCGTCCTCGTCCGCGTCTTCGACGGCGTCCTCAAGGCCGGACAGCGCGTCAAGATGATGCAGAACGGCTCGACCCATCTGATCGACCGCGTCGGCGTCTTCCTGCCCAAGAACACCCCGGTCGACCAGCTCGGCCCCGGCGAGGTCGGCTTCATCACCGCCCAGATCAAGGAGGTCGCCCACGCCGCCGTCGGCGACACCATCACCGACGAGAAGAAGCCCACCGCCGAACCGCTCAAGGGCTTCAAGGAAGTCCAGTCGGTGGTCTTCTGCGGCCTCTTCCCCGTCGACGCCGCCGATTTCGAGGACCTGCGCGCCGCCATCGGCCGCCTGCGTCTCAACGACGCCAGCTTCACCTATGAGATGGAAAGCTCAGCCGCCCTCGGCTTCGGCTTCCGCTGCGGCTTCCTCGGCCTGCTCCACCTCGAGATCATCCAGGAGCGGCTCAGCCGCGAGTTCAACCTCGACCTGATCGCGACCGCCCCCAGCGTGGTCTACAAGATCGCCCTGCGCGACGGCTCCGAGATCGAGCTGCACAATCCGGCCGACCTGCCCGACGTCATGCAGATCATGGAAATCAGCGAGCCGTGGATCAAGGCGACGATCCTGACCCCCGACGAATACCTCGGCGGCGTCATCAAGCTGTGCCAGGACCGCCGCGGCGCCCAGGTCGAACTGTCCTACGTCGGCTCCCGCGCCCTCGTCGTCTACGAACTGCCGCTCAACGAGGTCGTGTTCGACTTCTACGACCGCCTGAAGTCCATCTCGAAGGGCTACGCCTCGTTCGACTATGAGCTCAGCGAGTACAAGGTCGGCGACCTCGTCAAGATGAACATCCTCGTCAACGCCGAGCCCGTCGACGCCCTCTCCATGCTGGTCCACCGCGGCCGGGCCGAGATGCGCGGCCGCAGCATGGTCGAGAAGATGAAGGAGCTGATCCCGCCCCACCTGTTCGTCATCCCGATCCAGGCGGCCATCGGCGGCAAGATCATCGCCCGCGAGACCGTCCGCGCCCTGCGCAAGGACGTGACCTCCAAATGCTACGGCGGCGACGCCACCCGCAAGAAGAAGCTGCTCGAGAAGCAGAAGGCCGGCAAGAAGCGCATGCGCCAGTTCGGCAAGGTCGAGATCCCGC
>CAZGPS010000181.1:0-6040 GCA_964527675.1 uncultured Brevundimonas sp. | reverse complement strand
GGACTTTCGAAGGGAGGCTGAATGGGGAGGGCGGAAATGAAAAACCCCGCCCGGGGGTCCGGGCGGGGTTGGGTTGGGGCGATCCTGAGTGTGGTGCGCGCTAACCTGTCCCCGCCATGAGCGTGGTGATGGTGGTGATCGAGGTGGTGGTCATACCGAGGCCGCTGGCGCGCGCGACCGCACCGCCGCGCGAGGCGGACGGACGGACGGGGAAAAGGGCGGCGGAACGGTTCAAGGGACCGGGCTCACGTTGAAGTCGGATGACAGGCTGGGCATCGAAACGCCCCGCGTCAAGCCGCTCGGCAAGAATATTGCCTGACGAGCGCCGAACCCGCCGGTTGGCGCGGCTGATCGACCCGGGGTGCGCTTTGTACGACACGGTTTCACCCATCCGCTCACGCCCAGTGCATCTGGATGCGATGCGCCGCGGCCCAGTGGATGGCGCGCAGGCCGTCGATCACCGCGTTGGCCGCCGCGCGCGTGCCCAGCGTACCGCCCAGATCCCGGGTCACGGCGCCGGCCGAGAGGACGGCGGCGACCGCCGCCTCGACCGAGCCGGCCTCGTCCTCCAGTCCCAGGCTGTGGCGCAGCATCAGCGCCGCCGACAGGATGGTCCCGACCGGATTGGCCCTGTCCTGACCGGCGATGTCGGGGGCCGAGCCGTGGATCGGTTCGAACAGGCCCGGGCCGCCCGCGCCCAGCGAGGCCGAGGGCAGCAGGCCGATCGATCCGCCCAGCACCGAAATCTCGTCCGACAGAATGTCGCCGAACATGTTCTCGGTCAGGATGACGTCATACTCGCGCGGCTTGCGGATCAGATGCATGGCCATGGAGTCGACCAAGGCGTGTTCCAGCTCGATGCGGGGGAATTCCTCGGCGTGGATGCGGGTGACGACCTCGCGCCACAGGCGGCTGGTCTCCATCACATTGGCCTTGTCGACCGAGGTGACCTTGCCGCGGCGCAGTTGGGCCGTCTTGAAGGCGGCGCGGGCGATGCGCTCGATCTCGGGCACTGTGTAGACGCACAGGTCGGTGGCGCGGTCGGCGGTGCGGGTCTTCTCGCCGAAATAGATGCCGCCGGTCAGTTCGCGGAACACGATCAGGTCGACGCCCTCGACGATCTCCTTTTTCAGCGGCGAGCGGTGGGCCAGCACCGGCGACACCTGCAGCGGACGCAGATTGGCGAACAGGCCCATGGCCTTGCGCAGGCCCAGCAGGCCTTCCTCCGGTCGGCGCGCGCCGCCGTCCCATTTCGGCCCCCCGACCGCGCCCAGCAGCACGGCGTCGGCGGCCAGACAGGCGCTGACCGTCTCCGGCGGCAGCGGGTCGCCGGTCGCGTCGATGGCGGCCCCGCCGATCAGGTGCTCGCGGAAGCGGAATTTGTGGCCGAAGAAGTCGCCGACGACGGTCAGCACGGCCTGGGCCGCATGGGTCACCTCGGGGCCGACGCCATCGCCCGGCAGGACGACGATCTCATAGGTGCGGGGAGCGGGCATCAGGCGGTTTCCATTTCGTGAGCGGCTTCATAAGCCGCGATGTCGGGCAGGCGGGCTTGCAGCCAGCCCAGGGTGTCGACGCCGTCCAGCAGGCAGCGGCGCGCGAACCGTTCGACCGTGAAGGGCGTCGGCGCGGCGTTGCCGCGGCGGATCTCCCCGGCCTCCAGATCGATCGTCACCGGCTGGTCGGGGAAGGCGGCGAGGTCGTCCCAGGTCGCCTGGTCCACCTCGATCGGCAGCAGGTCGGTCTTGAGGGCGTTGGAGGTGAAGATGTCGGCGATCGAGGTCGAGATCACCGCCCGGAAGCCGTAGTCGACCAGCGCCCAGGGCGCGTGTTCGCGCGACGAGCCGCAGGCGAAATTCGGCCCCGCCAGCAGGATGCGACGCTCGGCCGGATCGATGCGGTTCAGCACAGCCTCCGGCTTCGGCGAGCCGTCGGTCTCGTAGCGCCAGTCGTAAAACGCCGCCCGGCCCAGACCCTCCCGGGAGGTGGTGGTCAGGAAGCGCGCGGGGATGATCTGGTCGGTGTCGATATTGGCCTGGCTGAGGACCACGCATTGCGAGGTCAGGACCTGCAGGGGTTCAGGCATCGACCGCCTCCTTCAGATAGACGCGCGGGTCGGTCAGCACGCCGGCGACGGCGCTGGCGGCGGCGGTGGCGGGGCTGGCGAGAATGGTGCGCGCCCCCTTGCCCTGCCGACCCTCGAAATTGCGGTTCGAGGTCGAGACGGCCAGTTGTCCGGGCCCCACGAAGTCGCCGTTCATGGCGATGCACATCGAGCAACCGGGCAGGCGCCATTCGGCCCCCGCCTCGATGAAGACCCGGTCCAGACCCTCGGCCTCGGCGTCGCGGCGCACGGCTTCGGAGCCGGGCACCACCAGCATGCGGACGCCGGCGCTGACCTTGCGGCCGCGCAACACCTCGGCGGCGGCGCGCAGGTCGGGCAGGCGGCCGTTGGTGCAGCTTCCCACGAAGACGACATCGACCGGATGGCCGGTCGTCGCCTCTCCGGCGGCGAAGCCCATATAGGCCAGCGCCTTCTCGTCCGAGGCGTCACGCGGCGCGGGGACCAAGGCGCCGATCGGCGAGCCGGCGTCGGGCGTGGTGCCCCAGGTGGCCATCGGCCGGATCGCCGTCCCGTCGATCTCGACCTCGGAGTCGAACACCGCCCCGGGATCGCTCTTCAGGGTCAGCCAGTCGGCCGCCGCGCGTCCGAAGGCCTCGCCCGCCGGCGCGTATCGGCGGCCTTGCAGCCAGGCGACCGTGACCGCGTCCGGGGCGATCATCCCGGCCCGGGCCCCGGCCTCGATCGACATATTGCAGACGGTCATCCGCCCTTCCATGTCCAGCGAGCGGATGGCCTCTCCGGCGTACTCGATGACATGGCCCGTGCCGCCGCCGAAGCCGAGCCGGGCGATGATGGCCAGGGCGACATCCTTGCCTGAGACGCCGGGTTGCAGCCGGCCCGTCACGGTCACCCGCATGGCCTTCGGCTTGCGCTGCAGCAGGCACTGGGTGGCCAGCACATGGCCGACCTCGGAGGTGCCGATGCCGAAGGCGAGGGCCCCGAAGGCGCCGTGGGTGGCCGTGTGGCTGTCCCCGCAGACAACCGTCATGCCCGGCCGGGTCAGGCCGAGTTCCGGTCCCATGACGTGGACCACGCCGCGATCGTCGCTGTCCCAGCCGGCCAGCCGGATGCCGTGGCGGGCGCAGTTGGCCTCCAGCCGCTCGACCTGGGACCGCGCCGCCGGGGTCACATAAGGCCGCGCGCCGTCGGCGCCGGCGGGCAGGGTCGGGGTCGAATGGTCGAGGGTGGCGAAGGTGCGGTCCGGCCGGCGCACGGTCAGGCCGCGCGCCTCGATCTCGCTGAAGGCCTGCGGGCTGGTGACCTCATGCACCAGATGCAGATCGACATAGAGGACGCCCGGCGTGTCCACCGTCTCCGGCGTGACCACGTGCCGGTTCCAGACCTTGTCGAACAGGGTCTCAGGCATGCTCGACCTCGCGCTTCGGCGCGGCGGCGGGCGCGGCGATGGGCTCCAGCCAGCCGAACCGGTCCGGGGTGCTCCCGTCGAACAGGCCGCGGAAGGCGGCGTTGACCGCCTTGGTCACCGGCCCCGGACCGGCGCAGCGGGTGGCGATGCCGTCGACCGAGCGCACCGGGGTGATCTCGGCCGCCGTGCCGGTCATGAAGATCTCGTCGGCGACGTACAGGGCCTCGCGCGGCAGGATCTGCTCGCGGGTCTCATAGCCGAGCCCGCGCGCCAGCTTCAGCACGCTGTCGCGGGTGATGCCCATCAGGATGGAGGCGGCCGCCGGCGGGGTGATGATCTCGCCGTCCTTGACCAGGAACAGGTTCTCGCCGGCGCCCTCCGACAACCGTCCGTCGGTCCCCAGGGCGATGCCCTCGCCGAAGCCGCCGACCCGGGCCTCGCGCCCGATCAGATAGGACGACAGATAGTTGCCGCCCGCCTTGGCCCCCGAGGGCACGGTGTTGGGGGCGATCCGCGACCAGCTGGCGACGCAGGCGTCGACGCCCTTCTCCAGCGCCTCCTCGCCGAGGTAGGCCCCCCACGGGAAGGCGGCGATGGCGACGTCGATGTTCATATTGTCGGGAGCGGGCGTCACCCCCATGCCGCACTGGCCGAGGAAGGCGATGGGCCGGATATAGGCGCTGCGCAGGCCCGTGGCCCGCACCGTCGCCTTGCACGCCTCGACCAGTTCATCCTCGGTCCACGGCAGCTGGAAATGATACATCCGCGCGCTGTCGAACAGCCGCCGCACATGGTCGGTCAGGCGGAAGCCGCGCGGCCCGTCCGGGGTGTCATAGACGCGAATGCCCTCGAACACCGAGGTGCCGTAGTGGAGCGCGTGGCTCATCACATGGATCTTCGCGTCCGCCCACGGCGTCAGCTCGCCATTGATCCAGATGTGTTCAGCCAGCGGCCGCATAGGCGGGCTCCTCTTGACGAGCGACGGGTCGGGCGGCCTCGATGATGGCCAGCAGTTCGTGGTCGTTGATCTCGCCGATCTCGTCGGCGCGGGCCTTGAAGCCGGCGAAGGCGGCGGCCAGGTGCAGTCCGCTGACCGGCTGGCCCAGGGTCTCGGCGCGTTTGGCCACGGCGTGGCGCCCCGAATGCTTGCCCAGCACGAACCAGGTGCCCTCGAAGCCGACGTCCTGGGGCCGCATGATCTCGTAGGTCGAGGGATCGGCCATCATGCCGTGCTGGTGGATGCCGGCCTCGTGGGCGAAGGCGTTCAGGCCGACGATGGCCTTGTTGCGGACCACCGGCGTGTGGGTGATCTCGCTCAGCAGACGGCTGGCGCGAACCAGATGGGTGGCGTCCACGCCGGTGTGCAGGCCATAGCGGTCCGACCGGGTGCGGATGGCCATGACCATCTCCTCGATCGAGGCGTTGCCGGCCCGCTCGCCGATGCCGTTGATGGCGCCCTCGACCTGACGCGCCCCGGCCTCGACGGCCGCCAGAGAGTTGGCGACGGCCATGCCCAGGTCATCGTGGCAGTGGGCCGAGAAGACAACCTGCGGGAAGCGGGCGCGCACGCTGGCGATCAGGGTGCGGAAGATGTCGCCGATCTCGCCCGGCGTGGAATAGCCGACGGTGTCGGGGATGTTCAGGGTCGTGGCGCCCGCCGCCGCGGCGACCTCGCACACCTCGGCCAGGAATTCCGGCTCGGTGCGGATGGCGTCCTCGGGGCTGAACTCGACGTCCTCGAACCGGGTGCGGGCATAGGCGACCGCGCGCCCGGCGGCGGCCAGCACCTCGGCCTTCGACATCTTCAGCTTGGCCGAACGGTGGATCGGGCTGGTCCCCAGAAAGATGTGGCAACGCCGCTCCTCCGTGCCCCGCAGGGCGCGGTAAGCCGCATCGATGTCGGCCTCGCTCGAGCGCGCCAGCGAGCAGAAGACGGGGCCTTCGACCTCGCCGACCACGCGCCGGACGCCTTCCTCGTCACCGGGCGAGGCGGCGGCGAAGCCGGCCTCGACGACATCGACCTTCAACGCGGCCAGCACCTGGGCCATGCGGACCTTGTCGTCCGGTCCCATGGAGAAGCCGGGCGCCTGCTCTCCGTCGCGCAGGGTGGTGTCGAAGACGACGACCTTGTCCGGATCGGCGGCGACGGCTGATTGAACCCGGGTCATGCCGCTACCTCGGGATGGAAGACCCCGGCGGGCGCCGCGATGCGGGTGACGCCGAACAGCTTGTCGATCTGCCGGCCCAGGGTGTGCGGGCAGCGGCCGTCGTCGCGGCCGCGCACGGCCAGTTCGACGCGGCGGCCATGGCCCTCGTCGCGCAGGGTCATGCCGTCGATGTGGAAGCCGCGGCGTTCGACCAGACCGATCAGGCGCTGGAGCGAGCCGTCGGCGCGGTCGATATGCAGGTGCAGGGTGTCAGCGGTCATGTCAGGCGCCTTCCATCATCTCGGCGTTGTTCTTTCCGGGCGGGACCAGCGGCCACACATTCTCCCGGGGATCGATGATCACGTGCGCCCAGAAGCGGGTTCCGTCCTTGCGGACTCGCCA
>CAZGPS010000180.1:0-6047 GCA_964527675.1 uncultured Brevundimonas sp. | reverse complement strand
TCCACCCCAACGACCACGTCAATATGAGCCAGTCGTCGAACGACACCTATCCGACGGCCATGCACGTGGCCTGCGCCGAGCAGGTGGTGAAGACGCTGATCCCGGCGCTGAAGCATCTGCATGCGGCGCTGAAGACCAAGTCGGACGCCTGGCAGGGCATCATCAAGATCGGCCGGACCCACACCCAGGACGCCACGCCGCTGACGCTGGGCCAGGAGTTCGGCGGCTATGCGCAGCAGGTCGCCAACGGCATCGAGCGGATCGAACAGACCCTCCCCAAGCTGATGGAGCTGGCCCAGGGCGGCACGGCCGTGGGCACCGGGCTGAACGCGCCGGTGGGATTTGCGGAAAAGGTGGCGGAGCAGATCGCGGCGATCACCGGCCTGCCGTTCGTCACCGCGCCGAACAAGTTCGAGGCCCTGGCGGCGCATGACGCCATGGTGTTCAGCCACGGGGCCATCAACACGGTGGCGGCGAGCCTGTTCAAGATCGCCAACGACATCCGCTTCCTCGGCTCGGGCCCGCGTTCGGGCCTGGGCGAGCTGGCCCTGCCGGAGAATGAGCCGGGATCGTCGATCATGCCGGGCAAGGTCAATCCGACACAGTCCGAGGCCCTGACGCAGGTCTGCGTGCAGGTGTTCGGCAACCATGCGGCGGTGACCTTCGCCGGCTCGCAGGGGCATTTCGAGCTGAACGTGTTCAACCCGGTGATGGCCTACAACTTCCTGCAGTCCGTCCAGCTGATGGCCGATGCGGCGGTGAGCTTCACCGACAACTGCGTGGTCGGGATCGAGCCGCGCGAGGACAATATCAAGCGCGGGCTGGATAACAGCCTGATGCTGGTGACGGCGCTGAACGGCAAGCTGGGCTATGACGCCTGCGCCAAGATCGCGAAGACCGCGCACCGGAACGGGACCACCCTGCGGGAAGAGGCCGTCGGCGGCGGCTATCTGACGAACGAGGAGTTCGACGAATGGGTGCGGCCGGAGAAGATGATCTCGCCGGGGTGATCTGAACCCCTGATCAGGGCTTGTCGCGGATCGTGCGGCCGATCGGGGCGATGGCCAGTTTGGCCAGTTCCAGATCCTTCAGGGCGAAGGGGATGCCTATGATGGTGATGGCCTCGGCGACGGCGATGATGATGTGGGACAGGGCGATGTACCAGCCGGCGAAGACGAACCAGATGACATTGAGGCCGATGCCGAAACAGCCCGCGCCCAGCGCCGTGGCGTCCGGCTCGCGCCAGACCACCTCGCGGCCGAACGGCCAGAAGGAATAGCTGGCGATGCGCCAGGCGGCGAAGGTCCACGGCAGGCCGACGACCGTCAGGGCGAGGATGGCGCCGCCAAGCAGCCACAGCAGGCCGGACAGCCAGCCGCCGCAGATGAACCACAGGATGTTCAGGATCAGGCGGATCAAGGCGGTCGTCTCCCACGCGCCGCGACGGGCGCTGACTCCCACATAGGCGAAGGCCCCGCCGATAGCAGCGGGGCCTTCGTGAATTCGCGGTAAGCCGGGGCGCTAGTGTTTCTCGGTCCAGCGCGCCTTGGCCTCGTCCTTCGTCACATTGAGGTGGACGTGGGCGTCGACGTGGTCGACCCAGCTGACCGGGATCATATGGTGTTTGAAGCCCGAGCCCAGGTCCAGCTTGGCCAGTTCGATCTGGTCGCCGTGAACGTGATCGACGCGGCCGACGTGTTCGCCGTCGGAGCCGACGACTTCAAGGCTTTCGCGAAGCAGGGAGAGGTCTACAATGGGGTCACTCCTGACGGGTTGAAGTGTCGGGAAAACCTCTCGGCCCCGGGGCCGGTTGCATAACGGAGGCGTCATGGGCGAGGTCGTGAACCTGAATCAGGCGCGCAAGGCGCGGGCGAAGGCCGACGCCAGGACCGCCGCCGCCGAAAACCGCGCCGCGCACGGCCGCACCAAGGCGGAGCGGGCGAAGACCGGGAAGGAGAAGGCCCGCGCCGAACGCCTGCTGGACGGTTCGAAGCTGGAGGACTGAGATGGGCGACATGCCGCGCAACCGCCACGGCCTGATCCCGATGCTGGTGGCCATCCGCGTCGCCAACGAACGCAAGCGGCGCGAAGCCGAGGCGCAGGCCAAGGCCTCGCGCGACGAGACGCCGGAGACGCCCAGGAAGAAGCGGGGCTGGTTCGGCTAGACCGCGGACACCTTGGGCGCACGGATCAGCAGGACCTGGCCGGCGAGGACCAGGACGAGACCGGCCAAGGCCAGCCAGCCGAAGCGGGCGTTCTCGAACAGCACCGAGACCAGCATGGCGATGGGCGGGGTCAGGGCCGAGATGTAGCTGGCCAGGGCGTAGCCGTGGCTGCGGGCGATGGTGAAATAGACCACGAAGGCGATCACCGAGCCGAACACCGCCAGATAGAGCAGGGAGCCGATGTAGGTGAAGGTCGGCTCGATCGACCATTCAACACCGGTGGCGAGGCCATAGAGCGCCAGCAAGCCGGTTCCCCAGGCCATGGCCCAGGCGGTGGACGGGATCACCGCCGAGCCCGCCACCTGACCCTTCCAGGCGAAGAAGTTTCCGAAGGCCGCGGCGGCGACCGCCAGGAAGGCGAAGCCGACGCCCGCCGCACTGGCCGCGTCGAGCCCGGCGCCCAGCACTTCCGAACCCGACAGCACCGCCACCCCGACGACGCCGAGCGCCGCGCCGCCCCATGATGCGAGGGCGGCCCGCTGACGCGCGGCGACCCGGAACAGGATCAGGTTGAGGAAGGCCAGGGAGGCGAAGATCACCGCCACCACGGCCGAGGCGATCCGCCCCTCGGCAGCGTAGGTGAAGCTGTAGCTGATCGAGAAGGCGAAGACGCCCTGCCCCGCCGCGGCCAGGTGCTGGTTGAGCGACAGTTTGAGCGAACGCCCCGTCGCCAGGCACCCTGCGAACAGGACGATCGCGGCCAGGCCGAAACGCCAGACGATGGAGGCGAGCGGCGCGACCTGGCCCAACTGCAGGGTGATGGCGAACCAGGTCGTGCCCCAGATCGCCGCGCACAGGGCGACCCCGCCGATCGCCCACAGGGTGGCGCGGGACAGGCCGGACGACGGCAGGGACTCGGTGGGAGCGGTCATCCTCGCCAAGTGGATGAGGCCGGGGTCAGTAGCAAGCCGAGGAATCCGTCTGCAGATACAAGGCTGGCTTATGAGCCCTTCCCCCATCAAGGGGAAAGGGTGAAGACAGCGTCAGGACCGCAGCCTGAGCGCCGCCCGGGTCTCCGCCGGGACGGCGTCGTACACAGTGGGCGGACGCAGGCCGAGACGGGCGCGCGCCGCATCCAGCGGCTCGGCGAGCAGGGCTTCATAGTCCAGGCCCGGCAGCCAGCGGGCGGCGCGGCCGATCCGCCAGGCCTGAAGCACGGCGCGGCGGGCGGGGATGGCGCGGTTCTCGCGCTGGATCTCGCGGGCGGCGCCCCAGCCGATGAAGGCGAAGCCGAGATTGCCGGTCTGGGCGTGGGAGAAGGCGACGACGCAGGCCTCGCCGAGGGCGTCCGTCTGGTAGCCGGTCAGGACGTGCCAGATGTCGTGCACGTCGCGGATGCGGCGTGAGTACCAGATCACCGGATGCGGGGCGTCGACCAGCGGGGCGACCTTGCGCGCCTCGTCAGCCAGACCCTCGGCGGTGAAGCCGCGCGCCTCGCGGAAGTCGCGGTAGGCGGCGCCGACCGTGCCCGGGACGAAACGGGCGAGCCAGACGGGGTCGTCCAGCTTGTGGGCCAGTTCGTCACGCAGGAAGGCCTGGCGCCCGCCCTCCATGGTCCGGAGCATGCGGTCATAGCCGCGGGCGATCGAGCGGCCCGACAGGGCGCGCATGATCTCGAACACCTGGGCGGTGTCCTCCTTGTTGCGGACCAGTTTGCGGAAGGCCCGGAAGGCGGTCAGCGGCTCCAGCGGCGGGGGCCGGAAGGGTTCAAAATCGGCGGTGGCGGTCATGCGGCGGTCCTGCCCCGAGGCGTCGTCATCATAGCGCGATCAGGGCGGAAGGTGAACGACGATCATGAACTGGCGACGTCTCGCCGCGGGAAGCCGCCTCCGCTAGACTGGCCCCATGCTCAGAAAGCGCTCCATCTCCCTGTCCGGCCATGCCACGTCGGTGGCCCTGGAGCCGGAATTCTGGGCGGTGCTGGATGACGTGGCGGTGACGGAGGGCCTGACACAGGCGGGGCTGATGAAGCGGATCGATGAGCGGCGTGGACGCACACCCCTGGCCTCGGCCTGTCGGCTGCTCGCCCTGGCCTGGGCCGGCGGAGACCGGTCTTTCGCAGGCGGGATATCCCCGGATTGACAGCGGCCAAGGTTGGCGCATCCTCCCGCCCCGGAGAACGCATCATCATGGTCGACAACAGACTGATCCCCGCCGCCGTCGTCGGCGGCCTGCTGGCCGTCGGCCTGATCGGGGCCGGGGCCCTCGTCGGCCAAGGGGTGGTCAACGCCCGGGTCGGCGACCGCTCGGTCACCGTGCGCGGCCTGGCCGAGCGAGATGTCCAGGCCGATCTGGCGGTGCTGCCGCTGCGCTTCACCTCGTCCGGAGAGGTTCTGTCCGAGGTGCAGGCGCGGATCGACGCCGACCTCGTGATCGTGCGCCGCTTCCTGACGGCGCAGGGCTATCCCGCCGACGCCGTGACCCTGGGCCGGCTGGAGGTCGCCGATCGGCGCTCGCGCGAATACGCCCAGCAGGATGGCGGCCCGCGATTCATTCTGGCCCAGACCGTGATCGTGCGGACCACCGACGTGGCGCGGGTGCAGAACACGACCCGGGCCCTCAACGACCTCGTCCGGCAGGGGGTGGTGCTGCAGGACTTCAACGGCCCGACCTACATCTTCACCAAGCTGAACGACGTGCGGCCGGCGATGATCGCCGAGGCCACGGCCTCGGCCCGCACGGGCGCGGCCCAGTTCGCCAAGGATTCCGGCGCGCCGCTGGGGTCGATCCGTCAAGCCAATCAGGGGTCGTTCGAAATCCTGCCGCGCGAGGGTTATGGCGACGCGGCCCAGTCCCCGGACCAGAGGGTCCGGGTCGTGACCACGATCAGCTACCGCCTGAAATAGGCGCTCAGTTCGCCGGCGCCGGCTCGGGGCTGGGCAGGCTGGGCGGCTGGATTTCCGGCAGGTCGGGCATCTTCGGCGCGTCCGGCAGGGTGGGCGTGGGCAGGTCGACGTCAATGTCGACATTGGTGTCCCTGGCCGGGTTGAGGCCGCCGTTCGAGAACATCACCACGGCGATGATGATCAGCACCACCACGATGCCGCCGACGAGGAAGCCGATCCAGCCGGACCCGCCGCCTCCGCCGCCGCCGGGCGGGGGATTGTTGATGGTGGTGTGATGGACGACCTCGGGCCGGTCGTCGCGGGGCGGGGGCATGTTGGGATCGGTCATCGATCAGCCTCCCGCGCCCGGGACGGCCGGGGCCGAGACTTCGGGCAGGCTGACGTCGACGTCGATCTGCTTCGTCTCGGGCGCGCCGCCGCGGGCGAAGACGACATACGCCACGATGGCGAGGACGACGACAATGCCGCCGACGATGAAGGCGAGGCCGGTATTGCCGCTTCCGCCCGTTGTATTGGTGTTCTCCGCCATGGATGTCCCTTCCCTGTGAACCCTGTCGGCAAGCGGAACGGCGGTCAGGCTTGGCGGTTCCAGCGCCGCGCCGGAACGCGGGCGCTGACATCGGGGCCCGTGCCCCTTATGTTCTCCCGATGAGTCTGCCTGACACCCCTGCCCCGCGTATCTCCGATCTCGCCCGCTCGCGCGGCCCCGGGGGCGTCGCCCCGTCCGGCGCGCCGGACTATCTGGCCGGACTGAACCCCGAACAGCGCGAGGCGGTGGAGACGGTGGACGGGCCGGTGCTGGTGCTGGCCGGGGCCGGGACGGGCAAGACGCGGGTGCTGACCACGCGGCTGGCGCACATCCTGGCGACGGGGCGGGCGCGGCCGTGGGAGCTGCTGGCCGTCACCTTCACCAACAAGGCGGCGCGCGAGATGCGCGAGCGGATCACCCATCTGATCGGTCCGTCGGCCGAGGGCC
>CAZGPS010000179.1:0-6048 GCA_964527675.1 uncultured Brevundimonas sp. | reverse complement strand
CGATGACGCATGTTAGCCTTTCGTCAGCGTCGCGTGGTGGGGCCGCCGTCGCGCTATATTGAATGAGGCCTGCGCTTGCCGATCCTGTTCCAGATCCGCCGTGGATTGCTGTCGCTGCTGCTGATCGCCGCCCTGGCGATGGTTCCGACCACGCCGCCGCTGGTGGCCCAGTCGTCCGACAACTCCCGCTACGCCGCCATCGTGGTCGACGCTGAATCCGGTGAGGTCCTGTTCGCGCGACACGCCGACAGCCGCCGCTATCCGGCCTCGATCACCAAGGTCATGACCCTGTATCTCGCCTTCGAGGCGCTGTCCGAGGGCAAGGTCAAGCTGGACGACGTCATCACCGTTTCGCCGCGCGCCGCGAGCCAGCCGCCGTCCAAGCTGGGATTGGCCGCCGGCCAGACCATCACCCTCGACGACGCCATGAAGGCCACGGCGGTGCGAAGCGCCAACGATATGGCCGTGGCGATCGCCGAGCATGTCGGCGGTTCGCAGGATCGCTTCGCCGCCATGTCGACCCTGAAGGCCCGCGAGCTGGGTATGACCCAGACGCGATACGTCAATCCCAACGGCCTGCCGGACGCCCGCCAGGTGACCTCGGCGCGGGATCTCGCCATCCTCGCCCGGGCGGTGATGCGGGATTATCCGCAGTACTACCGGTATTTCGGCCTGCACGACTGGGCCTACCAGGGCCGGGAGTATCGCAACACCAACGGTCTGCTGCGCCAGGGCGGCGGCTATGACGGAATGAAGACCGGCTACACCAACGCCTCGGGCTATAATCTGGCCGCCTCGGCCGTGCGCGACGGGCGCCGTCTGATCACCATCGTCCTCGGCGGCCGGTCGACGGCCAGCCGCAACAGCCACGTCGCCGCCCTGATGGAGACCGGATTCGAGGTCGAGCGTCTGCGCGGCGCCGGCCAGCCGATCCAGGTGGCCCAGACCTACTTCGAGCAGAAGGGTTTCGGCATCGGCTCTGAAATTTCCAGCCCGGTCGAATACGCCAGCGCCGCCGACGAGGACGAGAGCGGCATGGGTTCGAACGCCGTCAGCTACGCCGCCCTGCCGCCCGCCGCGCAACCGCAGCCCCTGCCGCAACCGGAGCGGATCACGCCGGCCCCGCCCGAAGGCCGCACACTGGCTTCCCTGATGCGGGCCGAGGGCCCCGCCGACGTCACCGCCTCGCTCAACGGCGCTCCGGCGGCTCGCCCGGCGCCGCCTCGCCAGCCGGCCCGAGAGACGGCCCGTGAGACCGCCGGCCGCTGGGCCGTGCAGGTCGGCGCCTTCCGCGACGAGACGGTGGCCCGCGACTGGCTGACCGAAGTCAACCGCCGCTTCCGCAGCCAGTTCACCGCCGCCGAACGCACGGTCCAGAACGCCGAGGGCTGGTACCGTTCGCGTTTCACCGGAATGAGCGAACAGGCCGCCCAGGCCGCCTGCGCCACCCTGGCCGAGCGTCGCGTCACCTGCATGGTGGTGCGACCGCAGTAGGCGTCAGGTCGCGACGATTTCGACCATGGAATCGCGGTGATTTCGACCCTTCGCCACTGAAATCCCTGCGACGGCGCCGGCGCTGGCCAGGAGCCCTGCCCTCACCGGACTTCGCGCAGACCTCAGGACATGGCGCCCGCCGCGCATCAGCCTTGCCGGGCGGCGGCTTTTCCCCTATACGCGCCGCCTTTCCAGGGCTTCGGTCCTGATGCGGAGCTCCAAAGGGTTCGGGAAGTCATCCCGGCCGCCGCTTCAGGATCCATCGTGGGAGAGGACTTACCCGGTCCCCTCGCGCCGACGCCCTACAAGGGAGACCACCGCATGGCTCTTTACGAGCACACGGTCATGTCGCGCCAGGATATCAGCGCGCAACAGGCCGAAGCGCTGAACGACACCATCAAGGGCTTGATCGAAACGGGCGGCGGTTCCGTCGCCAAGATCGAGTACTGGGGTCTGCGCAACCTGACCTATCGGGTCAAAAAGAACCGCAAGGCGCACTATTCGCTGCTCGCCGTCGACTGCCCGCCCGCCGCCATGGCCGAAGTGGAACGTCAGCTGTCGATCAACGAAGACGTCCTTCGCTGGCTGACCGTCCGCGTCGAGGAGCTCGACCTCGAGCTGTCGCCGCTGCTGGCCCGCCGCGAGCGCGAGCGTGAACGTGAGCGTGAGCGCACGCCGCGTGAAGACGCCGCCGCCGAAGCCGTTGAATAGGGAACCCGGAACATGACCGATACGACTGCCCCGTCGCCGGGCGCGCCGGCCGGCTCCGGCCCCGCTCGCCGCCCCTTCTACCGTCGCCGCAAGGTGTGCCCGTTCTCCGGCGCCAACGCCCCGAAGATCGACTACAAGGACGTGAAACTGCTGCAACGCTACATCAGCGAACGCGGCAAGATCGTCCCGTCGCGCATTACGGCCGTTTCCCAGAAGAAGCAGCGCGAACTGGCCAAGGCCATCAAGCGCGCCCGCTATCTGGCCCTCCTGCCCTATGTGGTGAAGTGATATGAAGGTCGTTCTGCTTGAACGCGTCGAGAATCTCGGCGCCATCGGCGACGTCGTGTCCGTCAAGGACGGCTTCGCCCGTAACTTCCTTCTGCCGCGCGACAAGGCCCGTCGGGCCACGTCGGCGAACCTGAAGGCGTTCGAACTCGACCGCGCCGCCATCGAGGCCCGCAACGAGAAGAACAAGGCTGAATCGCAGAAGGTCGCCGACAAGATCGACGGCCAGACCTACATCATGATCCGGCAAGCCGGTGAAACGGGTCAGCTGTACGGTTCGGTCGCCGGCCGCGACGTCTCCGAAGCCATCCAGGCTGAAGGCGGCAAGGTCGAGCGCTCGCAGGTCGTGCTCAACACCGCGATCAAGACCCTGGGCGTCCACGAAGTGCAGGTTCGCCTGCACGCCGAGGTCACCGCCACGGTCAAGATCAACATCGCCCGCTCGGCCGACGAAGCCGAACGTCAGGCGAAGGGTGAGGACGTGATCAAGTCCGCCTACGACCTGGATCGCGCCGAGGCCCTCGAACAGGCCCGGGACATGGTCGCCGGCGGCGCCGGTCAGCAGGACGGTCTCGGCTCCGAAGCCTGAGTCCAGCCTGATGTGTGAAAGTCACGGCGGCGCGGGGGAAACCCTGCGCCGCCGAACTTTTTTTCGACACGGACTTGATCCGTTCATGACGCACCGCAATATTCAATCTGCTCATCGAGACTGGCTGAGGGATAGGCCCTTTGACGTCGGGGCAACCTGCGGACCTCCGTAAGGTGCCAACTCCTTCGGGACCCCTCCCCGGGTCGCGGCAGATGAGAGATCGGGCGACGCCCGGACTCCCTCCATCTGTCACCGTGAGAGTTCCTGTGTGAGCGGGAGACGAACATGCGTGCCTTCCCGTCCCTGCCTCCGATCACCACCGCCGCCCGCCTGCGCGCGCCGTGCACCGGGCCGATGCGATGTCGGCGTTCGCGGTAGGCAGCTGACCGCCCCCCGGCCTGCGCGCCGGACCTGACCCAACACAAATCGCAAGATCCGAACCCGGCGATCGCTGCGCGCGACGCCGTGCGGAACCCTGCGTCGCATCGGGAACATCCAATGACCAAGACCACTCTCCGCCTCACCCTGTCCGCGGCCGTGTCGGCCTCCGCCCTGCTGGCCGGCGCCGCTTCGGCCCAGACCGCTCCCCAGACGCCGCCGCGTGACGAGGCCACGGTCGTCGACGAGATCGTCGTCACCGGCACCCGGGTGACCGGCCGCTCCCGGCTCGATACGGTCGCTCCGGTCGACGTCATCACCGCTGAAACCCTGCAGCAGCGGGGCGCGACCGACCTGGCGACCCAGCTGGCCGCCAGTGTTCCGGCCCTGAATTTTCCCCGTCCCTCCGCGACAGACGGCACCGACTCCATCCGGCCCGCCACCCTGCGGGGTCAGGGACCCGACCAGACGCTGGTGCTGGTGAACGGCGTCCGGCGGCACCCGACCGCCCTGGTCAACACCAATGGCTCCGTGGGCCGGGGTTCGGCCGCCGTCGATCTGAACGCCATCCCCAGTTCCGCCATCGAGCGCATCGAGGTCCTGCGCGACGGCGCGGCGGCCCAGTACGGGTCGGACGCCATCGCCGGAGTGCTCAATCTGCGTTTGCGGGAGGCGGCCAGCGGGGGCGGCGCGACCGTGACCTACGGCGGCTATGTGACCGATTACCCGGGCTATTACGGCGGGGGTGACGACATCTCGGACGGCGAGAGCCTGACTGTCTCGGGCTGGCAGGGGTTCGCTCTCGGGTCTGACGGCTTCCTGACCGCATCCGTGGAATACCGTGATCGCGCGCGCACCAACCGGAGCGACATCGACCCGCGCTTCGCCCCGGCCCGCGTCCGCGGCGGCCAAGGCGACCCGGAGTCCGAGGACCTGGCCGTCTATCTGAACGCCGGCAAGCCCCTTGCCGCGGGATGGGACGCCTATGGCTGGGCGGGCTACCAGACGCGGGACGCCGCCGCCGCGGCCTTCTACCGGCCCCCCCCCGACCACGCCCAGAACCCGGCCTATCCGGGCCCTGGCCGGGTCTATCCGGACGGCTATCTGCCGCTTATCCTGACCGACAGCACCGACTGGACCGCCGCCGGCGGCGTGCGGGGTCCGGCCGGCGGCTTCGAGATCGACGTCAATCTCGGCTACGGTCGCAACGAGATCGAGTTCGGGGTCGAGAACACCCTGAATCCGTCGCTGGGCCCGACCTCGCCGACCAGCTTCCATGCGGGCTCCCTGACCTATGACCAGTTGGTGTTCGGTATCGACGCCGCGCGCGAATACGACGTCGGCTTCTACGGTCCGCTCAATGTCGCCTTCGGCCTCGAGGCGCGTCGGGAGAGTTATCAGATCGGCGCCGGCGAGCCGGGCTCCTACGAGCGCGGGACCTTCCTCAACATCGGCGGCACGGACCTGAGCTGGGGCTCGCGCGGCTTCACCGGATTCACCCCGGCCAATGAGGTGGACGAGGACCGCCACAACGCCGGCGTCTATGTCGACCTCGAAGGCGAGGTGTTCGAGAATTTCACCGTCTCGGCCGCCGCACGGTACGAGAACTACTCGGACTTCGGCGACAACGTCTCGGGCAAGCTGGCCGCGCGGTATGACTTCACGCCCAGCTTCGCCGTCCGCGGCGCGGTCTCGACCGGCTTCCGGGCGCCCAGCCTGCAGCAGCAGTATTTCACCCAGACCGCCATCCTCTACATCTCCAACGTCCCGTACGAGACCGGCACCTTCCCGTCGGTGAGCCCGGTCGGCCTCGCGCTGGGTGGAACGCCGCTGGAGGCCGAGACCTCGACCAACTATTCGCTCGGCCTGGTCTGGCGGAAGGGGGCGTTCGAACTGACCGCCGACGCCTACCGCATCGACATCGACGACCGCATCGTCCTGTCGGAGACCCTGACCGGCAGCGCCACCGCGGCGCCGGGGACCAACGCCCGGGTCATCTTCGATCTGCTGCAGCCCTACGGCGCCTCCGCCGCCCGCTTCTTCATCAACGGGGTGAACACCGAAACGACCGGCCTCGACGTGGTGGCGCGCTACCGGATCGACGAGGGCTTCGGCCGGCTGGACCTGACCCTGGCGGGGAACGTCAATGATTTCGCCGTGACGAAGACCCCGACCACGGCCACGGGCGTCCTGCCGACCCCGGTGTCCCTGTTCGCCCGTCAGGCCACCCTGCGGTTCGAGGAGGGCACGTCGCCGTGGAAGGTCGTGTCCCAGGCTGACTGGACCCGGGACCGGCTGGGCGGGACGCTGCGCGTGACCGCCTTCGGCGACGTCCTGGCGCCCGGCGCGACCGCGGCCACCGACCTGCAGCTGGGCGAGGCGCTGGTCGTTGATCTGGAGGCCCGCTACGCGCTCAGCGACCGGGTCACCGTGGCCATCGGCGCCGACAACGCCTTTGACGAATACACGGCCCAGGTTCTGCCGGCGAACAACACCTCGGGCGCCTTCCCCTACTCCAACTTCTCGCCGTTCGGCTTCAACGGCCGCTTCGTCTACGCCCGCCTCGCCCTGAACTGGTGAGCACGGCGGCG
>CAZGPS010000178.1:0-6054 GCA_964527675.1 uncultured Brevundimonas sp. | reverse complement strand
CCTGTGACCCCCTCGGTGTGAACGAGGTGCTCTCCCGCTGAGCTACGCATCCATCAATCGGGCCCCATTGACCGGGGAGGCGCGGACATAGCCCGGTCGCCCCATGCTGGCAAGACGTCAGATGCCGTCCCGGCCAACCGCCGCCCTCCGCTCAGGCCGGGCCGTTCAGCGCCCGGAACACGGCGTCATAGTCGCCGCGCGCCTCCGCCCCGTTGAGGAATTTCACCCGTTCGACAAGGATCTCATCGCGCCCGCCGGCCTCGAACAGGGCCAGGCTCTCGGCGATGAAGTCGGCCAGCGGCATGGAATTGGGATTCTGCGCATGGCCCGGCATCAGGTCCGTCGCCACCGCCGGCGGGGCCCATTCGATGACCTCGACCGCCGTGTCCCTCAACTGATGGCGCAGGGATTGGCTCCATGAATGGATCGCGGCCTTGGTCGCTGAATAGGACGGCGTCGCCGCCAGCGGCACGAAGGCCAGCCCCGACGACACCGTCACCACGCTCGCTGAGGGCCGCGCCGTCAGATGCGGCAGCAGGGCCGCCGTGAGCCGGATCGGGCCCAGCAGGTTGATGGCCACGGTCTGCTCGGCGATGGCCAGATCGATCCCGTCCTCGACCACCATGATCCCGGCGTTGTTGATGACCACGTTCAGGTCGGGGTGGGCGGCGATGATGCGCGCCGCGAACGCCTTCACATCGTCGGCGTCGGCGACGTCCAGCGTCTCGTACGCCATGCCGGGATTGGCGGCGGCGACCGCCTCCAGCGCCTCGCGCCGTCGGCCGGCGATGATGACCTTGGCGCCCCGCGCATGCAGCGCCTCGGCCATGGCCCGGCCGATGCCGCTGCCGCCGCCGGTGATGAGGATGGTGTCCTTGCGGGTGTCCATGTCTGTGCTCCGTCGAATGGATTTCCAACGGGCGATCATCTATAGCTGACACGTACGATCAGAAAGTAGGCACCAAAACGTGCTGTAGTTACCTGAAAGAGACTCATGGACAATGCTGCCGTTCAGCCCGGGAATTCTTCCGGCGAGCCCCTCGACCCCCGCATCGAGGCCTTGGTCAACGAGGTCATCGGCCGCGTCGCCGACAAATGGACGATGATCATCCTCGAGGTGCTCGAGGAACACGGCGAGCTCCGCTTCACCCGCATCGGCGCCCTGGCCGGCGGCGTCAGCCAGAAGATGCTGACCCAGACCCTGCGCCAGATGGAGCGCGACGGCCTCGTCATCCGCACCGTCCACCCCGTCATCCCGCCGAAGGTGGAATACCGCCTGACCGACCTGGGCCACAGCCTCAGCCAGGCCTTCTGCGGCGTCTGGACCTGGGCCGAGGCAAACCTCGACCGCATCGAGGCCGCGCGTCAGGCCTTTGACGCCCGCCGCGACGCCTGAAGATCCGGCAGGCCGTCGATGGCGGCCTCCAGCGCGTCGAAATGATCGATCAGAACGTCGCCGCCCAGTTCGGCCGGCGCGATGGGCGTATAGCCGAAGGTCACCACCACGCAGGGGACGCCCGCGCTCTTCGCCGCCTGCACGTCCGGCGCCCCGTCGCCGACCATGATCGCCCGCGCGGGATCGCCCCCGGCCATGGCCACCGCCTCGCGGATATGCGCCCCGTCCGGCTTGCGCGCCGACACCGCGTCCGGGCCGCACACCACGGCGAAATGCCGCTCCAGCCCCAGCGCCGCGATCAGGGCCACGGACAGGTCCGTTCGCTTGTTGGTGGCCACACACAGGATCGCTCCGCGCGCCGCCAGCCGCTCAAGACACTCCACCACCCCGTCATAGGGCCGGCTGTGGACGGCGATATTGGCCCGATAGTCGTCGAGGAATTCCTGCAGCAGGGCCGGGGACCGGGCCTCGTCCCACGCGGCGCCCGCCTCCTGGAAGCCGTGTCGCAGCAGGGCCAGCGCCCCGTGTCCGACCAGATGCTGCGCCGCCGCCACCGGCATTTGCGGGATATCGCGGGCGCCCAGCATCCGGTTCAGCGTGCCGATCAGGTCGGGCGCCGTCTCGACCAGCGTCCCGTCGAGGTCGAAGGCGATGGTCCAGCCCTCAAGGTCGCGCATCCGCATCTCCCGCCGGCCGCCCCGATGGGCTAGACCGCACAGACGCCTAACCGCCGGACCGATTCATGACCAGTACACAGCACCCCAGGGCCGCCATCATCCTCGCCGCCGGCCAGGGCACAAGGATGAAGTCCGCCCTGCCCAAGGTGCTGCATCCGGTCGGCGGTCGGGCCATGCTCGACCACGCCATCGACGCCGCCGAGGCCCTCGGCTGCGAGCGCATCGTCGTCGTCGTCGGGGCCCATTCCCCCGAGGTCCGCGACCACGTCGTCAAACGGCTCGGCGAGGACGCCATCGCCGTCCAGGACCCGCCGCTGGGCACCGGCCACGCCGTGCGCGCCGCCGAGGCCGTGCTGGGCGACTTCGTCGGCCAGGTGGTGATCACCTATGGCGACGTCCCCCTGCTGACCGCCGCCGACCTCGAACCGGTCTTCGCCGCCCCCGACGGCGTCACCGTCATCGGCTTCGAGGCCGCCGACCCCGGCGCCTACGGCCGCCTCGTCATGGACGGCGACCAGCTCGCGGCGATCACCGAGGCGAAGGAGGCGTCGCCCGAGGTGCTGGCGATAACCACCTGTAATTCCGGAGTCATGGCCGCCCCCGTCGGCCTGCTGTTCGACCTGCTGCGCGAGGTCCGCAACGACAACGCCAAGGGCGAATACTACCTCACCGACGTGGTCGAACTGGCCCGCAAGCACGGCGCCCCGACCCGCGCCGTCATGGCCGCGGAAGACGCCGTCATGGGGGTCAACTCCCAGGCCGAACTGGCCGTCGCCGAGGCCCTGTTCCAGCAGGCCCGCCGCGCGACCTTCCTCGCCGCCGGCGTGACCATGCCGGCGCCCGACACCGTCCATTTCGCCTTCGACACCGAGGTCGGCGGCGGAACCCTGGTCGAGCCCTATGTCGTCTTCGGTCCCGGCGCGAAGATCGCCCCCGGCGCCCGCATCCGCAGCTTCAGCCATGTGGAGGGGGCCCGGGTCGCCGCCGGCGCCGAGGTCGGTCCCTACGCCCGCCTGCGTCCCGGCGCGGTGCTGGGCGAAGGCGCCAGGATCGGCAACTTCGTCGAGATCAAGAACGTCACCATGGGCGAGGGCGCCAAGGCCAACCACCTGGCCTATCTCGGCGACGGCGAGGTCGGCCCCAGGGTCAATATCGGCGCCGGAACAATCTTCTGCAATTACGACGGCTTCTTCAAACATCATACGACGGTGGGCGAGGGGGCCTTCATCGGCTCCAACAGCGCCCTGGTCGCCCCTGTGACCATCGGCGCCGGCGCCATGGTCGGCTCGGGCTCGGTGATCACGAAGGATGTGGCGCCGGGCGACCTGGCCCTGGCGCGCGGCGAACAGACGGCGAAGCCCGGCTGGGGGACGCGGTTCATGGATGCGATGCGGGCGAAGAAGGCGGCGAAGACATGAGCGCGGACGCCCAGAAGAGACTCGCCGGCGAAGCCGCCGCCCTCCGCGTCGAGGCCGGCATGGTCGTCGGCCTCGGCACCGGTTCGACCGCCGCCTGGTTCGTCAGGGCCCTGGCCGCCCGCAATCTGACCGGCCTGCGCTGCGTCCCCACCTCCGAAGCCACCGCCGAACTGGCCCGCGACCTCGGCCTGCCGCTGTCCACCCTCGAGGACTCCCCCCGCATCGACCTGACCGTCGACGGCGCCGACGAGGTCGGGCCCGGCCTCGCCCTGATCAAGGGCGGCGGCGCGGCCCTGCTGCGCGAGAAACTGGTGTGGGAGGCCTCGACCCGCTGCCTCGTCATCGCCGACGCCGCCAAGGTGGTGGAGACCCTCGGCGCCTTCGCCCTGCCGATCGAGGTCGTCGCCTTCGGCCACAAGACCACCGCCAACCGCATCGCCGACGTCCTGACCGACCACGACATCGCCATGCCCGCCCGCGTCCGCACCGCCGAGCGCGGCCTCGTCCGCACCGACGGCGGCAACCTGATCTACGACGCCCGCTGCGGCGCCATCCATGACCCGGTGCGGCTGGCCGACGACCTCAAGCTGATCACCGGCGTGGTCGAGCACGGCCTGTTCCTCGACCTGGCCGACGAGGCGATCATCGGCACGGACGCGGGCGTGCAGGTGCTGGCCCCCTGAGCCCGGCGGCTACAGCAGCATCGGCGCGACATTGGCGAAATTATGCATCAGGATCGGCAGCAGGACGCTGCCGGTCTTTTCCCGCAGCCAGACCAGGATGAGCGCGGGGCCCCCGGTCAGGGCCATGGCCATCGCATCGAAGCGGAACCCTTCGCCGCTCCACGCCAGGGCGTGATCAAGGCCGAAGGCGAGGCTGGTCAGAACCGCCGCCCAGCCCATCGGCGCGCCCAGCACCCGCACCGGTCGGCCGAACGCCTCGTTCAGCATCAGCAGCAGCACGCCGCGATAGAAGATCTCCTCCTCCACGCCCGGCATCGTCAGCTGGAAGGCGAAGGACTCGGCATCGCCGCCTTCCCCCGGAAAGGCGACGGCGAGACCGATGAACAGCGCCATCAGCAAGCCGCACGCCACCAGGGCGCCGACCACGCCGTCACGGTTCTGAACCAGGGTCAGGCCCGAACGGCGCAGCCCGAGGCCGGGCAAGGCGGCGACGGCCAGCATGGCGACGGCGGCGGCGATCTTGCCGCTCCAGTTCCACTGGTCACCGATCCCCGGAAGCGGAAGCCAGCCCCAGGCGCCGGTCAGGAGCGCATCGTGAACCACCACGATCACCATCGCCCCGGCCAGCCAGCCCCACTGAACCCGGCCCCTCTGCAGCAGGACGCCGAGCAGGCCGACAGCCAGAATCACCCCCATCGCCGCCAGAAGCGATATCAGTCCGTTCGGCATCATTCGTCTTCCCCAACGCCCGGGTTGTGAGCCTGCGGCCGCAGTCGACGGATGCGAATTACGGAAAATTAATGCCAGAGGTCGTCCGGGCGGGGTCAACGGGTGATTTCCCGGCCCGTCCCCCCTATCTGTGTCGCGCCATGCGGCGGACGCATGGCTCCCCGGGACCGTCCCGGCGAGGCTGAGCTCAAGGAAGCGCGCGTGCCCCAGACCTACGACTACGACCTCTTCGTCATCGGCGCCGGCTCCGGCGGCGTGCGCGCGGCCCGGCTGACCGCCCTCGGCGGCAAGCGCGTGGCCATCGCCGAGGAGTATCGCGTCGGCGGCACCTGCGTCGTGCGCGGCTGCGTGCCCAAGAAATTCATGGTCATGGCCTCCGAGGTCAGCCACGCCCTGAAGATCGCCGAGGGCTACGGCTGGTCGTTCGACAACGCCAGGTTCGACTGGCCGACCTTCCTCGAGGCCAAGGACGTCGAGATCGCCCGCCTGTCCGGCATCTACGCCGCCAACCTCGGCAAGGCGGGGGTCGACCTGATCCACGGCCGCGCCGTGCTCCGCGACGCCCATACGGTCGAGATCGCCGGCAAGGGCGAGGGCGGCGAACCCCTCGTCGTCACCGCTGAAAACATCCTCGTCGCCACCGGCGGCCGCCCGTGGAAGCCGGAAAACCTGCCGGGCATTGAACACGCCATCACCTCGGAGGAGGCCTTCCACCTGCCGCAACTGCCGAAGCGCATCCTGATCGCCGGCGGCGGCTATATCGCGGTCGAGTTCGCCGGCATCTTCGCCGGCCTCGGCGTCGAGACCACCCTGATCTACCGCGGCCCCAACATCCTGCGCGGCTTCGACGACGACGTCCGCGCCCACCTCGCCGGCGAGATCGAGAAGCGCGGCATCAAGGTCATCCTCGGCTGCCAGCACAAGAGCCTGGAGAAGACGGAGACCGGCATCGTCAACCATCTCGAGAACGGCATGAGCCTCGAGACCGACGTGGTCATGTTCGCCACCGGCCGCGTGCCGCATGTCGTCGATCTGGGTCTTGAGGCGGCGGGGGTCGAGCTCAACGACAAGGGCGCGATCAAGGTCGATGCGTTGTCGCAGACCACCGCCGACAACATCTGGGCCATCGGCGACGTCACCGACCGGATGAA
>CAZGPS010000177.1:0-6080 GCA_964527675.1 uncultured Brevundimonas sp. | reverse complement strand
GCTTCGTCATCAACGCCCAGAACTGCGTCCACTGCAAAACCTGCGACATCAAGGATCCGTCGCAGAATATCGTCTGGACGACGCCCGAGGGCGGCGGCGGCCCCAACTATCCGAATATGTGACGGCGCCGTCAGCGAGAGGCCTTGCCGCCGCCGCATAATGCGGGAAGGGTCCGGGTCATGCGTCTGAACTCACTTCGCCTGCTCCTGTCCGGTTGCGCCCTGCTGGCGTTCGCCTCGCCCGCCGCCGCCCAGGACGCGCCGGCCGCCGAACCCGCTCCGGCCGCTGCACCCACGCCGGGTCGCGCCCCCGCCATCGTCATCGAGCCCGATAGCGGCGCCGGCGCGATTCCCGCCGAACCGGTCGCCCCTCCGATTCCGGCCGTCTGGTCTCCCGCCCCCTTCGCCGCGGACGGCCAGTCCGCCTACGGCCTGTATCTGTCCGGCCGTGTCGCCAGTCTCAGGGGCCAGCAGGCCGCCGGCGCCGAACTCCTGACCCGCAGTCAGTCCCTGACTCCGGAACAGCCTCAACTGGGCGGCGAGGCTTTTCTCGCCAGCCTGTTCTCCGGGGACATCGACACCGTGGTGCGGCTGGCCCCCTTCGTCGGGGACAAGCCGCTCTTCGCCGGCGCCGGCCGCCTGGCCGGCGTGGTCCAGCGGCTGCGGGATGGCCAGGGCGAGGCGGCTTTGGCGCTGATGCGCAGCGAGCCCTTCTCCGATCCCTACGGGCCGGTGGCGACCTATCTGCTGCCCGCCGTGGCCGCCGCCGGGGGCGACTGGGACGCCGCGCTCGCCCCGGTCTCGACCCCGACCAATGAGACGGGCGGTCTGGTCCTGCGGGATCAGCGGGCCCAGCTGCTTGAGAGCCGCCGCCGCTACGCCGAGGCCGAGGCCGAGTATCAGGCCTTGCTGGCGATCCCGGACGGCGCCCGCCTGTTCCGCGTCCACTACGGCGCCTTCCTCGAGCGGCGGGGGCGTCGCGACGAGGCGCTCGCCGTCTATGGGGCGGCGCTGGGCGGCGACAAGCCGGACCCTCGCGCCCTCGTGGCGGGTCGGCGTCTCCAGGGCGGCGGACGGGCGCCGGATGCCCCGACGACGGCTCAAATCGCCGCCGATGCGCTGGCCTTCGCCGCCATGGAGACCAGCCAGGTCGAGGTCCACGAGCTGTCGGCGATCTATCTGCATCTCGCGGCGGCGCTTCATCCGGACGACACCGTCACCCTGAGGCTGGCCGAAAGCCTGAACGAGGCGAACCAGGATTCCGCCGCCCGGGCCGCCTTCGCCCGGGTCGGCGCCTCAAATCCGATCGTCTACGCCAGCGCCCAGATCGGTCTGGGTCTCAACCTCCAGGAAGAGGGCCGGGGGGACGAGGCGCTTGCGGCCTTCCTCCGCGCCGACGCGGCGGCGCCCGACCAGGTCGTGGTCTCGCGCCTGCTGGCCAACCAGTATTTCAATCTCGATCGCTACACCGAAGCGCTCGCCATTCTCGATCGGCCGACGGTGAACACCGCCAACCAGTCCGCCGATGTCCGCTTCGACCGGGGCCGCACGCTCGAACAGCTCGGCCGCATCGAGGAAGCCGAGGCGGAGCTGTGGACCGCCTTGCAGATGGCGCCCGACGAACCGATCCTGCTGAACCACCTCGGCTACCTCTGGGTCGACAGCGGTCGCCGCGTCGAACAGGGGGCGGAGTTGATCGCCCGCGCCTTCGCCGCCGATCCGCGCAACGCCAACATCCAGGACTCCCTGGGGTGGGCCCATTATCGGCGGGGCCAGTACGACGAGGCCGTCCAGACCCTTGAACAGGCCGTGGCCAAGCAGCCTGCCAACGCCGAGATCAACGACCACCTCGGCGACGCCTATTGGCAAGTCGGCCGACGTCGCGAGGCGGGCTGGCAATGGAGCCGGGTCCTGACCCTCGAACCCGAGGCCGCACGCCGCGCCGAGGTCGAACAGAAGCTGGTCGACGGGCTGGCGGAACCGGTCGTGTCCGGCGGCCAATTCTGACGCATGGCGTCGCGTTCGGCCCTCGCTCCGGCCAAGGTCAATCTGTTCCTCCACGTCGGTCCCGTCGATGAGGCCGGCTATCATCCCCTCGCCAGTCTGGTGGCCTTCGCCGATCTGGGCGACCGGGTCGCTGTCGCCCCGTCCAGTCGCCTCTCCCTCGCGGCAGACGGCCCCTTCGCCGACGCGCTGGACGGACCGGGCGACAATCTGATCCTGCGGGCCCTTCGCGCCCTCGGCGCCGCCGCCGGGATCGGCGATCCCCCGGTCGCTGTCACCCTCGACAAGCGCCTGCCGGTCGCCGCCGGACTCGGCGGCGGCTCCTCCGACGCAGGAACGGCGCTCAAGCTGACACGCGACCTCCTCGGGCTCGACCTTGACGACGAGGCCCTCGCCGAGGTCGCTGGAACAGTCGGGGCCGACGGCCCCATGTGCCTGTACGCCCGCACCGCCTGGGCCGAAGGCCGGGGCGAAGTGTTGACGCCCGAGCCGCGCCTGCCGCCCTTGCCGGCCCTGCTGATCAATCCGGGCGTGGCCTCGCCGACCGGACCGGTATACCGCGCCTATGACGAGGGGGCCGCCGCGGCCGCCGACCGACCCGCGCCGCCGGCGGACTGGTCGGTCGCGACGGTGATCGACTGGCTGGCCGGCCTGCGCAACGATCTTGAGGCCCCCGCGGCCGCCCGTGCGCCCGCCATCCTGGCGGCGCTGGACGCCGCCCGCCGTCTTCCCGGGGTGCGTCTGGTCCGCATGTCGGGCTCCGGCGCCACCGTATTCGCCCTGTTTGAGACGCCCGCGACGGCCCGGGCCGCTGCGGGCGTGCTCGCCGTGGCTCAGCCGGATTGGTGGATCCAGCCGACCCGCCTCGGCTGACAGCAACCTTCGACATTGTGTCCGCATATCGTTGGTATTGTGCGGAAGATCGCGGAATGACCTTGAGATGACCCATTGTTGCGGGATGTTTCGTGCCGCTCGTCGCCTATATGGAACCTGCAAGAGGCTTACGGCTTCACTGTAACGATCTTGATACTACGGCCGCGCTTGCCTTTCTTGCGGTCGAACGACGAAGGAAAGGGATACTCATGCTTCGCATCAACCTCCTCACCGCCGCCGCCGCGACCGCGCTGCTGGCCGCCGCTCCCGCCGCCCTGGCCCAGACCGCCCCGGCCGCCCCGCCGCAGACGGCTCCGGCCGCAGGCGCCGAAACCCCCGCCATGGCCAACAATGTCATCGATGTGCTCAAGGCCCGGGGCGAGTTCACCACCCTGCTGACCGCCCTCGACCAGGCCCAGCTGACCGACACCCTGGCCAGCCGCCCGGCCATCACCCTGTTCGCCCCGACGGACGCCGCCTTCGCGGCCCTTCCCGAGGCCGAGCGCACCCGTCTGCTCGATCCCGCCAATGCCCAGGAGCTGCGTAATCTGCTGCTCTATCATGTGCTGGTCACCGACCTGAGCACCGACCAGATTCGGGGCGCGGCGGGCGAAGTCCCGACCGCGGGCGGCGTTGAGGTTTCGATCGACGGCGCGGGCGAGGCCATCACCTACGGTTCGGCCACGGTCGTCCAGGCCGAGATCGACGCCGCCAACGGCGGCATCTTCCCGATCGACAGGGTCCTGAACCCGGCCAGCACCGCCCAGGGCGACGCCGAAGCTCCGACTGCGACTTCGTCCGATGCGCCGGCGACCGCCGGAGCCGAGGCCGCGGCTGACGCCGCCACAACCGGCGTCAACGCTCCGAACGGCGAGCCCGCCGCCGCGGTGACGACCACCGCCTCGCCGCCTGTCGAACATCCGACCGACGGCCACGTCGATCACGTCGAGGATCCGGCCAACCCGGCGCCGACCCCGAACTGATCGGTTCGCGACTGAAGTGACAAAGGCGGCGGACTCCGGTCCGCCGCCTTTTTCGTGCGCCTTAACCGTCGGCCAACCGCTGTCGTGCAGGATGGCGGCATGGAAACGCTCGCCCCCGCCCATGTGGCCGCCTTCGAGGCCGTGCTGAACAGGATCCCGTCAGAGGACCGCGCCCGCCTCCACGCCCTCAAGGCCGCCGCCGCCGACGCGGCCGCCGCCTCCGCCCCGCACTGGGATTTCGACCAGCCCGGCCACCGCGCGGAAGAGGCGCTGCGCGCCGCCTTCGGCGAGGTCCTGACCGACGATCACCGCCGCGCCCTGGTCGCCATCTGGGCGCTGGAGATGCCTGCGCGGGTCCCCGCCGCCGACCTGCCGCCCGCCGTGCTCGACCTCTATCCCGAATGGATCGGCCGCCTCGCCGACTTCCTGACCGCCGCCGCCGATCCGTATGACCGCGACTTCTGGGCCAAGGATGTGCGCATCGCCCTGGTCCTCAGCGTCCCCGGCGCCCGCACCCAGATGATCGACCTGTCGTCGCCGATGGGGCCGGGCCAGGTGCTGCGCCACGCCCGCGAGGGCTGGGGCTGGTCGGTGATCCCCGCCTACGCCGCCGCCCAGGCCTGGAAGCCTTGGCTTGAGGTCCATACCGAGGCCCGCGAACTGTCCGATTTCAACGAGGCCGGCTGGGACCGCGCCTGGGCGACGGCCGCCGAAGTCCTCAAGCGCCGCCCCGACATGGCCGGCATGCTCGGCTCGTCGTGGTTCTACGATCCGCCGCTTGAGCAGATCAGCCCGCGCCTCGCCTATCTGCGGCTCAATCCGCTGAAGCACGGCGCCTTCATGATCCACCAGGGCCCCGGCGACATCCACACCCAACGCGCCGCGACCAGCTCCCCGACCCGCGCCGCCCTGATCGAAAAGGGCGAATACACCGCCCGCTCGTGGATCGTCGCCTGGCCGCGCGCGGCCCTGATCCGGTGGGCGGATGCGCGCAAGGCGCAGGGCTTGGCTGAAGCCGCGTGAAATCCCCGCCTCCGCCGTCGGCGAGCGTGGTCTTCGCCCTGTTGCTGGCCGGCTGCTCGGAACGCGTCATCGCGACCGCGAACGACGACATGCTGATCGTGGTGGAGGACATTGAGCGGGCGACGCCCCTCGCGACCGCCACCGTCCACTATGTGATGTCCAGCCCCCGGCCGCTGGCCGATGACTCAGGGCCGGACGAGCGTGTCGTGCGGATGCGCAAGGAGGGCCGATTCGACTGCGCCGGGAGCCGCTGGGGGGAGAGCCTTCAGGAACTGACCCTGCTCGATGGCCAGACGCTCACGACCCGGACCCCTGAGCCGGCCCTGCGGGCGGCGTCATCCGGCTCCATCGGCGAGTCAGCGCTCAAGGCCGTCTGTGACCAGAATTTCTACGGCGCCCGCGCCTCGCGCCGGTCGTTGCGATCGATCGAGAAGGACTATCTGGAGCGGATGGGCGGCCGCTAGGCGCGCACCACGTTCCACGCCGCCCCCACCGGCAGCACCTCCAGCCCCGCCGCCTTCGCCAGCCGCAGCACCCGGTCCAGATCCTCCGGCGTGCAGCCGTAGTCGGTCGGCCGGTCCGACACATCGTGCCCATAGGCCGTCAGCCAGCCGCGCCGCGCCGCCGCCCCGGCCATCAACCCTTCCAGATCGTAGCCGGGCAACCGCCGGCGCTCCAGGCCGATGCTCCTGATCAGCGCCCGGTCCTCGCGGCCGGCGTTGACCCCGTCGCGCACGCCGCGCGCCATGGCGAACCGCTCCCGCACCACCCGTTTCGCACCGACCGTCGCGTCCCCGAACGGCCAGGCGAAGGTCGTCATCCGATGCCCGTCCAGCCGCTCCGCCACCCAGGCCGCATTGGCCTCGAGGCTCAGTCGCAGCGCCTCCCCACCCATCCGCAGCACACTGGTGTGGCCGAAGGTATGGCACCCGACCTCATGCCCCGCCGCGTGCAACGCCTGCAGCTGCTCCACCCGATACTGGTCGCGGCCCATGTTCACGCCGTCGCAAAGGCCGCCGCAGACATAGTAGGTGGCCTTCACCCCATGCTGCGCCAGCACCGGCCCCGCCTCGCTCCACGCCGTGGCCGGAAAGTCGTCGAAGCTGAGCGAGAACACCCCCTTCGTCGGGGCGATCTCCACCGCCTCCACCGCGAGATAGCGCGCGGCCCGCCGGCGCATCTGGTCGATCTGCTTCAT
>CAZGPS010000176.1:0-6085 GCA_964527675.1 uncultured Brevundimonas sp. | reverse complement strand
GGAAGCGGATGTAGTGGAAGAAGCAGCGGCGCAGGAAGGCGTCGGGCAGCTCCTTCTCATTGTTCGAGGTGATCACCACGATCGGCCGCACCGCGGCGCGGATGGTCTCGCCGGTCTCCTGGACGAAGAATTCCATCCGGTCGAGTTCCTGCAGCAGATCGTTCGGAAATTCGATATCGGCCTTGTCGATCTCGTCGATCAGCAGCACGGGCCGGGCGGGGGCGGTGAAGGCCTCCCACAGCTTGCCGGGCTTCAGATAGTTGCGCACCTCGTGGACCCGTTCCTCGCCCAACTGGCTGTCGCGCAGGCGCGAGACGGCGTCGTATTCGTACAGGCCGTTGTGGGCCTTGGTCGTGGACTTGATGTGCCAGGTGATCAGGGGCGCATTCAGGGCGCGGGCGATCTCATAGGCCAGAACGGTCTTGCCGGTGCCGGGCTCGCCCTTGATCAAAAGTGGTCGCTCCAGCGCCACGGCGGCGTTGACGGCGATCTTCAGGTCGTCGGTGGCGATATAGTTCGAGGTGCCCTCGAACCGGTCGCTCTGGCGAGTCATGGACGGCTCCGGCTGCTGTGCGCACAGGGGTAGCGAAGCCGCCCGGGGTTAACAACGATCATATGTCCGGACCGGGCCGGCGCGTCGCCGGAAAGACTGGCCGTCACGATCGACCCGGTGGACAAATCTGCCGGGCTCAGGTCTTCGTATCGCCAAATATTCTCAGTTAAAACAATGAGCTGCGCCCTGGACGTTTCCGGCCCGAACCTTGCGTAGCCGTGCGCGAACCAGAACCGGTTCTACGGCCAGAAGGCCGTTTCCCAACCGACCAGAATGGAAGGACAACCGATGGCTATGTCGGTCAACACGAACGTGGGCGCTCAGGTAGCGCTCCAGAACCTGAATGCGACCAACGCCCAGTTGGCGATCACGCAGAACCGGATCAACACCGGCAAGTCTGTCGCGAACGCCAAGGACAACGGGGCCATCTGGGCGATCGCCCAGGGGCAACGTGCCGAAATCGGGGCGCTGACCGCAGTGAAACAGTCTCTCGATCGCGGCGTCGCCGCGGTCGATGTGGCGCTTGCGGCGGGCGAGACGGTCTCTGACCTCTTGCTCCAGATGAAGGAGAAGGCACTCGCTGCGACGGATGCGTCGCTGAAGACCGCGGCCCGCGCCGCCCTGAACGAAGATTTCATCGCCCTGCGCGACCAGATCGCCTCGGTCACCGCCAACGCCGAATTCAACGGGGTCAACCTGCTGAAGACGGGCGCGACGGGGTTCGAGGCCCTGGCCAACGCACAGGGCACGTCGACCCTCACGGTCGGCGCCGAGGTCATGGCTCTGGGCAGCGCGAACGTCTCGATCACGGCGACGCAATCGATCAGCACCCTGTCCGACGCGACCGCCGCAATGACGGACGTCTCGGATTCCATCGCTGCGGTCTCGGGCGCGCTCGCGCGTCTGGGCACCAAGTCGAGGGCGCTCGAAACCCACATCACCTTCGTCGGCAAGCTGACGGATGCGCTGGAGGCGGGAGTGGGGAATCTGGTCGACGCCGATCTGGCGAAGGAAAGCGCCAAACTCCAGGCCCTGCAGACGAAGCAGCAGCTGGGAGTTCAGGCGCTGGGCATCGCCAATCAGACGCCGCAACTCATCATGTCGCTGTTCCGCAGCTGACTGTTATCCGGTTCTCGCAGGCGTCGGAGGGTTCGCCCTCCGGCGCCTCGTGCGTTCAGCCGCCGAACAGCCCGCTGAACCACGCCCATGCCTGGGGCAGCAGGCCGTTGAGCCAGGCCCAGACAGGCAACAGATAGGGTGAGACCCAGGTCCAGGCCAGCCAGATGATCAGGGCCGCGGTGCAGATCAGGGCGATGGCGCTCCAGGCGAGGATGATGGCCAGTCCGTCCCGCTGCATCAGGCCGAAGCCGAAGGTGGCGATGATCAGCGCCGGGATCAGGTTGCCGCCCCAGATCGGCAGGATCAGGATGAAGGCCAGCAGGAAGGTGGCGACGCCGATCAGCACCTCGGAGACTTCGCTGGTCATGATCGAGAAGCGGGGCCTCGACAGGCGCTCCATCCTGCGCAGCCGCGGAAGCACCTTTTTCACCCCGGTCCGGTAGGTCTCGCGCTCGATCCAGCGGCGCAGCGCCCAGCGCGGGAGCCAGAGCTGGTCCTGACGGATGGCCAGCTGAAACCCCATGAGCAACAGGGGCGCGCCGAGGATGGTGGTGGTTCCGGGAATGATGCCGATGGCGATGTTCAGCAGGCCGAAGAACAGCATCAGCGCGCCGAAGCCGCGCTCGCCAAACGCGTTCACCAATTCGCCGAGGTACAGCTTCGGGTCGTCCTTGGCCCCGATGTCCTCGATCACCTGCGAAAAAGGCCGGGTGTCGCTCTGATAGTCGTAGTCGGGCATCGGGCTGCGGGACTCGGGCGACGGAGACGATTGATCTAGGCACGGTACTGCACCCGCGCCACTTAACAATCGTCCATTGTGGCCCGCAGCGCGGCGTTCAGTTCTTGACGTGCTCCGGCTTGCCCTTGCGTTTGGTGTGGGCGAAATCCTCGAGCTGCGTCTCGCTCATCGACTTCTCCATCGACTTCGAGGCGCCCTTCAGTTCCGATTTGGGCGTGTCTCCGCGTTTGGCCGACAGGGCGGCTCCGGCGGCTTTCTGCTGGGCGGCGGATTTGGCGGGCATGGGGTGTCTCCTTTCGCGAGGCTCCAACCGCCGGCGCCCGCCGGAGTTCCTCAGCTGCCCAGCAACTCCCGCCCGATCAGGAAGCGGCGTATCTCGTTCGTGCCCGCGCCGATGTCATAGAGCTTGGCGTCGCGGACCAGCCGCTCGACCGGCCACTCCTTGGTATAGCCGGCGCCGCCCAAGGCCTGGACCGCCTCGAGGCTGACCTTCACCGCGTTCTCGGACGCCAGCAGGATGGCGCCGGCGGCGTCATAGCGGGTGGTCCGGCCCTGGTCGCAGGCGCGCGCGACGGCGTAGACATAGGCGCGGGCGCTGTTCAGGGCCACGTACATGTCGGCGACCTTGGCCTGCATCAACTGGAAGCTGCCGATCGGCTTGCCGAACTGTTTGCGCTCGCGCAGGTAGGGCAGGACCACGTCCAGCGCCGCCTGCATGATGCCCAGCGGCCCCGCCGACAGCACGGCGCGCTCATAGTCGAGGCCGCTCATCAGCACCCCGGCGCCGCCGCCGACCGGACCCATGACGTTCTCTTCCGGGACCTCGCAGTCCTCGAACACCAGTTCGGCGGTGTCCGAGCCGCGCATGCCCATCTTGTCCAGCTTCTTCGAGACCCTGAAGCCCTTCATGCCCTTCTCGATCAGGAAGGCGGTGACGCCGCCGTTGCCCTCGCCGGTGCGGGCGTAGACGACGAGCGTCTCGGCGTGCGGGGCGTTGGTGATCCAGAATTTGGTGCCGTTGAGGATGTAGCGGTCGCCCTCCTTGCGGGCCTGGGTGCGCATCGACATGACGTCGGAGCCCGAGCCGACCTCGGACATGGCCAGGGAGCCGACGTGCTCGCCGCTGATCAGCTTGGGCAGATATTTGCGCTTCTGCTCCTCGGTGCCCCAGCGGCGGATCTGGTTGACGCACAGGTTGGAGTGGGCGCCGTAGGCCAGGCCGATCGAGGCCGAGGCGCGCGACACCTCTTCCATGGCCACGACGTGTTCGAGGTAGCCGAGGCCGAGGCCGCCGTACTCTTCCTCGACGGTGACGCCGTGCAGGCCCAGCGCGCCCATTTCGGGCCACAGCTCGCGCTTGAAGGCGTTGGTCTCGTCGATCTCGGCGGCGAGGGGGGCCAGCCGGTCGGCGGCCCAGCGGGCGGTGGTCTCGCGGATCATGTCGGCGTTTTCGCCGAGGTTGAATTCCATCGATTGGGGGGCGTTGGGAATGCTCATGGCGGCGGCGTAGCACCGCGCCGCGCGACTGGCAAAGTCAGTCCCGGCGACCCCAGCGCGCGTACAGATTCCACGACGACACCCCGACGCAGATCACGCCGATCAGGGCCAGGACCCATCCGATCACCGTGTAGTCATTCAGGGGCGACTCATCGACCATGGCCTTGCGGAAGGCGGCGGCCGCGGCCGCGCAGGCCGTCAATCCGGTCACGCCCATGATCAGGAAGGCGCCCGTCACGCTCCAGTCGAAGCGCCGGGGCGGCGCCGCCTCGATCTCATGGCGCAGCACCGACAGGGTCGGTTCTTCCTCGAACAGGACCGTTTCACCGGCCGGCTCCCCGTCGGCGCGTTGGTCCGGGTCCCACACGGGTCGCTCGGCTTCGACGAAGTCCGCTTCGGTCGCCGGCGTCAGCACCAGGGGGTGGTCCAGCGGCGGGAACGGCGAAAGCCCCGGCTCCGGCGGGACCAGCGGCACGACCGGGCGGGCAGGCTCGATCCCGGCGGCCGGCGGTTCGGCCGGCGGCGGGACCACCGCTTCGTCGGCGGCCGGGACCGACGCGGCTTCATCCGCCACCGCGTCGGGCGTGGTCGCGTCCGCCACGGCGGGCGGCGCCCCGGCGGTCGGGAAGCCTGGCAGCGGCCCGACGATGGGCGCGGCGTAGGGCGAATAGCGCTGCAGGTGAACGGTGAGCGCGGGCGCGGCCTCGAAAGGCGTCGGCTCGAAGGTCGCCCTGTCCGCTTCAGGGTCCGTCGCGGCGCTCTCCCCAGCCGGTTCAGGCGCCGGGGCCGGGGCCGGCGGGGCCTCGCCCAGCAGGGTGGCGACCGCCGCGGCCCGGGCGTCGACGGGCGCATTGACGTCCGGCCGGGCGGCGGAGGTTTTCGGCGCATCCGGCGCAAGGGGCGGCAGCGGCGCAGCCAGCAGATCGGCCAGGTGCATCGGACGGGCCGGATCGGCCACGAACAGGGCCCGTTCGGCAGCCCGGCGACGCAGGCGCGCATCCGGCGGCGTCGGCTCGGGCCAGCCGATCAGGGCGTCGGCCGCCTCGCCGGCGTGCCCCTCGTTCAGCTGGCGCAGGACATCGGAGGCGAGGAAGCGGTCGACGCCGACCGAGATGGCGAAACTGGCCAGGGCGTCGAACTGGTGCTGGTTGAGGCGTGCGGACACCCGTTCGTTCAGGGCCTTCACCACCGGCAGCAGATCGTACTGCAGCAACAGTTCGGCGTCGGACTCGCTGACCGTCAGACCCTCGCGGGCCGAGGCCGTGTGACCGTAGCCGATGACCCAGCGGCCGTCTTCACTGCGCGTTGCGCGCGGCCGGAAGCCCTCAAAGCTCTTGATGAGGACGACTCCCTCGCGGGAGACTTTCAGCGGATGGGTGGTCGCGTCGGACACCGGATTGACCCAAATCGAGACGGACGTGCTCGCTCAGCGGGAGAACCAGCAAGCCGCGCGCCGGTCCAGCGGCATTACAGCAGGACGATCGTGGCCAGACCGAGGAAGATCAGGAAGCCGAAGAAGTCCGTCGTCGCCGTCACGAATACGGCCGAGGACACCGCCGGGTCGAACTTCAGCCGCGACAGGGTCAGGGGGGTCAAGACCCCGATCAGCGCCGCCACCAGCAGGTTCAGGACCATGGCTGCGGCGATAACGAGACCGATCCGCCAGTCCTCGTTCCGGAACCACAATGCGGTGGCGGCGCCGATCAGTGGGGCGAGCACCAGTCCATTCGCCAAACCCACGGTCATCTCGCGCCAAAAGGTGCGCGGGGCGTTGGAGCTGTTCAACTCCCGCGTCGCCAGCGCGCGCACCGTGACGGTCATGGCCTGGGTGCCGGCGTTGCCGCCGATAGCCGAAACGATGGGCATCAGAATGGCGAGGGCGACGATCTGTTCTATCGTGTCGCCGAACCAGCCTATGACGCTGGCTCCGAGGGTGGCGGTGACGAGATTGATCGTCAGCCACGGCGCCCGTCCGCGCACGATCTCGGCCACCGAAGAGCCCCGGTCTTCGTCGGACACGCCGGCGAGGCGCAGGATGTCCTCGCGGTTTTCTTCCTGGATGATGTTGACGATGTCATCGACGGTGATCTGGCCGACCAGACGCCCGGCGGAGTCGGTGACGGGCGCCGAGATCAGGTGGTATTTCTCGAAGATGTAGGCGACCTCTTCCTGGTCCT